>NZ_VTZU01000206.1 GCF_008370685.1 Aquimarina sp. RZ0
TGCTTACTAAAAAAAGCAGCAACACTTTAAAAAACGGCCTTGCAAAGAGCTAAAGTTAATACCCAGTAAATTACGAATTTTACGTTAGCCTACGTACTGAAGTTTCTGGGGTCTATGAGGGATTGTTGGCAACAGTATTTTTTACGTAATGCCTTATTGTTTCAAAGTACTAAATAAATTCTGAACGATTTAATTCAATAAATTCTTTTGCCGTTATTGGTTTTTTTCCTGTTACTAACTCGTAATCGTTTGTAGTGTTTGTGAAGTTTCCTGCTTCAATAGCTGAATACAAATATCCCATAAAATTCACTAACTCTTGGGGTAAATTATAACTAAGTAATGTGTCTTTGTATTCATCATTACTTGGTGCAATATTTATCACTTCTTTTTCCAAAACATTACTGAAAATTTCGGCAAACTGTTCGTGACTCAAAGATTCACTTCCCGTAAGCGTATATTCTTTACTTAAATGATTTTCAGGATTTTCTAAAATCGTACAGCTTGCAATTGCTACATCATTAACATCTATATAAGCAGTCTTGCTGTTTTTGGTCGGTAAATATATTTTTCCACTTTTAATAGCTTCTATATCATAATTAATAAAGTTTTGGAATATAAAATTGGGTCTTACTATTGCATAATCAATACCACATTCTGAAACTATTCTCTCAGTTTTACCAAAAGAATTCTCTTGCGTTTTATCTGCACCATATAATGACGAAAATAAAATAAATTTCACATTTGATTTTTTTGCCTCATTAATGAAAACTTCAACTTTTTTATCAAAATCGACAAAATTTGGAGGTGCAATTAAAAAAACTTTTTCAATTCCTTTTAGAATACTTTCAAATGTTTCTGGTTTATTCCAATCAAATATATCTCTTGATACTTTTCTATTTTCAATCTTTCTTTCTTGAAGTTTATTTAAAACGGTACTTCCAAACGTTCCTGTTGAACCTGTTACTAAAATCATTTTCTTTTTTTATTAATTAATAATTACATTTGTTACACAAAGAAACTAATAATAGTATTCATTTGTAACCGTTACCATTTGGTAACAATGTAAAAAGTGGTAACCTTTAAGTAACTAATAAATGACTGACTTTAAAGAAATAAGCGATTGTCCAATAACAACAACTCTAAGTTTTATAGGAGGAAGGTGGAAAACCATAATTCTTTATATAATATCTGATAGAACTTTTCGATTTGGTGAAATTTCGGCTCGTATTCCTGCGATTTCAAGAAAAGTACTTACGGAACAATTAAAGGAACTCGTAAAAGATGGTATTTTAAATAGACAAAAGTTTAATGAAACTCCTCCAAGGGTTGAATACTCTGTAACAGAATTTGGAAAAAGCCTTAAAAATGTATTGTCAGAAATGGAAAAATGGGGTTTTGAATTTGAAAAACATTCTTTGAAAGAAAAATAGATTATTTGTGTATTTTTCTTATTGTTGCCAACATTATAGGATTAAATCATTTAAGCCAAAGGCGCAATTTGATTTAATCTGCTGTTGTACTATGCGTTTTTTTTTCTTTTTTTAACCTTCTATGGGGATTGAATCCACTTGTTGTTTACTCAAAG
>NZ_VTZU01000207.1 GCF_008370685.1 Aquimarina sp. RZ0
TAGTACATTATTATTGGTTTTTATATAATAAAAAATGGAAATCTTATATAGAAGAATTTAGGCATATTAGAAGGAGGCAACAAAAGATAGGTCTTATTTATTTATTTATTTATTTATTTGTTTATCTATTATTAGCGTTGTATCCAATTATTTTAGAAGATGTATTTGGTATTGAAGTTATGGAGAAAAGAATATCTCAGGTATTAGGAAGTCTCAATTTTACTATTTGAGTAGATGGCTGGATTGCCAGAGATCGTGCTGCGATACAAGAAGAGTTATGCACCATGGATTTTGAGATTGATTATATCAAACCGATAGAAGAAACTCGTATGGAGATGCTACGGGAGAGCAGAGAGTTTGCACGAGATAATACCTATGTAACGCCTCGCGCTATCTATAGCAACAAGAGATTTTAAAGATGAGAGATTGGCTAACTTCTATTAGACCTCCTAAATTTATTAGGTATCTTTTCTTTATTGGATATAATTGGTATCGTAGTTTTGAAAGTGAAAGGTCTGATGCACATTTTACGATAACAATAGTATTATCATTACATCTATTTTTGCTTCCATTTATTTTAACTAACATTCAATTTATTTTAGGTTACGGTAATATGGTTGTATTTTCCAAAATGGAAATCATTTTATTTGCTATTATATCTGGTTTTTTACAATATTACTTTTTTTTATATCAAAATAAATGGAAACATTATATAGGAGAGTTTAATCATATTAGAAGAAAACAACAAAGAATAGGAATTATTTATTTATTTATTTATATAATATTTTGCTTAGCACTTGCTCTATTACCTATTATATTACTTTTTATTTTTGATATTGATTTACGAAATCGGTAATATGTCTAGCAAGACAATCTCCAGGACTTATTTTTTATTGGATGCAGGAGGAGCGTTTGGTAACTGGGGGCAAGCCAGTGGGTTTAGTAGAGAAACGGTAGATGGTTGGATTGCCAGAGATCGTGCGGCAATAGATGAGGAATTATGTACCATGGATTTTGAGATTGATTTTTAGTATCTGGTCGGAAATACAGCAACATCAAATTTGTATCTTTTTTCGAAATTTTGATTTATTTTTAATTGTTTGATGCTGTGGCATCTACTTCAAAAAATAAAGTCTAAATTTCATCAAAAATCTTTCAAATTATGAAAATAGTCTATTTCCGACCAGATACTATAGAACCTATAGAACAAAGGCGTATGGAAATGATGAGAGAAAGTAGAGAGTTTGTACGAGATAATACCTATGTAACTCCCAGAGCGATCTATAGTACCAGATACCATTTATTACATACAATAGCTGTAAAAATTGTTTCTTTTGGTTCTATACTTCGTCATAAAATAGTATCGATAGCTAAGGCTATCCATAGATTTTATTTCTTGTCTATATCCAAAATAATTCAATTTTGTATCACAGCCATTGTATATAATAACTGGTATAAACGATTTTAAAAAATGAAGGAATGGTTAGCGAATATACGTCCACCTAAATTTTTAAGATACCTTTTTTTTATAGGTTATTGCTGGTATCGCTCTTTTAGAAGTG
>NZ_VTZU01000208.1 GCF_008370685.1 Aquimarina sp. RZ0
AATCACAGCAGATATTGCTATTACAGATGAGCTTCGATGTGATTCTAATGGTTTGCCTTTTATTCCAGGTGAGATTACGATTTCTAACCCACAGAACGGTAATGGGACTTATGAGTATAGTATTGATGGTAATGATTTCAATAATACGACAGGTGTTTTCGGAGGATTGACAGCAGGTACATATACCTTATATATACGAGATACCAGCACATCTGCTTGTCCTGTTAATTTGGGTCAGTTGACAATAGACCCCTTACAGGAGGTTACAGATTTGGATTTCAACTTGAGTCAGGTGGTATGTCCTTCTTTAAGTTCTACCGTTGTGGTATCAGCTACGGGTACCAATGGAGCGAGTAGTTTTGAGTATCGTATTACAGCTCCAGCAGTTAGTGTTACAGCTTTTAGCACGAATGACAGCTATACTCTTGCATCAGGTGCTACCTATACCTTTGAGGCGCGAACGACAACAGACGGCTGTATCTATTCAGAGAATATTACGATTTCACCGATAGATCCAATTTCAGTTACGGGTACTGCTACAGCACAACCTACCTGTACTGGCGATACAGATGGTTCTTTATCGTTTAGTGTTTCAGGGATTGATCTGACCACTAATACTTACAGTTATGTAATAACAGGAGGTACGATTGCTGGTTCTATTACGGTAAATAATACAAATACAACACCAACACCTATTATCAATTTAGGAGGAGGCACTTATACGATTACAGTTACAGATGATTTAACAAATTGTACAGCCACTGATACGGTTGTTATAGACGAGCCTGCGGTCTTAGGTTTTACAACGGATGTTACTACTGCGGATTGTGGAGCAAGTACAGGAACTATTACTGTTAGCGCTTTTGGCGGGAATGGGGGATATGAATATGAGTTGAGAGATGCCGTGGGTGTTGTGGTTATTGTAGGGTATCAGACGAATAATGTCTTTACCGGTTTAGCTGGAGGTACATATACTGTTTTTGTGCGAGATGGTAACAGTGCAGCCGCCTGTGATTTTAATAATACGGTAGTTATAGGAGAGACTTTACCTCCATCGATTGCACTTGCCTCTGGCGGCGATGCTTGTTATGATACGACGAATCAGGCGAGTCAGTGGATTACTATTACAGGAGGTGTTGGTCCATATGAATACAGTTTAGATGGTAATGCTCCGGTAGCAGTAGTCTTTTTAGGCGCACCAGCTCCTGCAAATACCTTTGAGATTCCAGGGTTGACACCAGGTACATATAGTGTATTAGTTAGCGATTCTAATAATTGTTCTTCAGGCGCTATTCCATTTACGATAGCAGACGAACTGCTGATTACAGCCTCTTTAATCAAAGATTTGGATTGTAGTGCCAGTCCGGATGCTGAAATAAATGTTACAGTATCAGGAGGCAATGGCGGTAATACCTTTGAGTTGAATACCAATGGTGGGGGTTATGTTGCCTATGGCGGCGGTTTTCCGTTTACTACGACTGTAGCCGGCACGTATCAGTTTAGAGTTACCGATAGCGCAGGCTGTGAGGCAGAGACCTCTATAATTAC
>NZ_VTZU01000209.1 GCF_008370685.1 Aquimarina sp. RZ0
AACGTCTATTGTATGGTACGTTTGCATCCCGAAGGGTGCAAATGAACTATACAAACTGTTGACAAATGTTGATTATTCATAAAAGTATTCTGCCACTCCATTTCCAATATCCATGATTTTATTTATCGGATAATCATCTGAATTGTAATTATAATGATAATTAATTTCTATTTCTGAATTAACATTCGACCTTACTAATCTCACAATATTATTTCTATTTCTGAGAAAATTATTCGATCTGTCAGGAAGAAGACCAATATCCGCAATAAGAAAATCACCTCGAATTACATTAATGAAATCCTGAATTTGGGCAAAATTTAATGTTTCATCTAACCTGAATGGATTTCTATAACTGTCATATTCGTAGGTGACAGAACCTCCATTACTGTCAGACATATTTATTAAATTGTCATCGTTGTAAATAAAATCAACTGAATATGAATTAAATTTATAGTTTACAATTTGATCGTTACTATTTAAGACAATGCTCTTGTGATTAGTATTAATTTGATCAATAAAATTAACTGTACTTCCATCATAATCTATATTGTATTTGAGATAAAATTCACAACCCTCACCTACGAATCCTATATTTGTTATTCTGTTAAAGTTATCATAAGATATAGTATATTGAAAATTACAAGAAGTACCTCGATCTACTATAAATTGATCATGGTTGATAATTAAATTATTATCCGTTACAAATCTCATATTATAGGAAAGCACACCATATTGGTTGAACCAAGAATTTATTTCACCGTTCTCGTAACGAATTTCATGGTTTTGGTCTCCTATGTCATATCTTGAAAAATTAAATGTTGAATTAATGCTACTTAACAATAAAAATTTTTCTTCAACATCTAAGAGGTTAATAGTTATATCTGAAATGGCTGAAACATTTCCATTTTTAATTTCTACAATTCCCTTAACAATTGGATTGGTTTCATAATTAAAAAGCCCTGTGTTTTCAACTTTTAATTCCCCTGTTACTTCATTAATACTAAATGCATTATTAGGGTTTTGTTCAATTATATTAAAACTCAATTGTCCTTGATTTGTGGTTGCCTCTACAATCCCTAAAATTTCTTGATTTTGTGGACCTTCATTAATAGTAATTTCAAAATCTTCAGTTGTAATAATAATATCTTGTACATCATTTAATGTTATTGTTACTGTAGCAAATTCGTTAATATTTTGATTTGAAACTTTTATAACTCCCGTGATTACTGAATAGGTTTCGTAATCAAATTTCGTCACATCAGCAACTATTAACAAACCACTTTCAGCATCAATTGAAAAAGCATTGTTAGGATTTTGAGACTCAATTTCAAAAGTTACATTTCCTTTATTTGAAGAACCAATAATATAACCTATTTCCTGCATAGGATTAGGGTTTTCTTCCATCGATATTTTAAAATCTTCAGTTGTAACTTCTATTACTGAAGTGTTTTCATCCTCATTACATGATAGTAAGAGGTTTATTAAAATAAAGATGATAATATATTTTCTCATTTTCTGTTTTTTAATGTTTGTCAACG
>NZ_VTZU01000210.1 GCF_008370685.1 Aquimarina sp. RZ0
TTTGAGTAAACAACAAGTGGATTCAATCCCCATAGAAGGTTAAAAAAAGAAAAAAAAACGCATAGTACAACAGCGGATTAAATCAAATTGCGCCTTTGGCTTAAATGATTTAATCCTATAATGTTATAAGCAATTTCTCAAAATATGAAGGTAACAACTTTAATCAATAAGACACTTAAATATATAAGAAGTAGAAAACATAATTGAAAGATGAAAAAAATAACTACAGTAATTGCCTTAATTGGAATAAGCTTTGGAATGAAAGCTCAAAACGAAACTGTTAATGGTAACCTGACCATAAACGGTAATATCAATCAAAATATTACAGGAACTCCATCAGTTTGGTATCATCTCATACAATCAAATAATCAAAATAGTGGGTTTTGGGCAAATAATGGAAATCCTGCTTTATATTTAAGAGATATTAATGGAAACTTAAATGTTGTTGCAAGACCAGATGGAAAATCATATTTTAACGGCGGCAATGTTGGAATCGGAACAACCAATCCAAGTCAAGACCTAGAGATTTATAGTAGCAGTCCCGTTATTCGCTTAAGAAACTCTGCAGATGGAACAAGTTCTTATGGATGGTTAGAGTTTAATGATGTAAATTCCAGAATGGGATATGTAGGATTTGGTTCAACAAATACTAATCATTTATACATTATGAACGAAGCTGGAGGGGATATATCTATACCTAAAGGCAATGTTGGAATCGGAACAACCAATCCAAGTCAAGACTTAGAGATCTATAGTAGTAGTCCTGTTATTCGCTTAAGAAACACGGCAGATGGAACAAGTTCTTATGGATGGTTGGAGTTTAACGATGTAAATTCCAGAATGGGATATGTGGGATTTGGTTCAACAAGTACTAATCATTTATACATTATGAACGAAGCTGGAGGGGATATATCTATGCCTAAAGGCAATGTCGGAATAGGAACAACTAATCCAAATGGCTGGAAACTAGCTGTAAACGGGAAAATAAGAGCAAAAGAAATAAAAGTGGAAACAGGATGGTCTGACTTTGTTTTCTATGACAATTACAAGTTACCAACACTCAAAGAAGTTGAAAACCATATTCAAGAAAATGGTCATTTAAAGGATATCCCAAGTGCCGAAGAAGTAGAAGAAAATGGAATTTTACTTGGAGAAATGGATTCCAAATTGCTTCAGAAAATCGAGGAGTTGACTCTTTACACAATCCAGCAAGAAAAGAAAATTCAAAAGCTTGAAAAAGAAAACGAAGAAGTGAAATTGTTAAACAAAAAGCTTCTTGAATTACAATCAAGACTGGAAAAACTAGAATCTGAAAAGTAGAAAAGCTTATAACACTATATAACAAAACATAGTTGCCCTTCGGGACAACAACGTTTGTTATATTTGACGTTAGTGTGCCACGAAGCTGTGGTGATCCAGTGGGTGAGAATCCCATCAGAGTAATTGACTGTTCACTCTGAAGAAAAGCATACAGTTAACCTCGTGAGGGATTTGCTGAAGCTATGTTCTTTC
>NZ_VTZU01000211.1 GCF_008370685.1 Aquimarina sp. RZ0
GATATTGCAATTATCGGTATAAGTGGTCGATATCCAGGCGCAGCTACACTAGAAGATTTCTGGGAAAACCTGAAGCAGGGTAAGGATTGCATCACAGAGATTCCAATCGAGCGCTGGGATGCTGATCAGTTATATGATCCTGAAAAAGGCAAGGTAGGTAAGATTGCTAGTAAGTGGGGAGGTTTTATCGATGATGTAGATAAGTTTGACCCTTTATTTTTTAATATTTCTCCACGAGAAGCAGAGCTTATGGATCCTCAGGAGCGTTTGTTTCTGCAGACTGCCTGGGAAACGATAGAAGATGGGGGATACACTTTAGATAGTCTGAGTAAGGTTAGTTCCTTGCAAGGGAGTGATTTAGGAGGTCACGTAGGTGTTTATGTAGGAGTTATGTATGGTGAATACCAATTGTTTGGAGCAGAAGAGAGTATAAAGGGTAATCCGATGGCTACCTGGTTTAGTTCCAGTAGTATAGCAAACCGGGTATCCTACAGTATGAACCTTCACGGTCCTAGTATGGGAGTTGATACGATGTGTTCAAGCTCACTGGTTTCTATTCACCTTGCTATAGATGCAATCCACAATGGACTATGTAGTATGGCGATTGCCGGAGGAGTAAATGTAAGTATCCATCCCAATAAATATAAAAACCTAAGTCAAAACATGTTTGTTTCAGATAAGGGTAGGTGTGAGAGTTTTGGAGCAGGCGGTAATGGTTATGTTCCTTCAGAGGGAGTAGGAGCGGTTTTATTGAAACCATTAGGTGAGGCAGAGAAAGATGGAGACCAGATTTATGGAGTCATCAAAGGCAGTAGTTTGAATCACGGAGGCAAGGCCAATGGATACACAGTACCGAATCCAAATGCTCAGGCAGGTGTTATCAGAGAAGCCATTAGACGTTCAGGTGTTTCTGTGGATGATTTCAGTTATATAGAGGCTCATGGCACAGGTACGAGTTTGGGAGATCCAATAGAGATAGCAGGTTTGAGTAAGGCTTTTACAGGAAGACGACAAGAGGGGCAGTATTGTTCTATAGGAAGTGTTAAGAGTAATATAGGTCATGCCGAATCAGCCGCAGGTATCTCAGGACTGACTAAGGTTTTGTTACAGATGAAACATAAACAACTGGTTCCTAGTTTACATTCTGGAGTATTGAATAAAGGTATTGATTTTGATAAGACACCATTTAGGGTTCAACAGGAATTAGCATCATGGGATGTTCCAGAGAATCGTTTACGACTGGCAGGGATCAGTGCATTTGGAGCAGGAGGTAGTAATGCGCACCTTATAGTAGAGGAATATATTCCCAAAGCAAAGAAGGAGTACCATAGTGAAGATGCTGCTATTATAGTTTTATCGGCAAAGAGTATTGATCGTTTAGAGGATCAGGTGCTGAATTTACGCTCATATTTAGACAATCATAAGGATGTTAATATCTATGATCTGGCTTATACCCTACAAGTAGGGAGAGAA
>NZ_VTZU01000212.1 GCF_008370685.1 Aquimarina sp. RZ0
AATTGATAAGATCCAGACAGTAAAACAAGAAGTTGAAGCTTGGCAAGAATATAGAAATAATCTTAATGCCAAAATAAATTGGCAATTCACAACGGAAAATTGCAGAATCAAACTCAAAAAACTTTATACGTCAATTAATAATTGACTTGACACTAGGTATTTAAGGATTTTCTACATATACTTTAAGCTATGAATGTATTGAAATTTGGGGGGACTTCGGTAAGTTCTATAGAATCTTTAAGTAATATACTTAATATTATTAAAAATTATCAGTGCCGAACAAATGAACCTTTGCTATTGGTAGTTTCGGCCTTAAAAGGGGTTACAGATAATCTAAACACAATATTTAGATTGGTGTCTAGAAAAGATGAAGAATATCTGAAACATTTAGAAGAGATTAAACAATATCATTCTAGATTTATAAATGATATATTTCAAGGAAGGGAATCTTTGATTTCAAAAAACACCTTTACTTCTATTGAAGAAAACCTGGAAAAATGTCTAAAAGAACTTTGTTTTAAGGAAAAAGTTAATAAAAAAGATAAAGACAGTATTCTTGGATTTGGTGAAATTTTCTCTGCCCACATCGTGACAGAATTTCTTAAATTAAATGGACATGAATTCTTCTTTCTTGATTCGAAAAAATTGATAGTCACAAACAATAATTATGGGAATGCAAAGATAAATATGAGTTTGACAAGAAAAAAGGTTAAAGATTTTTTTAAAAAAAACACAAAAAATTATGTAGTTACCGGTTATATAGGAGCAACAGAAGAAAATATTCCAACCACTTTAGGAAGAGGGGGGTCAGATCTTACTGCTACGATTCTTGGTTCTATATTAGAATCAAACACAGTAATTAAATGGACAGACGTAAATGGTATCTTGACTGCAGATCCAAGGTTTATTTCAAATACCTACTCTTTAAAAGAAATTACCTTTAATGAATTAATAAATATTTCAAAATTTGGTTCAAATATACTAATACATCCTAATGCACTATTAAAAGAACTTTTTGCTAAAAGAATTGACATATTAATTAAAAATACATTTGATATCGAGTTTCCTGGTACTAGAATCCGTAATTATTCAGATCATTCAGATAAGGTAATTTCGATAAATGAAAATAGTTCTATAGTCTTATTTGAAGGAAATTGGATGATTTCTAAAGAAATAGTAAAAGAAATTTTGCATCAAAACTTTTTAATTTTTAGAATAAAGTTAAATGCTCTTGATCAAAAAAACAAAATCTATTAGTATCCATCCGTCTAACCCACCTTGATTAGCTTTGGTTTGAGATCTATTTTTGTCAAAAAAATATATGTCACAATTATCGGAATCTAAACGGATGGAGGAATTGGTATCCTCTTATCACAGTTCAGGTCAGACTCAAAAAGATTTTGCAAAGGCTCATGTCTTAACGGAAGGTAAATTACATTATTGGA
>NZ_VTZU01000213.1 GCF_008370685.1 Aquimarina sp. RZ0
TCTTTTTTTGAATCTTTCTTTGATAATGATGATAATGGTTTCTCTTGATCCGAAGATATTACCCCAGAAATAGCACTAGCCGATCTATCTATACTATCCAGTAATACCTTATCTTGATTTAAAATATTTACGTCTAATCTTGAATCGGATACTGATCCTGATAGCTCCAAATCTACTGAAGGAATAGCTGCTTTTGTATCCAAATCGTTTTCTGAAACACCTAAAAATGATGCCTTTTCTAAAATATAAACTAAAAAACTAGCTATCGTTGGATAATCATACAAGCTTGTTGCTGGTAATTCTAATCCATAAGAGTCATTAATTAATTTGATAAACTCAACACCAGTAATCGAATCCAATCCTAAATCCTGAAAGGTACTTTCTTGATCAATCCTGGAAACTTCTAAATAAATTGTTTCGGATAATAAAACTTGTAATTTATCTGATATATTTCCTATTTCCAGACCGTGTGGTAAAACTTCTCTTGTAGAAACTGGTGTAACTGATGGGTTCTGCTTTACATCTTGGATAGAAAGAGAACTCTCTGAACTTGAAAAAACAGCACTAGTTTCTGGAAGAAGAGGTAAAATGTGTTCGCTTAAACTAACTATTGTTGTATAATCATACAAACTTGTTGCCGGTAATTCTAATCCATAGGAGTCATTAATTAATTTGATAAATTCGACCCCAGTAATAGAATCCAATCCTAAATCCTGAAAGGTACTTTCTTGATCAATCCTGGAAACTTCTAAATAAATTGTTTCGGATAATAAAACACTAAGAGATTCTAAAATCTCCTGCTTAGCGTTACTATGGTCTTTAGGTCTAGGGCTTGATAATTCTTCTTTAACTAGCGGCGTACTTTCTGACGAGGCAAATGTAGATAATGTCTCTAATTCGATTGAAGATGTAGCATTCGAGGATGATGCTACCTTTGTAACAGGTTGACCTCCTATATCTGACAAAACAACATCTTGATCTTTTGGTATTACATTAGTTTTTAAGGATTTTTGTAAACTATGTTTCTTCTGTTTCGCATGATTACCTACCCAATAATGCTCTCTCGAAAATGGATATGTAGGTAAACTTACCTTCAAAGGAACAACAGAATCATATAACAAATTCCAGTCTATAGAAATACCTGAAGCCCATAATCGAGCAAGATTACTCAGCTCTTTATTTGCTATTGCTATATCTATATATCCTTTACCCGCAGCTCCTTCTAAAAGAAATCCCGTCGTATTATCACTTTTAGTACCTGTATATAAATCTAACGTAGATCCAGACAAGTAAGATTCTAACTTCTCTAATACTGCATCCTTAGTCGATGCTATAAACGATAATCGTTCCTGCATCGATTCTCGACCTATCTGAAGCGTATAAGCTACAGAGGATAACGCCACAGAATCC
>NZ_VTZU01000214.1 GCF_008370685.1 Aquimarina sp. RZ0
AGTTCAATACTTAGCAGGACATAAACATATTAGTTCTACAGAATCCTACAAGCAGAATAATCTTGAAAGCTTACACGAAGCTATCAACCAGTTCCATCCATTACACTAAATAACCAAGTGAGTCGCTATCGCTCCAATTTACTATTATCACATCAGCCCGAAAAGGGCTTTTGTAATAAGCTGTTATAAGGTGTTCCTTCGTCACGCCACAAGCTATTTTTTGTTATTCCACAAGTGCAGAAAAAGCACTTGTTCCATACCGTTGCGACTTCCTCACCTTCGGTCGTCAGTCTCCACTACAAATAAATAGCCTTGCTCTGTTCCTCCATCACCCGCAGCTACTTTTTTGCTTAAAAACAATAAGGATGCCTACGGCGTGAGTTAATTAAGCAAAACCGCTGCTTCATTGGCTACGCCGCTTGGTCGCTGCCTAGCCGATTATTTATGTTGAAGTTTATATTTTGATAAATCGGAAAACATAAAAATCGTCTGGCACACAAAACCGTTACACTCCTTTTTGTGTGTCGGCTGCTCCTCTCCGCTATGGCTACGCCTTTGTTTTTGCGTGCAACGCAGCTTCGTTCAATCGCCACTAGGCTATGATTATTATTGAAGTTGAAGCTCGGCAGCTTCTGCCTTTACGCACTTCAACTTCAATAATAATCGTTCTTACTTGGGACGGAAAAAATATTTTAAGAAAAAGTGGAATGCGTTGGATTATGCGGTTGAACTTCCACTTTTTATTAAAATACTAGCCTTAATGGCGATTGAATGACCCCACAATGCTTGGGAAACGTTCTACGACACGATTATATGAGTATAATATTGTAATATCTTCAGTAGAAATCGTTTGTTAGAAGTCAGATTTTGAGCGCAATGGCAGCTTGGGGCGAAGCTACGGGAGTATTGCTACATAATACTTGTTATAGACCCTGACGAAGGAAGTGCGGGTATAACTCGTATTATGTACAATATCGAGGACAAGGAAGCAGCAGCAAAACAGGGGTTTATTGCCTTAGCAATAATCTGGGTTGCTGCTGCGTAGGCTTTAGATGTAAATTAGTATTTTAGCACAGTAGACAGATATATGACAGGTTGGACGTTCATTTTTTTAGCAGTTTTAACAGGTGTCCCAGAAAAATGTGACCGCAAAATTTATTTTTGGGCGTATATGGTGACCATTTAGGAAACATCAGACTCTCATACGCAGACGCTAACGATGACGGTAGTGTTAATACTTCTGAGATCCGTGAGGAGAAGAATTATTATCCTTTTGGACTACAGCATAAAGGCTACAATAATACCATTACTGGTAGGGAGCATAACTATGGGTTTAATGGGATCGAGCACGAACAAAGTTTAGGGCTTGATCTTTACGAAATGCCACTGCGACAATATG
>NZ_VTZU01000215.1 GCF_008370685.1 Aquimarina sp. RZ0
TCTATTATGATGAAAAAATTCCTTTTTTTACTAGTACTAATAGCTATAACTATCATAAGTGCCTGTAGTAATGACGATGACAATAACAATCCTATCGATCAACTACCACCCGCAACACAAAGTGGAAAACAAACCTTTGCTTGCCTTATTAATGGGGAAGCTTTTATACCTAGCCAATTTGGACAAGGACGACCTAGAGCTACGTATTTTTTTAAAGATAATGCTTATACATTAGGACTCTCTGGGGCTACAGGGGGAGGAACCGAATCACAACTTATAGTTGTACAAGGATTAGATGTTGAAGCTTTAGAAGAAAAACAATACCAATTAGTGTCTGAAGATTTTAAGGTATATTCTGGACTATATGTTAGAGATTCCTCTAAACCTCTTTTATCAACTTCAAAAGAAAACCCTGGAAAGCTTACAATTACCAAATTTGACCAAGAGAATGGTATTGTTGCAGGTACTTTCGAATTTACGGTACTTGATAAAGAGGGTAATGAGATCAAAATTACCGATGGCCGATTTGACTTATTCTATGAGTCTAATGTAACAGTTATATCCGACTAATAAACAATTTTTTACACCTACCCCACTCACATATTCATGTAACCTTTTTTAAAATCATTTTTACAATGAAACAGATTTCTATTGCCATTTTTGTAATGGCCTGGATCGCTATGTCCACAATCAAGGCACAAACTACAGACACAAGTGTAGCCAATGCTATCAACCATGCTTTTGCACCCTTAGAAAAAAATCGAGTGCCCCACGGGATTTTATTAGACTATGGCTTCGATTTTACCAACCTTAACAAATACAACGGGGTAAATACCAGCGGTGATCATATCAACCCTGCTTTGTATAGAGACATCTATACTACCATCGTTTCTTCTGCCATACAGTCCGGAGTGTCCGGAATACAAAATCCTAAAGGTGAATATAACAAATGGAAAAACCTGCAACAACAAAAAACCGCTGTAAACACCAATACCAACACCCATATTGTGTTAAGTGGTTTGTATTTTAAGTTCTCCAAAATACGAACTAATGCCCTTAGCCAGGGGGATATACGGGTTATTAATAACAGTACCCAATATGATGATGCCTATAGTGGTGGAGTATGGCAAAATCCTTATGAAACTAAAAATGCAGTCGCTTATAAAAAATGAAAAAAAATAATTATCAATTGGTTTCTGAAGATTTTAACCTATACTTTAACAAATATGTCAAAAGCTTCTCTAGAATACGTGCTACCACTTTAGAAGAAAACCTCGGAACACATATAATTGCCAAATTCGACCAAGAAAACGGAATCATTGCTGGTACTTTTGAGTTTACGGTATTGGATACTGATGGCAATGATATCAAGATTACCGATGGACGATTTGATTTA
>NZ_VTZU01000022.1 GCF_008370685.1 Aquimarina sp. RZ0
GAGATATCTGGATGAATATTGTTATAAATTCAATAGAAGATACTTTGAATCCATATTCGACAGGGCTATCATAGCAGTGGTAGCTAGCAAAAAAATGGGAAATGTGTAAACTATCAGATAGTTATATTTATATATGTATAACACAGCATATCACTACTAAAATATACACATAGAGATTACTGATCTGGTATGAAAGACCAATTCCTCTGGAGTTACCCAAAGGAATTGATTAGCTATCCTCCTATCTTGTAGCTTCTACCGATTATTTTATATCTTCATCCTCTTCTTCGTTTGAAACAGAAGGCTCCCCATCTGGAGAGTACACCTCAAAATCTGTTACTAAGTCCTTTTCATAACTTGATAAAAATACTCCTGAGATAATCATCAGTAAGAGTCCAAATACATATTTCGTATACTGTTTATTTTTAAAATTTGTCTGCTCTGATACCTTTTCGACTTCAGGTTTGTTTTTTATTAATGTCATCAGACAGTATATTGTCACCATTATTTTTTTGATTTTTTTACTACTTTCTCCCCATTGCACTGATAAACTAAGCCTATTCTTTTCCTTTCTTTACTCAAAATCCACAAAACTGAGGATACGATACACCTACTTCTGATGATTGTATCACATCCTGATATCCCTGAGATTTGTATTAATCATAATTTAAAAATAACATACAATGAAAAACCAAAAAGAAAACACCGAGAAACAAGAGATTTTTAAGCCATTTATTGAGGACAACTCTTTTCACGATCCTAAAGACATAGACACTCCTAAACCTGATGGAGAGGCCTCTACCTCAAATGAAGAAGGGGAAGATAATGAAAAACCTGGGGAAAATATCTTTAAATAAAATTCAATACACAAAAAGCTTTCTATATCTTTAAAAGTGTATAGAAAGCTTTTTATCTTTTTTTTAGTAACTATTAATATAGTATGCTGTTATATGACAAAAACAATCAATTTTTTATGCTATCTTTTTATGCTATTTAGTTTTTTGGTGAGAAGTCAACCTGCTAAAACCATTGATAGCCTTACACAACTAGTATCGGCACAAGAAGGAATCGAACTTGCCAAAACCTTTAATGAATTATCCTGGGAGTATATGTATACTAATGATTCTTTGGCAATCGCATATGCAAAAAAAGCTGAGGAGCTAAGTAATGTATTAGATTATGCACCGGAACTGGCGACCAGTTATATTCGACAAGGAACTATTTACCTGATTAATAATCGTCTTGAAGTCGCAAAAGAGAATTTAAATAAAGCGCTAGCATTAGAAGAAAAAGAGCAAAATTTATCAGGGATTGGAAGAGCAAAAATACAATTAGCAATACTTTATAGAAAACAACAAGATTACAATAAAGCAATAGTATTGTATAACGAATGCTTGCTTATCCAAAAACGACTAAATAGTCAAAAGAAAATCGCTCGAATTTATAGAAATATTGCAGTTTTATATAAAACTAAAAATGAACCTATAAAAGCATTAGAATACTATCATAAAAGTATTGATCTTAGTGATTCCATACAGGATACAAAAGGATTGATCAAAGCTTATAAAAACCTGGGGGCATTTTATAATGATCAAAAGCAATATCAAAAAGCAATAATCATACTAGAAAAAGGTAGAAAACTCTGTATAGCACTACAAGATTCTATACAATTATCCAGTA
Source organism: Aquimarina sp. RZ0 (assembly GCF_008370685.1). Taxonomy (GTDB): domain Bacteria; phylum Bacteroidota; class Bacteroidia; order Flavobacteriales; family Flavobacteriaceae; genus Aquimarina. Next base: position 1,681 of record NZ_VTZU01000022.1, read on the forward strand.
TACTTCTAAATTTAGGAGGATCATACAATGATATGAAAAAATTGGATACTGCATTCACTTATTTTAAGCAAAGTTTAGTGATAAAAGAAAAACTTGGTATCAAAAAACTGGCTCCCATTTATAATAATATTGGATCAGTTGAAGAAATGAGAGATCATTTTGACAAAGCCATAGCGTATTATCAAAAAAGTATTGCTATTGCACAACAGAATAAGAATGAACTACAATTAATAGACACCTATCATAATATAGGAAGGGCATACAAGAAAAAAAAGCAATACAGCGAAGCGCTAGACTACTATTTTAAAGCCTTAGCACTCGCCAAAAAACATAAAAGAGAGTATCGGGTACTGGATATTTTATCTGGAATTGGTAAAGTCTATGAACTATCAGAAGATTATCAAAATGCAAGCCGCTACAATGAAGAACATATTGTTATTAGGAATCAATTAGAAAAACAAGCCAGACAACATGAAGCCGCGATGCAGTTATTAAGTGAAGAACGAAATAAAAACAAAATTCTAAAGGCTGAAAAAGCAACCGCAACCGCAGAAATTAAAAGAAAAACAACCCAATTGATCGCTTTGATTACAGGATGTATCCTGCTTACCCTATTATTTTTTACATTATTTAGAAGCTATCGCCTCAAAAAACAAAATCAATTAGTCCTACAGAAAGAAAAAACAAAGCAAGCAGAAATAGAAGAATTATTAAAATCTCAGGAGCTCAAATCGATTCATGCCATGATTGATGGGCAGGAAAAAGAACGAAAACGCATCGCTCAGGATTTACACGATCGATTAGGGAGCATGCTATCTGTTGTCAAAATTCATTATAAATCTGTAGAGGAAAACCTCGAAAAAATGAAATCAGATGCCAAAGGTCAATATGATCAGGCAAATAAATTATTAGATGAAGCCTGCGTAGCAGTAAGAGAAATATCGCATAATATGGTATCGGGAGTATTGACTAAATTTGGCTTAATCCCTGCATTGCAAGAATTAAAAAACAATGTAGAAAATGCTGCTAAAATAGAGGTAGAACTCATAGATTATGGATTTGATGATCGAGTAGACAATGAATTAGAAATAAGCATCTATCGCATTGTACAAGAATTAATCGGCAATATCTTAAAACACGCCAATGCCACAGAAATCAGCATTCAATTATTAAAAAAAGAAGCCATCATCAATATTACAGTCATTGATAATGGTGATGGTTTTGATACCACGCATATCCATACCTTTTCTGGAATGGGAATTAAAGGGATACAATCCAGAGTAGAAAATCTGAACGGAGAAGTACTCTTTGATTCTGGTAGAGGAAACGGCACAACAGTAACAATCGATATACCCAAGAACCTATAAAAAAACAGATACTATGACACTCACAAAACCTATCCATGTTCTCATTGTAGATGATCACCAGATTGTCATCGATGGCATCCGTTCTTTACTAAAAAGCAGCGATGCTATTCATATTGCTGGTGAAGCACTCAACGGAAAAGAAGCCTTGACCTTATTAGCGCAAAAAACGATAGATATTATCATTCTGGACATAGAAATGCCCATTATGAACGGCATCGAACTCACTAAAATTATCAAGGAACAATACACAGATATAAAAGTACTAATTCTCACGATGTATGACACTCCAGAATTTGTACAACAAGCTATAGAAATAGAAGCAGATGGATATATTCTTAAAAACAGAGGTTCCGAAGAATTAGAATTAGCACTACAGACGCTGGCTGGCGGTGAAGAATATTATGGCAAAGAAGCTAATAAAACCTTACGATCCGGTGTGCGAAAAAAAAAGAACAGTACATCAACTGAAGTCCAACTGACCAAAAGAGAAATAGATGTACTACAATTAATTGCCGAAGGAAAAACAACGCCACAGATTGCAGATCAACTCTGCATAGCACATAGCACTGTAGAAACACATCGACGCAATCTAATAGAGAAAACACAGGTAGAAAATGCAACGAAAGGACTTATCAAATTTGCTATCAAGAATAAATATACGTTGTAGAGAATACACATCAAACCTGGTCAGTCAAGCGCAAAACACTCTTTTCGAATCGTATTAGAGTGTTTTTTGTGTCTAAAAAATCATGTCATTTTGATTCTCTTCGCGATAAAAAAATGACTCCTGCCAATTCTTAGATAAAATCACCGTAAACTACTTCAGGCTAGGCCCAGGAGGCATTTATTAGAAAAAAAAATCGATTTCGAGGCAAGACTCGGAGCATTTAGAGTATGTTTAAAAAGAATACAAGTTGAAAATCAATAGTTTGAGGTTCTGAGTACACTTCAAATTATGAGTATATCGAGATATTTACATTAATTTGAAGTAACCTCACGGTTCTTAAAATATTTGTTTTCAAGAAGTAAGGCTTTTAAACAAGCTCTTATACGATTTGTGATTAAAAAATTCGTATAAATTCATTGAATTATTTTTTCTTTATGCAAGGCAAAAAAATCAAGCATAGCTATAGCTACGGTTTATTTTTTAAACGAAGTAGAAAGGAAAAAGAAACGATGAATATGCGAAATTTTTAGTTATAAATCGTATTAAATCTCGATTATCGAGTAAACTGAATCAAATTGTTTTTTAGTACGACATGTGGAACAAAAAGAAATCATGTTAGTAGATAATTTCATTCGAGAATTGTATTACCTCTAATTAGAGTCCACAAGCTTATGATCAGTTACCAACAATAAAACACTAAAATATCCCCAATTCTGAGGATACAATTTCCATACTACTATGGTTTTACAGGAGTTTTTATAATCCCAATTTTGTAAGTATAAATAACCAATACACTTACAATGAAAAGTTTACAAATACAATATTCTAAGGAGGTTGCCAGAGAATTAGGAAAGATTGCCATCTATCTTCCCGGAGAAGAAGTCGAGGTAGGTGATATTCTCAGCTTTCCTTTCGGGAAAAGAGGACTGTTCCAAAAAGCAGCGCCGCTGGGAAGTTTTCAGAAAATTACCAGTCTTAAAAATTTAGGAATCTATTCGATGCCAATCCAAAAATCCAAAACTCCGGATTCCTATCGTTTTACCAGCAAGCAGGCAGTAAATTTCCAGTTGAATACTGGAGTCCAAGCAGATTTTGGCAATGAGGCTTTTCCTCAGGGGAAAGGAGAATTGCATATCAGCCTATCTGCAGAAGGTGCTATTTGTTTCTTTGCACTTCATTGCTATAAAACCTCATTAGAAGACATTACCGCTCTGGAAAATGAAATCAATACCAGAGGAAAAAAGATGGTATGGGAAGATACCTTTCTTGTTACTTCTGTTACGATTGCCAAAAAAGCATTAATCATACAATCCAATAGTGAACAATCAGAAATCACTCTTGGTGGTGATGTGCAAGGATTACAATCCGGCAGCTTAGGTACTTTAAAAGCAAGTGCCAAAATTCATATTAGTAAGCAAAAAGGTGATCTCTTAATCAAAGACTGGTCGGATGAGGTAACCGTTTTTATGGATCTCATGAAATTCGAAAAAGAAACTTTTGATGTCGCATATAAAAAAGAGGCTTTTATCCATGAGGATGTAAAAACCACCCCTCTAAAGTTAGTTCCTATCTCTGTTTCAGAAATATTAGAAGAACATACACATTAAAAACCAATCAAAAATAAGAAATATGAGAAGAGCACTGATCATAGGCATTAATCACTATAAAAATGCACCCCTAAAAGGATGTATCAAGGATGCCGAGAAAATAAATAGCGCATTGGCAACTCACGAAGATGGTTCTCCAAATTTTGATTGCAAACTACTCACTAGTTCAGAAGATGCCAAATACCCGATCACCGTTGCCAAACTAAAAAAAAATATTCATAACCTGTTTCATCAGGAAGCAGAGATTGCAGTACTTTATTTTTCTGGTCACGGAGCAACCAATGATATTGGCAGTTATATAGTAACGCAAGATGCCCATAAATATAATGAAGGCGTTTCATTACAGGAGATCATCACTATGGCAAATACTTCTAAGGTAAAAGAAGCCATTATTATACTGGATGCCTGTCATAGCGGACAGCTCGGGAATTCCTTAGAATTTGGTAATCGAAAAGCGGTGTTGAGAGAAGGGGTTTCTGTGCTTTCTTCCAGTAGAGACACACAGTATTCTGTAGAGCGAAATGGATCAGGGTTGTTTACCACTATTATTTATGAAGCGATGAATGGAGGTGCATCAGATATTCTGGGAAACATAACCGTAGCCGGTATTTATTACTTTGCTGATCAATTATTGAATTCCTGGGAGCAGCGCCCTGTGTTTAAATCCCATATCTCTAAAATGGCTTCGTTGCGATATTGCCCGCCAAAAATACCACTGGAAATTCTGAGAGAACTACCTGTTTATTTTGAAGAAAAAGAGCAAAAACTTCAACTCAATCCATTATACGAGGCTAGCATATCACCCAGAAACGAAGTATTTGAAGAAATTATGAAACACCTCAGAATGTTTCATACTAATGGACTTTTACTACCTGTAGACACCTTATTTATGTATGATGCAGCAAAAGATAGTAAAGCTTGTGAATTAACCTCTTTGGGAAAATTTTATTGGGACTTAGTCAGTAAAAAACAATTGTAATACCCTGTCTCAGGAGAATTCTGGTAATCCGATATCAACTAATCACGAATATATCAATGAAAAATACATTCTATACCCATAAATGGATCAGCTTTTTGATTGCGATAGGAATTCCACAGCTACTATTTTATATCCTTAAAGAGAATACAGACTATAAAGGAGCTTCTGCAATTACACATACACTTAAGGTATTAGGATTCAATAAGCATATGGAATTAGGTATAAAATCATTGTTATTCATCGGAGTACTTTCTTTTATACTGGCAGAATGGCTCTTTATACAATATTACAGATCCAAAATTGAAAAAGACATTACTACAAAAAAATTAAACACCGTATTAAAAGTATTCTGTTTAATAGAAAGCTATAGCATCCCAACACCCTTAAAAAGAAAACTAAAATCCTATTATTTATAGAAATTATGAACATCGTAGAAAAAAATGCTCTTGCACAGGAAATTTCCTTATATCTGTTTGCAAAATACACAACCAGCGAAATGGTAAAAAAAATGAACGATTATCAGGTAGATATATCCAAGAATACCATAGCAAAAAGATCGAGTCTAACAAGGATATTAAAAGAACAAGAAGAACAAGTATTACTTCGTATACAAAACAATGAACACATAAGAGGTATATTCGTAACACCTACAGGTACACCCAAAAAACCCAATGTCCCTCTGCCAACTAAACCAAAGAAAATATTCATTAGTCATTCTAAAAAAGATTTGATTTACGTTCAGGAAATCATCAACATTCTAGAAACGATTGGTATCTATAGTAACTTGATTTTTTGCAGTTCTTATGAAGGATATGGAAACCCTCTAGGTTCTAATTATCTAGAAGTGTTAAAAAACGAATTACAAGGCAATACCCTTGTACTATTTGTATTGTCTCAGAATTTCTTCAGCAGCAGAACTTGTCTTTGTGAAATGGGAGCTGCGTGGATATTAACTCAGCAGCATATCCCTATGTATATCCCTCCTTTTCAGGGAGAAGATGTACAAGGAGTTTTCCCGACAACCCAAGGAATGTCTATCAATAAAAAATCACAACTGATCTTATTAAAAGAACGCCTGGAAAAAGATTTCGATATCCAGAACAAAAGATCATATGTAAAATGGAATCAGCAAATAGATAGATCTCTTCATATCATTAATAGCAACATACAATGAAACAGGTTTCAAAAAAAATATCGTCTGTAACTACATATTCCTCAATGGCATGTGCTATAGTATTGGTTCTTGGTATTTTCTATTTCCCGATAGTCTATTATACATTTCTAAGAGCCTTTATTACGCTAGGTGCAATTCACGTAATCATCAGAAGTAGTATCGCAAAAGAATATCTATGGGCAGCAATTTTTCTGATCATTGCCATACTCTTCAATCCTTATGTTCCAATTTATCTCTATCAAAAATTCAAATGGATATGGATAGATCTATTGGTTGCGCTATTATTTCTAATGGATTTTTACCAACCTAAACCGAAAAAAGAAGAAAAAACTAAGCATAAACAGACGATCCGACGATATCATAGAGATAAAATCTATTAATCTAGATATACATTAAAAAATAATCATATAACAAAACAGGTACGACCCTATTAATCTTATAACGAATAACATATACAGCATCATAGCTATTAAATATCAATCTATTATAAAAAACAACGACCATGGAAATACTACAACAATTCACTAAAAAGAAAGAAGAAAAATCGGATTCAGCACCTAAAAACGGAATCTCTATAGAGACCAGAAACCAATCTGGTGTAGCCTATGAAGATGCCAAAGCTTGCGGCGGGAGAACACCGAATCTAAAAGCATCTCTGGAAACACTCTATGAGCAATTCTTTACAAAAACCAAAAAAGATACTTTTGAACAGGAAAAACTAAAGCAGCCTTATCTTATTGAGCAGGAAAGTCTGCGGATAAAAACATCCCATACAGAAGAAGAAATAAAAACAATAAAAAAAACGCAGGAAGAAGCTCAATCCGAAATCAATACACTTCATCAGGAAGGAGTGATGACGATCAACAATCAGGAAACGCTGGAAAAGATGAAACCGCAATCCAATATAAAATTATGGTTAGGTGTATTTCTCATAATCCCGTTGAGTTTATATATCGGTATCTTTTATATCTCTACGGCATATTCTGCTTTTTTTAAGGAATTCGACCCCAATGTCAGCCTTTTTCAAACCATTTTTGAAGCACAAGCATTAACAAGAGCCTATGAGGCAGGATGGATGGAAGCAGGATTTATATTGCTAATCCCTTTTGTATTCTTTTCACTTGGATACCTGATTCATATGCTCTGGAGTCAGAAAAAATGGAGTGGCTATATCAAAGTTGCACTCCTCTTTATCATTACCTTTTCTTTTGATGCGATTCTGGCATATCTCATTGATCAAAAAGAATACAACTTTAATAAAACACCTGATTCTCCAGAGTTCACCCTATCCGGAGCTTTTCTGGATCCTACCTTTTGGTTGATCATATTTGCCGGTTTTGTTTCTTATATCGTTTGGGGGCTTGTCTTTGATATGATTATGATAGAAAACAGCAAGAGAGATGCACTACTTTATTTTAGAAAAAACCATACAGAAAAACTACAACAAAAAAACAAACAACTTACCAAAATACAGGAAAAACTAGAGCAAGCTGAAGAAGAAAGCGACTCTAACAAAGTACGATTAAAAGAATTAGAATGTATCATTGACGGTTTTATCCTGCCTATCCAGAATTATAAAGTATTTGCTATAGAATATCTAAAAGGCTGGCAAAAATATATTGCCGCAGAACTTCCTATCGGGCAAGAACAAAAAACAAAACTGCTCAACGAATGCAGCATTACCTATCAATCACATATACAAGCATTGGATCTGGTTGCTGATGACTACCAAAACAAGGTATTTACCAAGGCATTATAATATATCACCTACCACCCAACAACGATTTTTATTAAAATAGAACTCATCCTGGCTTTTATTTTTTTAGGAAATAGTCAAGAAGAGCTAACACTAATACAACCAAAAAAATGAATTATTTCTCTAATATCCGTATCGCTTTTTTAAGTATTCTGCTAAGCTGCCATAACCAATATGGGCAGAGTGCAGCACCTTCTGGGCAACTACATAGGCAGATCACTACTGCTCAATTTCCCAAATATATCTGCGACAATACCATCAATAATCTAAATATAAGCGTCCTGTTAGATCTCTCTGACAGGATTGAGGCTCCTGATCAAAAAGAAAACGATATTCGGAACCTGATGAGTATTGCCCAAATATTCAAAGATCACATTATGAAGAAAAGGTTTAATCAATTAAAAGACCGTATCAACGTTTTTTTTGAACCTAATCCGTCACTGAATAAAACCCACGAGGTTATTGAAAAATTAAAATTCGATATCACTAAAAATTCTTCAAAAAAAGTGATGGAATCCATTGAGAAAAACTATGCAGAATATCCACCTCTCTTGTATGAATGGGCTCAGAAAAACCCAGAAACAAAAAAAGGTGCCGCTATCTGGAGGTTCTTTAAGAATAAAGCGGCTGATAATTGTATTAAAGAATGCCATAGAAATATCCTTATCATTTTTACAGATGGATATTTATATCACAAAGGCGATTTTCTAAAAGTTGAAAACAGAACCAGCTATATCAATCAAAAAATAATCAACACCTCAGCACTATATCAATACGATTGGAAAACCTATGCAAAAGAAAAAGATATGGGAATCCTATGGAAGCAAGAAGATACCTTAAAAAATCTGGAAGTTCTTGTATTGGGCATCCATAAAAATAATAATCAAAATCCAAACGCAGAAGAGATTATCACGCACTATTGGAGTCAATGGTTTCAGGAAATGGGGATTGATCATTATACTATTAAAAGTACAGATGCTACAGTATATCTAAAAGAGGCTATTAACGATTTTATACTGTATAGAAAATAGTAGCAAAACCATTTTTTCATATATCAAAACTACCTACTTATGAAAATATTTCTACACTATTGGTTAGAAAACAATGAAAACCCAAAAAAGTATTTGGTGGATCTTTTTCTTGTTGTTATTATTTTTATCTCTATTTCAGATTTTTGTTTTGAAAGCATACTTGGATCATTACCCTATAGCCTGTCACTAATAGATGAAGGCATCATTATTATTTTCATTTTAGAATATCTGGCACGTTTCTATATCTGTAGTAATTTTAGAAAAGACTACAAAGAAAAAGGATGGATATATGCCATAAAACAAAAAATAAAATGGATGCTCCAATGGTCTTCTATCATTGATTTTTTGGCCATCATACCTACAATCAACTATTTCAAAATGTTTAGGATGCTTCGCTATCTTAGATTAATAAGACTCATTCGGCTTCTTAAAGCGTTCAAAATTATTAGAGACATTCATAAACTCATCATTATCCTAAAAGGAATGCGAGAAGAGAATCGTGTCTTTTATCTGTTTTTTAGCGCTACCATTACACTAATCCTCATCACCTCATTAGGATTATACATTACAGAAAGTACAGCCAGTAAAGACTTTAATTCTTATACCGATAGTTTACTATATGCATTAAAAACAATAGAACTACTAGATGATACGCCAACTACCTTTATTGGCAAAATACTCTCTAGTTTCTTACTCATTTCTAACATAGCCATATTTGGCTTCTTTATTTCAATCATTAGCAATAAAATCAAAATACTTATGGATACGATCACCACCGGAAAAATACAAAAACTAAACCTAACCAACCATACAGTGATTTGCGGATATACCAAATCATCACAGAATGTAATCAAAGATCTGTTACGAGAAAGGAGAAATCATAATCAGGTAGTATTAATCACTACAAAAACTATCGAGGACATCTCTGGAGTAATCTATGTACATGCCGATTATACCGAATATAAAAGCCTGGAAAAAGTAAACATTACCAAAGCAAAGAATGCCATTGTATTTGGAGAATCCAAAGAATCAGATACGATCCGAGATATTGATTTAAGAACTGTAATGACGATCTTTCATATAGAAAAAATGGCACCTCATGTACATACCATTGCAGAAATCAATGATTCTCAAAATGCAGAAATCATACAAGATAAAATTAATGGAGATGAAATCATTTACAAAGAACTTATAGATGCCAAAATCATTAGTAATTGCATAAAAACACCTAACATATCAAATTTGTTTTATGATCTTTTTGACCTCAAAAAAGAATCGGGCATTCAGACAACAACACTAGCCGCTCTGGCATTTACCAAAGCTGTTGAGGTAAAAAAAGTGAAACAGCGGTTTATAGAATTGGATAAAACTTTTCTGGGCATCATTGATGCTCAAAACAAATCACATATATCACCTCGTAATGCCACTATGGTAACGGATCAATGTCAACTCATTTATATCTGACAAACACGCTAACATAGCCTGTAAAGCAACTCTAAAAAGAGTTGCTTTTTTTATAAAAAATCTCATCAAACCGCTACTGGATGCGTAGCACAACGCATCTTTTAAATTGTTAAAAGTAAACTTCGAGGCAAACCACAGAACATTTAAACGATGATCATCGAGTAAAAATCCCCAATTCTGAGGATATAATCTACTAAAATCTGACGATTGTTTCCCCTATAGTAATCTACGAAATTTGAACTATAAATTAATCAATAATCAAAATTATTAAAAAATGAGTAATCCAAAATTTCAAATCAAAGAAAGTAGTAATGATCAATTTTTCTTTAACCTTCATGCCTTAAATGGGCAGGTAATCTTAACCAGTGAACTATACACCACAAAGCAAGGATGTAAAGGAGGAATTACCTCGGTACAAAAAAATGCAATCATAGATGATCGATATGAGCGCAAAGAGGCTAAAAACGGACAATTCTTCTTTATACTAAAGGCTGCTAATGGAGAACCTATCGGAAAAAGCGAACTATATACCACCAAAGCTGCAAGAGAAAATGGTATCGCCTCTGTGAAAAAAAATGCTCCAATAGCGAGTATCGAAGATGCAACGGTAACGGTATAGGGACACTGCTGTAATTGTGAATACTAAAGGTTGCTCTCGAAGAAAAACAACTTTTTCCTGAGCAACCTAATCATCAATAGGCAAGATACACATGGCTTTTAAATATCATAAACGCATCAGGCTGGGTAAAGGAATAGGATTGAATATTAGTAAATCCGGAATTTCTACCAGTTTCCGATCCAAAATTGGTTCTATTAGCTCCAGAGGCTATAGCATCAGAACCGGAATTCCCGGACTATCTTATAGAAAATCTTTTAAGAAAGGAAAAGGATGTTTGCTTTTTTGTATGCTGCTTATCAGTATTCCTTTCACCACATTTTCTATACTCTTCTATCTTCTATAAACCTATCATCATACCTCTTGTATACCTATGAAAAATCAAACTCTTATAAAACCTTTACTAATACTATTAGTACTCTTATCTATTTCTAATGGATGCACACCGCCAGATAGCAGTATTCCTGTGAATAACAATACACCATCCGTACTATGTATAGATACCAATTGTTCGGATTACAGCTCTCAGCAAGCAGCACAGGCTGCCTATGATGCCGATCCTGAATGCAGAAATGATCTGGATCACGATAATGATGGTATTGCCTGCGAACATTTAGGCACCGCAACTACTGATTGTCTTACTACAGCAAACTGCGGATGTTCCGGAAAAAGAAAAGCAGCATGCATACAAGACCCCTGTTGCCAATGGAAAGTAGGCGAAGGATGTATGTGTAACTAATGATAAACAACAAGACCTATGATCAATACACTTATCTCCTCTTTATTTTTTGCAATAACCATAACAACAGCAGTTCCGATCAGATCATCAGATACAGATGTGTATATCTGTAAAGGACCGAGAAGTAAAAAATATCATCACCGTAAAAATTGTCGTGGACTCAAAAGATGTTCGACCCGAATCTACAAGGTATGCCTCAAAGAAGCTACAAACAAAGGCAGAACCCTATGCGGGTGGGAGGATTAGGTTCTTAATAATTATGAATCAATTAAATCTAAAGAAATGATAAAAAAAATAAACCTGAAACAGGTAGCTACTTATGATACGGATGGGGCTCAAATTGATAATTTAAAAAAAATAAACTTCATATATGGAGCCAATGGATGTGGGAAAACAACCATATCGAATTATTTACAGAATCCGAAAGATACAAAATATGAAGACTGCACATTAGAGACAGAAAATACTCAGGAAATAAAAACATTAGTCTACAATAAAGAATTTAGAAACCGAAACTTTGGTAAAGGAAAACTTGGAGGGATTTTTACACTTGGAGAAGCTACAAATGAAGAAATAAAAACTATTGAAGAGAAGATAGAAATTTCTAAAACCTTAAAAGCAGATGAAAGAAGAATGAGAGAAACTCTAGAATCTCAGATTCAGAAAAAGGAAACTCTGATGTTAGATTTTAAGGAATTTTCATGGAAAAAAATTTACAAAAAATATGAACCCATTTTTAAAGATGCCTTTGTAGGTTCAATTAGTAAAGAAAAATTTAAAGACAGGTTATTGCAGGAATCTACAAATAATATTTCTCCCATAAGTACATTTGATTCTCTTAAAGCAAAAGCTAAAACAATTTTTGGTGAAGTCCCACAAAGTATTTTTTCAATAAATGAAATTGAATTTAACAAAATACTCGAAATAGAGAATACTCCTATTTGGCAAAAAATAATTGTGGGTAAATCTGATGTAGATATAGCAAAACTTATCCAAAAGCTGAATATCAATGACTGGGTAAATGAAGGTCGCACTTATATTCAGGACGATAAAAACTGCCCATTTTGTCAACAGAAGACAATTACTAAAGATTTCAAGAACCAATTAGACAGTTTTTTTGATGACGTATTTGTAGAAGATATAAAACTGATTAAGGAATTGAAAGAAGGATACAATCTACTTACTTCTAACCTGATTCACGAATTAAATACTATAGAATCAAATCAACGTAGTTTAAGCGACACAAAACTTAATATCGAAAAATTTTCAGCCTGTCTTAAAACAGTAATCAGCCTGAGTACTACTAATAATCAACTGTTAAACAATAAAATTAAAGAACCCAGCAGAAGCATTGAATTAGTAAAATTAAAAGAGCAATTAGAACTGATTTCAGGCTTGATAACAGATGCAAATTTTGAGATAAAAAAACACAATGATATTGTTGTAAATTTTAAAGTTGAAAAAGAAAAACTCATCCAACTCATATGGAAATATATCGCAGATGAATTTAGTACCGAGCTAGGAAAATTTAATACCGAAAATAAAGGATTTCAAAAAGGTATAGATTCATTAAACGGTAAAATAGAAGCAAAATTAAAGGATTTTAATTTACTAAACTCTGAAATAAAAAATCTGAATAAAAATGTTACCAGTATTCAACCCACAATTGATGAAATAAATAGATTACTAAAAACTTATGGTTTTACTAATTTTAAAATCGTGCCCGCCGATGACGAAGGGTTTTATCAGATTAAACGAGAAGATGGTACCATTGCAGAAACAACATTGAGTGAAGGAGAAATTACATTTATTACTTTTTTATATTATCTTCAATTAGCAAAAGGAGGAGAGAGTGAAGATACTGTAACTGATGAAAGAATTCTCGTTATAGACGACCCTATTTGTAGCTTGGATAGTAACATCTTATTTGTTGTCAGTACTCTTATAAAAGAAATTATTAAAGGCATAAAATCAGGAAAAGGAAATATTAAACAAATCATTGTTTTAACGCATAACATTTATTTCCATAAAGAAGTATCTTATGAAGATAGAAAAGATAGAGGCGAAAAAGCTCTTTATTGGATTATCCGAAAAAATCAAAATCGATCTACAATACAAAGTTATGGAGAAAAAAATCCGATCAAATCATCCTATGAATTACTATGGAGAGAAATAAAAGAATGGCAAAAAAGCTCTGGAATAACAATTCAGAATACTATGAGAAGGATTTTGGAAAACTTCTTTAATATTTTAGGAAACAAAAGGAATGATTTTTTGGTTGATAAATTTTCTTCTGCTGAAGAAAAAAGCATTTGCAGATCTCTTTTAAGCTGGACAAATGAAGGATCACATACTTTCCCTGATGATTTGTTTGTTGAAACTCCAGAAGAAACTATTTCGAGATATTTGGTCGTCTTTAAGAACATATTTACTCATACAGAAAATAAAGGGCATTACAATATGATGATGGAAATAAAAAGTGAAGATGATTAAAATGCAATTTTAGAGATGCATTCTTAATTTTATTAAAATCTATCTATTAAAGTTAAGTAAGTAGTATCTAATCTTATTAGTATACATACTAGCATTTTTTTAGAATATATAAGGTATAACCAAGATCAATGGTTTCTACAGTTTCAAAACCAAAACGCTGATACCAAACTATATTTGATGCAACTGAAGTTTCGAGATATATTGGGGTAGTGCCACAAAATGTCACTACCTCCTCTAGTAATTTGCTTCCTTTTCTTTTTTTTTGATGATTAGGGTCAACACCTATAAACCATAAATGAACAAAACAATGATCGGGATGTTTACTTTTCAGCAATCGATCTCTTTTCAAAGCTTTAGGCACTTTTTTTAACCCTATTACTTCAAAAATCAGTTTCAAATCCCAAATAACAGTACTCCAACTGAATTTTTTAAGTTTTGGATATAAAATAATACACGCAGCGTTCTCATCTTCTGAAATAAATATTTTACCGAATTTTAACCCATATAAAAAACAGTATTCTATTAATTTTTTTAATCTTATTTCTCTGTTAGCATCTTGCTTTACTATATAATTAATAGATGTATTCTTATCAAAAGAGTGGCTAATAATATCAACAATTCTGGATTTATCTTCTAGAGTAGCTACCCGCATATGAAATTATAAGTTGTTGCACAGAATTCCGTATTTTTACCATATCATACAAAGATACAAATGCAACCAACATATACCTATCCCTTTACTGCGATAAAAGCTCAGGAAGATTTAAAATTATGCTTATTACTCAATCTGATTGACCCCAGTATTGGTGGGGTACTCGCCACAGGAGATAAGGGAACAGCTAAGACAACCATGGTTCGCGGATTAAGTCAGCTGATGGGAGGCGATTTTCCATTTGTTAATTTACCTATCGGAGCTACAGAAGATCGGGTACTAGGGAGTATTAATCTGGAAGCTTTAATAAATCAAAAAACAACTGTTGTCGATAAAGGATTATTGACGCAGGCGCATCAAGGATTTTTATATATTGATGAGATTAATTTACTTAATGACTACCTGATGGATGTATTGCTGGATGCTTCTGCTACCGGTGGATATCATCTCGAGCGAGAAGGTATTTCTCAATGGATGGACAGTCGCTTTTCTCTGGTAGGCACTATGAATCCAGAAGAAGGTGCCTTGAGACCACAATTACTGGATCGGTTTGGATTAAGTGTTACCATAGCCACTCCAACAGATAAAAAAGTACGTTCTCAGATTGCTATGCAGCGACTTCAGTTTGATAGTGATCCAACAGCATACTATCTGCAATTCGAAAAAGAAGAGCAGGCTATCAAGGAACATATTCTTTTTGCAAAACAACAAATACATACGATCAAAATTCCAGAAAAAGTACAGGAACAATGCGCCGCACTTACGATTACAAATCAAGTAGAAGGAATGCGGGCAGATATTCTGTTACTCAAAACTGCGAGAGCATACGCCGCTTATCATAATCAAACAGAAGTAAGCCCGGAAATGGTAGATACAATAGCCCCTTTTGTATTGCAGCATCGCGCTAAAGAGTATACACCACCATCTGATCAAGATCCTAACGATCAGAATGACCAAAGCAAAAATTCACAAGAACAGGAAGCAACTGAGGAGCAGTCTTCTAATACTACCGAATTTCAGTTACCCAAAGCAGTACAACAGGGATTGCAATTCTCTGCTCCCAAAAAAAGTAAACAGCAAGAAATAAAACTGGATGTTCTTAACAAAGTTTCACCAGTAGCTTATCCTTCTCAAAAACAGACTGATCTTGCTATTCTAAAATCCGTAAAAACATATCTAAAAACAGGTAGTTTTCGACCCATATATAAGCAATTTACTGAGAAATCGATGGTTCGCATCATCTTTTTGATAGATACCAGTGCTTCTATGGCGATGGGCCAACAAATGGGATATATCAAAGGAATTATCGAAAAAACGATTCACGCATATCCATCACAAAAAATACACTATGCTATGGTGGCACTACAAGATACAACCGCTAAAATATTACAAGAATTCACTACAAATACCAAACAGATTACTAATCTGAATTATGAGTTAAGAACTGGTGGAAAAACTAACTTAGGTGCTGCTTTTTTTAAAGTATATGAACTTTTAAGATCTCTAAACCCTCAACTCACCCAATTATTTGTTTTTACAGATGGAAAAGCAAACACAGGTTGTACAGAACCATTTCAATATGCGATCAATACCTATAAAAAACATCTGAGTAAAGTGCTAAAAACGACAATAATTGATACCGAGAGTAGTTTTGTGAAATTAGGTAAAGCAAAACAATTGGCACACCTATTACAACTGGAGTATGCAGCCGTTTCTGATTTTTAACTGATCATATGTCTAAAGCTTTTCTAATAGCAGCTCCCTGGAGTAATTCCGGAAAAACAACACTCACACTTGGGCTAGCTCGCTGGTTAACAAATCAGGGGTTTAAAGTACAAGCTTTTAAGTGTGGCCCTGATTATATTGATACGATCCATCATAGTAGAGCTGCAAAAAAAGCAGCCATCAATCTGGATACTGTGATGATGCCAGAGGAACATGTCATAACGCTTTTTAACACCTATCAACAAGAAGCAGATATTAGTATTATTGAAGGTGTTATGGGCTTATTTGATGGCGCCGTAAAAGATCAGGGGAGTTCTGCTGCATTGGCCAAATTATTAGATATTCCTGTGATTCTTGTTGTCAATGCCAGTAGTATGGCATACACCATGGCTCCTATTTTGCACGGATTAAAAACCTTTGATCCAAATGTAAAAATAGCAGGTGTACTATTTAATTTTATAAAAACAGAATCGCATTACAGCTTTCTCAAGGATGCTTGCGATGCCGTTGGAATACCTTCATTAGGATACATTCCTCCAAACAATGAAATTACTATTCCGTCTCGTCATTTAGGATTGCATATTGAAGATACTTTTGAAACGGTTGTTGAAAAAGCCGCTTCTCATATAGCAACTCATATTTCTATTCCCCAAATAATAGAAGTAGCTAAAGAAATAGAACGTTTTCAGAAAGAAATAGGAGAAAAAAAACTTAATTCTAACAAAATAATAGCAATAGCCAACGATGAAGCTTTCAGTTTTACGTATGTAGAAAACTTAAAATGGCTGGAAGATAAGGGTACTATCGTTTATTTTAGTCCGGTACATGATCATAAACTTCCTGATGCTGATTATATTTATTTGGCAGGAGGTTACCCAGAATTACATCTTAAAAAGCTATCCGAAAATAAAGCAATGTGTACTCAGATAAAAGCAGCGGCAGATCAAGGTGTGATTATCTATGCAGAATGTGGCGGGATGATGTATCTGGGAAAAAGTATTATTGATGAATCAGGAGTTGCCTATCCAATGGCACAGGTTTTTCCGTTTACGACTTCTATGGAAAACAAAAAATTGTCTTTAGGATATCGAAAAGTAGTATGGAATGATTTAGAAATTTGGGGACACGAATTTCATTATTCGAGCGTATCTAATGATGATAGCATTTCTAAAATAGGGCACGTTTTTTCTGCAAGAGAAAAGGAAGTAATCACAAAAATATATACGTATAAAAACGTGTACGCAAGCTATATTCATTTGTATTGGGCAGCGTTAAAACAAGAAAACATATGCATTTAGTAGCAACTATACCAGGTGGGTGGAATCCCAATGATGATGAAATTTTTTATATAGAGCAACAGCCTGGCGACATCGTGTTTTTAAGTGCCGGGGATACCGAGATTCATACGATGAATGAGGCATACAAACAATTGTATGAAACCGATGGTGATACCTTACCAAGTTTGCGTATGACCAATTTGGTATACCTAAAACAAGAATTAACCATTGACACCTATCTCGAAGAAGTGCTTGAAAAAGCAAAGGTAATTGTCTGTAGTATGCTGGGAGGTATCAGTTATTATAAATACCTCGTAGAATCCTTGGAAGCGTTACAAGAACGTATAGGAGTTACAGTATTGTTTCTACCCGCGCATGAACCCGATTATGAACTGATGAAATTATCAGGTGCAGACATACAGGTTGTGCACCAATGCAGGCAATATTTACAAGAAGGAGGAAAAGAAAATTCGGTAGCTTTATTAAATTATTTACGTTATATCTTTTTTGACACCAAAATTACGGTTGCTTCAGCGCAATCAATTGCTGATGTCTTCTTATATACTTCTGATGCTGGAATACTTTCTCAGGAAACCTTAGAAGCTTCCCTGGATATTTCAAGACCCAATGTAGTTTTATTAGCATATCGCACACATTATTTATCGGATAATGTAGCCCCAATAACAGCAATCAGTAAGGCTTTACAAACTCGCGGAATGAATGCTTTTGTTGTGTTTGCAAGCAACCTGAGAGATGCAACCTTATTAGAGCAAGTACAGCAATTAATGACGCACCATGGAAAGCGCGAGGTACATACGATCATCAATACAACAGGGTTTACCATAAAGCCTATGGATGGCTCCGAATTTATTTTTGAAAGCCTGAAAATACCAGTGTTACAGGCTATATTTTCTACCACCAATAAAGAAGTGTGGAAAAAAGGCCTTTTTGGATTACCACCTACAGATATTGCCATGAATGTGGCGTTACCAGAAATTGATGGGCGTATTATTGGTCGGGCAGTTTCTTTTAAAAAAGAAATAGAAAAAGATACACTTACAGATAGTGCTATCCTAAAATATGAAGCTTATATTCCTGCTTGCGAATTTATGGCGGAACTGGCACAACGATGGACAAGTTTACAAACCAAAAAGAATCGTGAAAAGAAAATTGCAGTCATTTTACCTAACTATCCCAATAAAGATAGTCGTTTAGCCAATGGAGTAGGACTTGATACTCCCGAAAGCTGTATCGTTTTATTAGATGCGCTTAAAGCTGAAGGATATCATGTGGGTGAGCAATTACCAAAAAGCGGAACAGAGATCATGCATTGGATTACACAAGTAACCACCAATGATGTTACCACAACGATGACCAGACCTCATGCATTGCTATTTAATTATAAAGAATTCCAGCAATGTTTTTCGACCTTATCAGATGAACTTAAAAATAAAGTAACCGAACAATGGGGCTCCCCAGAAGATGATCCCTATTTTACAGAAAAAGGATTCATAGTTTCAGGATTTTTATTGGGTAATATCTTTGTGAGTATACAACCTTCCAGAGGATATAATCAGGATCCGCAAGCCATTTATCATTCTCCTGACTTGCCTCCTACTTATCAATACTTAGCTTATTATTTTTGGTTACAGAATAACTATCAAGCTGATGCGGTGATCCATTTAGGAAAACATGGAAATCTGGAATGGTTACCAGGAAAAAGTGTATCTCTAGATCCTAAAACTTGTTTTCCTGCTGCAATATTCGGAGCGCTGCCTCACTTCTACCCTTTTATTATTAATGACCCCGGAGAAGGCACACAGGCAAAACGAAGAAATCAAGCTGTGATCATTGATCACCTTATTCCGCCTATGACGAGAGCAGAAAGCTATGGTAGCCTGATGAAATTAGAACATCTGGTAGATGAGTATTATGAAGCTGCTTCATTAGACCCTAAACGATCTCGCGCTTTAGAAAAAGAAATTGCACAACTGGTTAAAGACACCAAACTGAATGTGGATTTAGGGATCTCCTCTGATGATGTAAACGAATTACTGGTAAAACTGGATGGATATTTATGTGAGTTGAAAGAAGCACAAATCAGAGATGGATTACATATTTTTGGGAAAGCACCCGTTGATGAACAATTGATCGATCTATTAATTGCATTGCATCGTGTACCGGGATATGGACAAAAAGGAATTACACAGTTACTAGCCGAAGATCTGGGTATTAAAGAAAATATATTAGAGATTCCATATACGGAGGTTATGGAACTTACAATCGAAGAAGTGTTTTGCAAAACAGCAGGACAGGTAGTGGCTCAATTAGAAAGTATTGTGAAGCGTTTATTGGTTGCTTATATAAAGGAAAATCAACAATCAACAAGATATCCGTTAACACTGCAAATGATAGAACATATAACGTCTGAAACCTTATTAAAAGTAGAAAAAACTACCGATGAACTGGATCTACTACTTCATGGGCTGAATGGACATTACATCCCTTCAGGGCCTTCGGGAGCACCCACACGCGGACGCGTTGATTTATTACCAACAGGGAGAAATTTTTACTCTGTAGATGTACGTACCATTCCTACCGAAACTGCCTATCGACTAGGAGAAAAGAGTGCACAACTAATCATTGATCGGTACTTGCAGGAACATGGGGATTATCCGGAAACTATAGGGATTTCTGTCTGGGGAACATCTACCATGCGTACTGGAGGAGATGATATTGCTCAGGCATTTGCTTTAATGGGGGTACGCCCTATTTGGAAAAATGCCAATCGCAGGGTAACCGATTTTGAGATCATACCTTTGATCAAATTACAAAGACCACGAGTCGATGTCACGCTACGTATTTCTGGCTTTTTCAGGGATGCTTTTCCAGATGTGATCAACCTGTTTAATACTGTAGTTACACGATTGGCAAATCTGGAAGAACCGGCAGAAGAGAATCCAATCCGTAAACGCTTTTTATCAGAACAAAAACAATGGCAAGCACAAGGGTTACCGCAGAATGAAGCTTCACAGCGAGCCTTATACCGTGTTTTTGGATCCAAACCCGGTGCGTATGGAGCAGGTTTACAGGCAGTGATTGATGAGAAAAACTGGCAAACACAAGAAGATTTGGCCAACGTATATATCAATTGGAGTGGATATGCTTACGGAAATTCTAAAAAAGGCGTATCCGCCCACGAATCTTTTCAATATCGATTACAAGCGATGCAGATTGTACTACAAAATCAAGACAATAGAGAACACGACATTTTAGATAGCGATGATTATTATCAATTTCATGGTGGATTGGCAAATGCTGTAAAGACGATAAAAGGTGATGCTGCCGAAATTTACTTTGGTGATAACTCCAGACCAGAAACCCCAAAAGTAAAAACTCTAAAAGAAGAATTATTAAAAGTGTATCGATCGCGGGTGATTAACCCTAAATGGATTAAAGGCGTACAACGTCATGGCTATAAAGGTGCTTTTGAGATGGCAGCGACACTGGATTATCTCTTTGCCTATGATGCAACTACCAATCTTATCGATGATTTTATGTACGAAGGGATTACAGAAAGCTATCTACTCACTCCCGAGAATAAAGAATTTATTAAGCAAAACAATCCCTGGGCATTAAAAGATATGAGCGAACGTCTACTGGAAGCTATACAGCGTGGCATGTGGACAAATCCGTCTGATGAGATCAAACAACAATTAGAAAATCTATATCTGGAAGGTGAAGGGTTGATAGAGTAAACTACCTCGGGGCAAGCACACGAGGTAGTTTACTGCTAAGAGTAACCTGCTCCTACAGTACTATTAATACGATTTGTGATTGAAAAATTCGTATAAATTCATTGAAATGATTTTTTTATTTCAAAAATAATCAGGGAATATATAGCGCACAAACTTTAGCTTAATTCACTTTTAATCCCTTAAAATCAAATATTTACAAGCACACGAGTTACTTTGATTGTCGATGATACTGAATTTCGAGTTTTGGATTTCTTTTTCGGATTCTTTCAAAACTGCGATTATACAGGACGACCAGTAAGTGACAGCCTCCAGTGCTCAATATAGAACCAACAGAGGATAATGAACCCCGAATAATCAAACAATATATTACAGCTCGTGAAGGAAAAAACTTAAATATAAGGTTGTGATTATATTTATGCTGTTGCGATAACTAAAATATAATCGATAAAAAACCAACTATGAATCTTTAAAAAGAATCGACGAAAACTAAAAAACAACGACATAAAGCGTATTTTTTACAAATAAACTACACTTTACCTTCATAAAAAAGTTAATAAATGTAACAATTACACTAATTAAGCAATTTTCGATACAAACTTAAAATGCTAATAATCAGGTATTTAATTTATTTTGTAAAATAAAAATTAAATTGTTAATTATTTTGTTTATTATTATTCTTAAAAAAGTAAACAAAATATAAGTGATTGAAAATCAACAATTAATTTTAAAATTTTGTAAGAAATTTACGAATAAAGTTAAGTTAAAAACACAAAAATAACGATAAACGTACAAATTTTGCGGTAAACACGTAACCACCTTTTTAAAAAGTATAGTATTTTAGCATTGTTAAATCGGAAGAAAGAATTTTCCTCCAAGTTTGTAACCCCAAAATAATACTACATATGAGACTAAGATGCGTTTTATTAACTTCATTTTTATTATTTACTGTTTTATTCACCAATGGTCAAGATTTTGATAAAAATGACAACAAGTGGGTAAGGGGATGGACCAATTTTGAACCTAATGCCACAAACTACCCAGAAGCTGAAGAAACACTCCCTAATATGATAGCGGATGATACGTTTCTAAGAAACGATATTGTTTACCTATTATCAGGTGATGTATATGTTACCAATGGAGCAACACTAACAATCCAGCAAGGCACAACGATACGATGTGATCACGAAAATCCGGCAAACTTAATAATCGCCAAAGGCGCTAAGTTGATTGCAGCTGGATCAGAAGCATATCCAATTGTTTTTACATCCAACAAAGCTCCAAAGTCCAGAGCCAATGGGGATTGGGGAGGAATCATTATCGCTGGTTCCGGAAAAGTAAACTCTGTATCCGGTAATGGAATAATTAAAGGAAATTTTAATCCGCAATATGCTATATACGGTGGATCGGATCATCAAGAACAAACTACTATTCTTAAATATGTGAGAATTGAATTTCCAGGAAGCAAAACTAAAAGACAGGAAAACTCTAATGGGTTATCTCTATTCGGTATCGGAACGGCTTCTATTATAGATCATGTAATGGTTAGCTATTCTGGTCAGGACTCTTTTAACTGGAGTGGCGGAAATAATAATATAAGAAAAGTAGTTTCTTATATGGCTGAAGATGATGATTTTCAAATTTCTGAAGGTTTTAAAGGAGATCTGGACTACTTAATGGCAATACGTCATCCCTATATCACAAGTCCGCAAGGTTCTTATGCGATAGAAATTGATGGATATGACAAAGAATTAGGATATATAAAACCAAATGCTATTACAGATGTAACAATCACAAACTCTACGTTTGTAAATTTATCTGACAAAAGCAATTATATCCATACCACATCAGCGATTTCTGCATCCAATTCTGCTTTAATCTACCTTCATAATTCCAAAATATCAGGATTTTCTGATGTTGTAAAATTTGATCAATCTTACACTTCTCTTTCTGTGATAGAAAAGTCATTCAAAATGGATAACAGTTTTTTCAATATTCACGGAGAAGGTGTAAAAGCAAGCTACAAACCAAGTACAGGTGTTTTAGATATTTTGAAATATAATCGATTTACTCAAAGTTTTGTTGGAGTAGAAACACTATTTGCTGATCCAAAAAGCAAAACTATACCAAAATTTGAACTTAAAGAATCTTTAAACAATTATATGGTGATGCAATAAATCAGAGTATCCATCTATTTGTATTAGAACAATTAAGAATTCTGATACAATTTAAAAATACTATACCCACATACCTATGTTCATTTCTAAATCCAACATTTGTTTTTTCTTCTTTCTGACTATTCATATAACATATAGTCAGAAAAAAGATGATGCCATCTTTTTTATACAACAAGACCAAATAAGTAAATTTCATACTATAAGTGATCTCGAAGATTTAAAAAAAGGAGAACTCATTAAATTGTATCAGGACAGAGTACAGGAAATTATTACTGTGATTCCTTTTTTGTCACTAACAAATGAACCCGGTGTTCGTCTGGAAGATATTGGCATAAAAGAAGATGCCAATCACTTAAAGATGATGAAGAAAAATAATGAAACTACTCGGGAATCTCTACAAGTAACAAAACAATCCATTGAGGAACTAGTAGCCTATGCAGATACCGAAAAAATAATATGGACCATCCTTTACTTTGAAGAAGTCATTAAAAAAATGAGGATTGGTGTAAAAGGAAATTTTTAAACACTGAAGTGATTTAAAGATTTGAAAGAAAAAAGCGACAATTACATTGTTACTTTTAGTGTTTTTTATTAAATTAGATGTAAGCTTACTCACACTACTGCTACTAAATAGATATGATCACACTATATCTCATACTAGGCTTATTAACTGCAATAATTGGTGCTTTACCGCTTGGAGCTGTCAATATAGCGGTTATTAATACTACGATAAAAGAAGATACCAAAAAAGCTTTTAAAATTACAATTGCTGCCGGAGTCGGAGAAGTTTTTTTAGCTTTATTTGCTTTACACTGTAGCTTAGAGCTTTCTGCTTTTTTTGAAAATAATCAGTGGATACAAGCGATTATAATTCTTGTTTTTTTGAGTATTGGAGTCTATTTTCTAATTAAAAAAAACAATTCACAACCAAATAAAAAACAAGTAAAAACCAAAATTGGGAAATCTAAATTTTTGACTGGTTTTTCATTAGCTTTTCTGAATCCTCCAGTTATTATTTATTGGATTGTCGCTATTGCCTTAACAAATAAACACCTGTTTGAGCTTACTTTATCAACCCCTTTGACAGCATTATTTCTTTTCTTTTGTGGCGTTTATTTTGGAAAAATAATCACACTTTACCTATACAGTAAATGGGGAAATAGAATGAGTAAAAAGTCAGATCACTCTAAAGATAAGTTATTCAGAATTATTGGTATCGCATTGATTATAATTTCTTTTGCTCAGGGATTGAAATTATTCATAGCATAATGCGCTCCTATGACATAGCAAATGTCACTTTATATCCTTCATTATTACGAATATTAAACACTGTATCATCTTCAAAGATTAAATATTGACCTTTTATTCCTTTTAGAACTCCAGTGTATTCCGGTGTTTTTTCAAGATTTAAACTTTTTAATTTGCCTGGATATTGAAATACCGGAAAATCAAGTGTAGTTTCTTTATTACTACTGATATAATATTCTTTTACTTCATCCGGAATAAATTCTTGAAGCCTATCCCTATATGTTATTAAATCTGCATCTTCGATTTCATTTTTAAGCATTTTTCGCCAGTTCGTTTTGTCTGCAACATGAGCTTTTAATGCGACCTCTGTAATCCCTGCCAAATATCTATTTGGAGTCTCTACAATCTCTATAGCCTCATGCGCACCCTGATCAATCCAACGCGTAGGAACTTGAGACTTCCTGGTTACTCCCACCTTCACATTGCTAGAATTTGCTAAATATACTATATGCGGTTGTAACTGAGCCCTTTTCTCATAGTCCAGATCTCTGTCTTCAACCCCCAAATGAGCAGTACTCAATTCTGGTCGCATCACCCAATCCCCTACCTGAGGCTGGTTATAAAAGTCATCATAGCAATACCCCTGTCTATAAATTTTCTTATTCTTTCCACACGCCAAACATTGATATCCTATAAATTTAATATGAAGCGTTTTATTCAATAATTGGTTCATATGAATAAAATCAGATTCAAAAACCAAATAGTATTGAATTGGTGTTCCTATCTCTGTCTGCATCTTAGTTAGCACTCCCTGATATTGCATAAAAAATTTAGTTATAAGTTATAATCATAAAAAGAATGTAATTATTTTTACTATTTTAGTTTTTAATGAAAGTCAACCACACAGTCAAATTAATACTAATTACCGCCTAAAGATACATCAAAAAATGCCAATCCCTTTAGTAAATTCTATTGCCAGCTGGTTTTTAAAAAAACGTTTTCATCAGATAGAACTTTTTCTTCGATACCCCAATGAAGTACAACTGGAGTTATTACACACACTGCTGGAAACTGCTAAACATACAGAAATTGGCAAAACCTACGATTTTCTTTCCATACATAGTTATGAAACCTTCAAAGAGCGTGTTCCTATAAGATCTTATGAGGAATATGAACCTATGATCGAGAGAAGCCGTCTGGGAGAACAAAATATTTATTGGCCTACTTCCATTAAATGGTTTGCCAAATCCAGCGGAACTACAAATGCCAAAAGTAAATTTATTCCCGTAAGCCAGGAGTCACTGGAGGATTGCCATTATGCTGCAGGTAAAGATCTATTGTGCATGTATCTAAACAACAATGAAAATTCTAAACTTTTTACTGGAAAAAGCCTGCGTCTAGGAGGTAGCAAAGAATTATACGAAGAAAATGGGACTTCGTTTGGAGATTTATCAGCCATCATTATCGATAATATGCCTTTTTGGGCAGAATTTAGCTCTACTCCTAGTAATGAAATCTCTTTGATGAGTGATTGGGAAACAAAAATGACGGCAATTGTACATGAAACTATTCAGGAAAATGTGACAAGTCTTGCCGGAGTACCTTCATGGATGCTTGTTTTATTAAACCAGGTATTAGAAACCACAGGGCAAGAACATCTTTTTCAGATATGGAATAATCTAGAAGTCTATTTTCATGGAGGGGTAAGTTTTGAACCCTATATTGATCAATATAAAAAAATCCTTCCGGAAAACTCTTTTAAATATTATGAAATCTACAATGCATCTGAAGGTTTTTTTGCAATTCAGGATTATAATGATTCCTCTGAACTACTACTCATGCTGGATTATGGTATTTTTTATGAATTTATTCCCATGGAAACTTATGGAACCAATAAGCAACAGGTTATCCCACTCAGTGAAGTCGAAATCGGGAAAAATTATGCTGTTATCATCACAACAAATGCAGGATTATGGAGATATAAAATTGGTGATACCGTTCGTTTTACCTCTGTGTCTCCCTATAGAATAAAAGTATCTGGCAGAACCAAACACCATATAAATGCTTTTGGAGAAGAACTTATTATTGAAAATGCAGAAGAAGCACTCAGAAAAACAACAAAAGAAACCAATAGTGAAATAGTAGATTATACGGCTGCTCCTATTTTTATGGAAGGAAAAGAAAAAGGCGCACACGAGTGGATGATCGAATTCAAAAAACATCCCGAAAACCTAAAACAGTTTATCAAAATCCTTGATCAAAATCTACAAGAAATCAATAGTGATTATGAAGCCAAGAGGCATAATAACACGACACTAAATATACTACAGATTAATATCGCCAGGCAACATTTGTTTTATGATTGGTTAAAGAAAAACGACAAATTAGGTGGTCAACATAAAATTCCCAGACTATCGAATACTCGAAAATATCTAGAAGAATTACTAGAATTAAACAAAATAAATTCTTTTACCCCTTAAAAAAAACTATCTCAGGACAAGTCGAGGGCATTTATTGAAAAAAATATTTCAATTCTGAGACAAACCCCGGAACATTTAAATCTCGATTATTAAGTTAATAATTGACTTTTTTATGGACAAAACACACTATTTACATGTCAGAATATGTGGTTTTACCGTATAAATATAAGGTCAAAAACACTGTTTTTTTCAAAATTTTGAGTATTTCATCCTCTAAAAAAAACTCTTGATCTAAAAAATAAAAAATATCTTTTGGGTAGGTTATTTTCATATTAACTTTGTTTTCAGTTTGTTACAAACCACCTCAAGTTCCCAAAATATGAAAAAATTACTGTTAAATTGTATTTTCGTCTTATCGTCTGTAGTCATTGTTGCACAAGAAATTAGAAGCACTAGTACAGGAGACACTTTGGTTAATGAAAATGTATATCAACAAACAAAGTTTTCTAAAACACCAACATTAATCACAGAGGAAAATACATCTATTAAAGTTGATAAAATATGTTATGGAGAAATATCTAAGGTAACTTATTATGAAGCATTAATTTCTCAAAATGGTTTTGACATCAACCTAAAAAATAGTTCAGATCTTGTTATTAAAAATACAGAAGCAATACTATCGAATAAAAAAGACATGATCCGCTACTCAGTAAATGACCAATAAATTTAGACTCATAAAAACACTAACTTAATTTATTATTATAAATAATGTGTATAATTTATAAAAGAATATCTTGACTTTTTTTGTCCGTAAATATCATGTTCAACACAGTGGTTTATTATTTTTAAATCACTGTAACCTACCAAGGCAATGCTATGAAAAATCACTTCATTATTACAACAGAAGCCAAAATTTATGACTTGAAGCCAAAAGTCTAAGATGTGTTCAATTAAAAGCTCCGTTGATTCTTCAACGGAGCTTTTTTGTATCAATATAAAGGAGTAATACGATTTATAACTAAAAATTTCGCATATTCATCGTTTCTTTTTCCTTTCTACTTCGTTTAAAAAATAAACCGTAGCTATAGCTATGCTTGATTTTTTTGCCTTGCATAAAGAAAAAATAATTCAATGAATTTATACGAATTTTTTAATCACAAATCGTATTAAATTACTAAGAGACTGCTTTTAATTTATTAATTGTAGACCTATTCAATTTTTTTTCAGCATAGTCTTTAGAGACTCTAAATTCAGTTTCTTCACTTTCTGGAAGCTCATACATTGCATCTGTCAATATTGCTTCGCATAATGATCGCAATCCTCTTGCACCCAACTTATACTCTACTGCCTTTCCTACTATATATTCCAACGCTCCTTCTGTGATAGAAAAATTGATATTATCCATCTCAAAAAGCTTTTTGTACTGCTTAATAATAGCATTTTTTGGTTCTGTAAGAATCGCTCTTAAAGTACTGGTATCCAAAGGATCCATGTGAGACAATACAGGAAGCCTTCCTATAATCTCGGGGATAAGCCCAAAATCTTTTAAATCCTTAGGAATAATATATTGCAACAGGTTATCTTTCTCTATAGTATCTTCATTTTTTGAAGCACTAAAGCCCATAGCCTGCATATTTAAACGTTTCTGAATTGCATTTTCGATTCCATCAAAAGCTCCTCCTGCAATAAACAGAATGTTTTCTGTATTAACTTCTATAAATTTTTGATCAGGATGCTTACGACCTCCTTTTGGTGGAACATTTACCACAGTTCCTTCGAGAAGCTTCAGTAATGCTTGCTGCACTCCTTCTCCAGATACATCTCTTGTTATACTCGGGTTATCACTCTTTCTCGCTATTTTATCTATTTCATCAATAAATACAATACCTCTTTGAGCTTTTTCGAGATTATAATCTGCTGCCTGTAACAAACGAGTGAGAATACTTTCTACATCCTCTCCAACATATCCTGCTTCTGTAAGTACTGTAGCATCAACTATTGCCAAAGGCACATTCAGCATTTTAGCAATTGTTTTAGCAATCAAGGTCTTTCCGGTTCCTGTTTGCCCCACCATAATGATATTACTTTTCTGAATCTCAATATCATCATCTGTATGTGGCTGCAACAGACGTTTGTAGTGATTATAAACAGCTACAGACATTACTTTTTTGGTAAATTCCTGACCAATAACATATTCGTCAAGAAATTTCTTAATAGCCATTGGTTTACGAAGCATTAATTCATTACTAAGTTCACCTGTTTCTTCATCCTTGGCTTCTTCTACTACTATACCGTGTGCTTGTACAATACAACGGTCACAAATATGAGCATCCAAGCCTGCTATTAATAAATTAGTTTCAGGTTTTTTCCTTCCACAAAACGAGCATTCTAAGTCTTCTTTCGGCATAATTATCTAATTCAAATATACTATCTATCTAACTTCAATTAGAAAGACATATTTTATATCTCTTAATACTCTGAGATATAGTTATTCTCTTTTTAAAATTTCATCTATCATTCCATAATCAAGAGCTTTATCAGCTTTCATCCAATAATCTCTATCACTGTCTTCATAAACTTTGTCGTAAGACTGTCCGGAATGTTTCGATATGATTTGATATAATTCTTCTTTTAATATCAAAATCTCACGAGCAGTAATCTCTATATCACTTGCTTGTCCTTGCGCTCCACCAAGTGGTTGATGAATCATCACTCTACTATGTGGCAATCCAGAACGTTTTCCTTTTTCTCCTGCACACAACAATACAGCCCCCATAGATGCTGCCATCCCAGTACAAATAGTAGCTACATCCGGTTTTATGAATTGCATCGTATCATAGATCCCTAAACCGGCATAAACACTTCCTCCGGGTGAATTGATATAAATTTGTATATCCTTGGTAGAATCTACACTCTCCAAAAATAAAAGTTGAGCTTGTATAATATTAGCAACCTGATCATTAATCCCAGTACCTAAAAAAATGATCCGATCCATCATTAAGCGAGAGAACACATCAAAAATAGCAACATTCATTTGACGTTCTTCTATGATATTAGGAGTCATCCCCACAGGATACATACTACTAATGATATTATCATAATAATTACTACTGATTCCGTGATGCTTTGTAGCGTATTTTTCGAATTCTTTACCGTAGTCCATATTTTCTTTTTCTGAAATTTAATTTTTATAAAAAAAGCGTTAACCAAGTCATGGTTTAACGCCCTAAATATAAGTATAAAATCCTAGTAGCTAAAGCAGATTATTTGTAAACTTCTTTTACAAATTCATCAAAACTCAACTCCTTAGTTTCTAAGGTAACGTTATCTTTATAGTAAGCCAATAATTTCTGACTCATTAGCTGTTCAGAAATTCTTTTTACCTCATCCTGATTTGACAATATTCTAGCAGCGATTTCCTCTAGTTCTTTATCTTCTGGCGACATTTGACCATATTGAGCCATCTGTCCTTTAATCAAATCCTTAGCAAAATCTTTTAATTCTTCAAATGTAACCTGAAGGTTATTATCATTAATAATTTTTCCTTCTATTAATTGAAAACGTAATCCTTTTTCACTCTTTTCGTATTCATCCTTTGCTTCATCTTCTGTAAGAGGTTTTTCGCCTGTAGCTTGTATCCACTTCTTCAGAAACTCAGCTGGTAAATCAAATTTGGTGTTCTCTAAAATACTTTCTGTAACACTATTGAGCAACTGCTGATCTGATTGTTGCACGAATTGACTTTCTGCATCTTTTTTAATTCTTTCTTTCAATTCTGTTACACTTGTAATCGTATCTTTCCCGAATAACTTATCAAAAAGATCCTGATCCAAATCTGCTAACTCTTGCGTATTGATTTCTGAGATCGTAAATGCTACCTCAATATCCTCCAACTCTTGAATATCATCCTGACTAATTTTTAAGGCATTCATCAAGTCTTGATCATTTTCAAAAAGTTCTTTTGTCTGCAATGCAAGCACATCCCCTACGCTAGCTCCTATGAAAATCGATAGATTTCCTTTTCCTTTTATTTTTTCAAGTTCGATTGTTGCTTGATTATCAATTCCTTTTTCTTCATTTGCAAAAACACCATTTACAGTATCACCTTTCTCTACAGTATCTTTTGCTACCAGTTTCCCGTATTGCTTCTGCATAGTTTTGATCTGGTTATCAATCATTTCTTCTGTAGCAACGATCTTATAATGCGTAATAGCTTCAGCTCCATTAAGAACAACTTCAAATTTTGGAGCTAACCCTAACTCAAACTCAAAAGAATAATCCTCTGTATCCCAATCAAAACTTTCCTGTTCTTTGGGTAATGGATTTCCCAAGACGTCCAATTTTTCTTCTGTGAGATATTTATTTAAAGCATCTTGTAATAATTTATTTACCTCGTCAACCAATACTGCTTTTCCATATTGTTTTTTCACCAACCCCATAGGAACATGACCTTTTCTAAAACCGGGAATGTTAGCGTTTTTACGATAATCCTTAAGAATGTTTTCTACTTTATCACTATAATCTGCTTTTGTGATATCTACCGTTACCACAGCATTTAAATCGTCTACTTGCTCTTTTGAAATATTCATTATCTCTGCTTTTTTGTACTAAAAATCGGGTTGCAAAAGTAAGACTTTTTTATCTCTTGACAAAGTTTTAATTTACTGAAAAACAGTTAGTTTTTATCTTTCTTCAAAATAGAGTATAATATAGATTGAAACACAGATAATAACACACTAAATATCAACGCCCACAACCAACCACTAACACCAAAACCTGACACAAAATGATCTGCTATAAGTATAATCGCTGCATTAATTACTAATAAGAATAATCCCAACGTTATAATCGTCACAGGAAGCGTTAGTATAATTAATAAAGGTTTGACAATTGCATTGAGCACTGATAATACTACCGCTACTATGAGTGCACTAATATAACTATCAACTCCAACACCCGGAAGAATTTTAGCCAATACCACTACCGCAATAGCGCTCAAAATCATTTTTAATATAAACTGCATAATTCATTGGTTTAGATTAATGATTAAATTACTAAAAAAACAAAAACCCACTAAATAAAATTAGCAGGTTTCAATTATTTTAAAAAATATTTTTTTCTAATTCACTTCATTACTTACAGTAACAGTCCCAAAATCCCCGGGGTTCACTACTGGCAGCGTAGCTCCATATGTAGCTTCAATTGCTTCAATAACAAGATTTGTCACCAAGGCGTGTGCTCTAGGCGTAGGGTGCAAACCGTCTAAAGAAAACCCACCTCCAGACGCAAAAGTAGACGTAATTAAACCTCCATCAAAAGGAATACCTCCATCGGCTGCTTGTGCTAAAACTGATTTTACATCTACAAAAGCTAATCCAATAGCTTCTGCCACCTCGCGAATAGTCGTATTATATGCAGTTTGCGCATTAGAAATTGCTTCTTGCTCAGCAACAGTTAAAACATCTTTATCCCCAAGAGGAACCGACACTCCTGTAACTGCAGAACCATCACCAATAAGATCCACACCGATATTGCCTGATGAAGTCAACGGAATCAAATCTTGTGGGGTTGCCTGCCTTAACTGAGATAAAACACTTGCTGTCTGTGGGTCTAGATTAAAGGGAGGTCCTTGTATTGCCATAGAAATATCTGTTAATGCTTCATCAGTTATTGTTACAAAATTTTGTCCCGCAACAAAATTAATTTGTCTTTCTGTAACTTCTGTCATTGTAATCAAGCCAAATTGAGCTAAACCTGGAAGAATTTGAGTATTATATGCTTCAAATCTTGCATTTAAAAAAGCTGCAGTCGCAGCATCTAATGGTATCGCATTCGCAGGCACCGTAGTAAAAAATGGCAAAGAAGTAACATCTGGTAAATTTAATAATGCTCCTTTGGCCCCTCCTGATGTTAGTGCGCCAACCAATTGTCGGTATACCCCATCAAATGCTTCATTATTCGTAATATCATCAGCCCCGTAATTTGCAGGATTCATCTCCCCCGTTACGTTATGATCTACTCCAACACCGCCGGAAGTAGCATAACTAAGAATATCATTATTGCCAATCCATAATGTAAAAAATGTAGGACTCTGTCCTACTGCATCTCCTATAACGGTAGCATTTGCTCCACTGGCAAATCGTCCAAAATAAGGATTCAGTGCTGCATAGCCTTCAAATCCTAAGTGGTAACTTTTTGCTCCGGGAACTCCCAGATTACCAAAAGAGCTACCCGTATTAATATTATTTGCAGCACTCGTTGTAGGTGTTCCAGAAAGTCTTGCAGGGCCTACCGCAGCTCCATCAGCATCAAAAACTAACACAAACCTGTTAGGCAACGTATCTGCTCCAGGAATCAACATTCCTCCTGTATTATCCGCCATTAATGGTTGTGTAAATTCACCACCACCGACCAGCGCAAATTGCTGAGATAATATATTAGGAAATGAATTTTCTTGTCCCGTTATATATAATCCTCCATCAGCAAAACCTGCTGTAAGAGAATTTCCTACCGATACAAATTTTGAAAAATCGGCTTCTCCACTAGAATACACTCCTTCATCATCAATCGGCGTATCAAATTCCGGCTCACACGCTATTATACCTAATGCCAGAACTGCTAAATATTTTATAGTATTTCTCATCTTTGTATTATAATTTATAAGTTAAACCCAAACCTGGCGAAAAAGCACTTGATTTATATGTTCCTTCAAAAGGAATATTCTGCCCATCTTCCTGATAAAAATCATAAGATTCGTCTATTTCTTCGAATCTTAGATAAAAGAAAGAAGCATCAATCGCCAATCTGGGCGTGATAGCAACACTAAATCCTCCAGTAAATCCATCTGAATCGTTACGAGGGGTTTCTGGTGCAAAGAAACCTGACTGAACAGGAGACTCATCACGATAATATCCTGCACGTAGTGATATTTTGGAAGTAGCATCATATTGCAACCCAAATCGATACACAGAAGAGTCTTTATAATTACGTGGGTTTAAAGAAGAAGCTCCATTACCAAAGGTAATATCCAAAGATTCATAAACACTCCAATACTGCCTGTTATAATCAAAAGCAAATAACCATTTATCCAGGAACTCATATGACAATCCTATTGTTAACTCTGCCGGTAGTGGTAATTCTGCATTAAATGTAGTTGCTCCATTTGCAGGAATCCCAGGTCTTGTAGATATAGGAAAATTACTGAATGTAGCCTCCCCATCTTCTGCTTCTAAAATAATTTCGCTTCGATAACTAAATCCTAATCTAAATTTTTCTGTGGGTGAAAACATACCACCAATACTCCATCCCCAGTTTGTAACCCCAGAATCGTCAACCGCAATATTAGAACGATTACCATCAATATCTGTTGCAGTCCTACTCGCATTACGGTCAAATTTAACAGAGCCTGTAACAAAAATAGGTCCTCCACCAATACTAAAATATTCTGAAAGCTTAAAAGACACCACTGGCTGCACATAGATGGCTGCCAATTCTATGCTATTAACCAAATGAGAACCTGCCCAATCGGTAGGCCAGGTAACCTCGCTACCATAGGGAGTATAGATCCCTAAACCTAAAGACATCCAATCATTAACTTTATAAGATCCATACAGATTAAGCGGAGTACCTACTGAGCTATCCGTCTCTGCAGAAAGCCCAAATTCGCTATTTTGATAAATCACATCGGTAAAAATACCACTTGCTCCAACACTAACATTTAATTTATTTTCTAAGTATACAAGACCTGCAGGGTTAAAAAACACCAACTCAGCACTATTGACCACCGCGACACCTGTATGCCCCATTGCTATAGCTCTCTGCCCTTGCACACTCACTCTGTATCCACCGGCATAAGTGATCAATGTCACCAAGGCAAATAGAACCAATAATAATAGTTTTTTCATAATTAATTAGAATTGTTTTTTAGAATTTAATAAATAATGTTCCAAATTTAATAGAAAATAATAATTTTCCAAGAAATTCATCAAAATATTATGCGTACATAGTATTTTTATTTTACATTTTAACAAACGCTACTAATTCATTCAAAAATGCTGTTGGATTTTCTGCATGTAACCAGTGTCCAGCATCAGAAATTTCTTTTATGATCGAATTAGGAAATTGTTCTGTAATACGAAACACATCTTCTTCAAGTATATAATTTGATTTACTTCCTTTCAAAAAGAGAGTTTCTCCCTTAAATATAAGATTTTTGGCAAGCTCTGCACCTATTTCAGATGACTTTTTTATTAATGCGCTTAGATATATCCGTAATCCAAGTTCTCCTTTTTGTTTCCAGAATAGGTTCTTCATTAGAAATAAACGCACGCCAGCATCTCTCACATAAACGCTTAGCGCTTCATCTACATCTTTTCTTTCTTTAAGAACTTCGAAATCCAATGAAGCTAAACCATCTAATATATCCTGATGATGCAATGGGTAATATTTAGGACCAATATCAGCTATAATCATTTTTCTTAGCAATTCAGGATATTGAGATGCAAAAAACATGGCGGTTTTTCCACCCATAGAATGCCCGAGCAATATTATAGTATCCAGATCATTATCATTGCAATATTCTAATAAATCCTGCGCTAAAAGCGAATAATCAAATTCATCACTATGAGGACTACGCCCATGGTTTCGTTGATCTATCAGGTGTACCTGATACCCTTGTTCTGCTATTTTTTTACCAAGAGTTTTCCAATTATCCCCCATCCCCAAAAATCCATGTAAGATTACGAATGGATCTCCATCACCAATAACATTAGCATATAATTTCATCCCTAAACTGATTATTTTAATCTATGTAAATACATATTCACCACATTTTCCATCCCTAAATATAGTGCTTCGCTTATTAATGCGTGACCAATAGAAACCTCTAGCAATCCTGGTACATTTTCTTTAAAAAACTTAATATTATCAAGAGATAGATCGTGCCCCGCATTCACACCTAAACCTAAATCGTTAGCCAATTGTGCACAATCTGTATACGGTATAACTGAGTCCATATTCCCCATAGCATATGCTGAGGCAAAAGCTTCTGTATATAACTCTATCCTATCTGTTCCTGTATCTTTGGCTTCCTGAATCACTTCCTTCTTAGGGTCGACAAAAATTGAAGTTCTAATCCCGTTACGCTTAAACTCAGAAATCACCTCTTGCAGAAACGCCTTATGCTTTTTTGTATCCCATCCGGCATTACTGGTTATTGCATTTTCTGCATCAGGAACCAAGGTTACCTGAGTAGGTTTGATGGCTAGTACAAGATCAATAAATTTAGGTATTGGATTACCTTCTATATTATATTCTGTATGTACAACAGGTTTCAAATCAAAAGCATCCTGATATCTAATATGTCGTTCATCTGGCCTGGGATGGATTGTTACGCCTTCTCCTCCAAAACCCTGTATATCAACGGCTACTTTAAGTAAATTTGGAACATCTCCTCCTCTGGAATTTCGTAATGTTGCTATTTTATTAACATTAACACTTAACTTTGTCATAGTTTTTGATGTAACTTTAGTAAAAAACAAAAATACGAACTTGAGAATACCACAGTTGCATATTTTTGATTAATTTGCATAAAAAAGCCCCGGGAATTATGAAAACAAGTTTATACATTATAAATGAGATAGCACCGCTTTCTTCAAATTCAATAGTTGCAGACGCACAAGTATTGTTTAATGAGTTAACCTACACTCATTTTCCAGTTCTAAAAAACAATACTTATATGGGATGTATCTCTGAAGCTGATATACGATGTTTTGAAGCAGAAAAAACATTAGATTCGTATCAATATGCCTTAGAAGGTTTCTTTGTAAGGAGTGATGCTAATTGGTTAGATATTTTAGAATCTTTTGCCCAGAACCACTCCAATATAATACCAGTGCTTGATGATGCCAATAATTATCAAGGGTATTTCGAACTAAGAGATATTATGAACCTCTTTAATGAAACTCCTTTTCTCAGCGAGCCCGGTAATATTTTAATAGTAGAAAAAGGTATCTTAGACTATTCATTTAGTGAGGTTGCACAAATTATCGAGTCCAACAATGCTAAATTGTTAGGCTTATTTATTTCTAATATGGAAAATGATGTAGCGCAAATCACTGTGAAAATAAATGATAGCGACATTAATAATATTGTTCAGACTTTCAGACGATATAGCTATAATATAGTATCGAAGCATCATGAAGATTCATTCTTAAGCAATCTTAAAGAAAGATCTCAATATTTAGAGAAATATCTCAACATATAAAAACCGATTAATACAAATCAAACGATAATGAAGATAGGTATTTATGGCCAGTTTTATCACGAAAAATCCGGAGTATATATCCAGCAATTACTAGAAACACTCGACAAAAACAATATAGAGGTCGTTATTGAGAAAAATTTTCTGGAACTCATAAATCTCCACGATGACATTGATAAAAGCTATTCTCACTTCAGTACTTTTGAAGAATTAGATCATTCGTATGATCTTTTTTTTAGCATTGGTGGTGATGGTACAATTCTTAAAACGATAACTTATGTAAGAGATCTGGGAATCCCGATTGCAGGAATCAACACAGGGAGACTAGGCTTTTTGGCAACAATTCAAAAAGAAGAGATTCAGGATAGTATTGATCTTATACTAAATAAAGAATTTTATCTGTCTCCCCGAAGTATTGTTACCATAGAAACAGTACCACAAAGTAAAGAGTTTGGCGTTTTAAACTTTGCTATGAATGAGATTGCGGTTAGCCGAAGAAACACAACCTCTATGATTACAGTACATACAAGCTTAAATGACGAGTTTCTTACTTCTTATTGGGCTGACGGACTTATTGTATGTACTCCTACGGGATCCACAGGGTATTCATTAAGCTGTGGTGGCCCCGTTATGATGCCTGACGCTGAGAGCATGGTACTAACGCCCATTGCACCGCATAACCTTAATGCCCGACCATTAGTCATTCCTGATAATCAAGAAATAAAACTAAAAATTTCGAGTCGAGAAGATAATTATTTGGTATCTCTGGATTCAAGAGTTCATACATTACCTAATGAAACCACTATAATAATAAAGAAAGCTCCTTTTAAAATTAATATGGTCGTATTAGGCGGAGATAGTTTCTTAAAAACATTGAGAAAAAAGATGCTTTGGGGAGAAGATAAACGGAATTAAACAATAAATTCTTTTAAAAAGTGTTTTTTAATTCATACTCTTTTACTCAAATTCTTTTGAACTAAAGTTAATTGTTATATTTGCAAACTTTTGAAAATCTATGAGATACTTAGCATCCTTTGTATTTGTCTTGCTTTTTGCGCAATCTATTACCTCACAAACCTATGAAGTAGGCATAATGTTAGGAGGTTCTAATTATATTGGTGATGTAGGTTCCACCACATACATCGCTCCTAATGACCTTGCTGTGGGCGCAATTGCAAAATGGAACCGAAGTAAAAGACACGCGTTTAGAGCCTCGTTTCTGTATGCAGAGCTTAATGCAGATGACGCACAGGGCGATGCAAGAAGAGAAGCCAGAGGTTTAAGTTTTACTAATTCTGTAAAAGAGATATCTGTAGGATTAGAATTTAATTTCTGGGATTGGTATTTATATGAGTACGAATCTCAATTTACCCCTTATTTGTACACTGGTGTAACAGGTTTCAGCTATGGCGCCAAGGCAATAGATCCTACTGATAATAATCGAATTAACACGTATAGTAATCGATGGAATCTTGCAATTCCGATGGTAGTTGGTATTAAAAAAACCATTGGTCGTCATTGGATACTGGGGGCCGAGATCGGAGCAAGATATACATTCACTGACAATCTGGATGGTAGCAATCCTGATAGTGGGTTTGATGCAAATAAATTTGGTAATCTAGATAATAATGACTGGTATGTATTTACTGGCATCACATTATCGTTTACATGGGGTAGAATACCATGTTATTGTGCTTTTTAAAAAAAATGATCAATAAAGAACAATTAAACTCTAACATCCCAAAACATGTGGCTATCATTATGGATGGCAACGGTAGATGGGCAAAAAAGAAAGGTTTTTTCAGAGCAATAGGCCACGAAAATGGTACCAAAGCAGTTAGGGAAGCAGTAGAGGGAGCTGCACAAATCGGTGTAAAATATCTTACATTATATGCTTTTTCAACAGAAAACTGGAATAGACCTAAGCTAGAAGTAGATACTTTAATGAAACTTTTGGTTAGCTCTTTAAAGAAGGAAATAGAGACACTTCAAAAAAATAATATTCGATTAAATGCTATAGGAAATCTACAAGCACTGCCAGAAAAAGCAAGAAAAGAACTTACTGAAGTTATAGAAAAGACAAAGACTAACGAGCACATGACCCTTTCATTAGCTCTTAGTTATGGTAGTCGAGAGGAGCTGATAAAAACTATACAAGATATAAGTATTAAAGTTAAAAATAATGTACTTTCGCCACATCTTATAAATGAAACAGTCATTAATAAGCATTTGTATACCAAAAACCTTCCAGATGTAGACTTATTAATACGTACCAGTGGAGAACAACGTATTAGTAATTTCTTACTATGGCAAATTGCGTATGCAGAATTATATTTTACAGAGATACTATGGCCAGATTTTAAACAATCAGATTTATTTGAAGCCGTATTAAATTATCAACAAAGAGAGAGAAGATTTGGAAAAACTAGTGAGCAGCTTAGTTAAAAAGATGACAAAAAAATTACCTATCACGTATTTTGCATTCATTGCTTTTTTATTAAATACAATATTACTTTCAGCACAAAACATCCCCAGTACAAATGGCAAAGAATATGTCATTGGAGACATCAAGGTTACAGGATTAACTACCTACAACGAAAATACTGTTATTACCTATACAGGTCTTAAAAATGGGGAGCGAATTCTACTTCCCGGAGATCGTATAAGTCAAATTATTAAAAAACTTTGGGATCTTGAATTATTTAGTGACATTAATTTTTACATCACAAGAGTAGAGGGAGAAACCGCTTATTTAGAACTAAATATACAGGAAGTACCCGAATTAAAAGAAGCACGTATAGAAGGTGTCAAAAAACGTAAAGCTGAAGAATTAATTAAAGATAACGGTCTTAATCCTGGATCCAAAGTAACTGAAAATCTCATCACTACAACGCGTAATTTTATTACCAATAAGTATCGTAAAGATGGATATCTCAATACAAAAGTTCTTATCAATACCATTGCTATTGAGGATACTCTTCCTACAAACAAGGTAAATATGCTTGTAAAAATAGATAAAGGAGATCGGGTAAAAGTAGAAAACATTAGTATTAATGGAAATTCCCAGCTTACAGATAACAAAGTTAGAGCTTCCATGAAAAACACAAAACGCAAAAAACCCTGGAGGTTCTGGAAAAGATCTAAATATATCAAAGCAGACTATCAGGAAGACAAAGAAAATATCATAAGCAAGTATAAAGAAAAAGGATATAGAGACGCTCGTATTACCTCTGATTCTTTGATTGTAGAAAGTGACAATAGCGTGTCGCTAAACCTTACTATCGAAGAAGGTAATAAGCATTATTTTGGAAATATTAATTTCTTAGGAAATAGTGTTTACACAGACCGACAACTTGCCAGACAATTAGTCATTAAAAAGGGAGATGTATACAATGGCGTACTGCTAGAAAAACAAATTGCTGATAATACCAGGCCTGATGCTAATGATTTAACAAACTTATATCAGAACAACGGGTATTTGTTCTCCAGTATTGATGCCGTAGAAACCAATATTAAAAATGATACAATCGATTTTGAAATCAGGATTCGCGAAGGAAAACTAGTACATTTTGACCACATTACAGTAACGGGTAATGACAAAACGAATGACCACGTAGTTTACAGGATTCTAAGAACAAGACCAGGACAGGTTTACAGCAAAGACCTTGTAGTAAGAACTGTTAGAGAAATTGGACAGCTTGGATTCTTTGATCCTGAGCAATTAGAACCTCAGTTTAAAAATGCAGATCCGCAGGCAGGAACAATAGATATCAATTACCCTGTAGTAGAAAAAGGAGCTAGTCAAATCGAGCTCCAGGGAGGTTTTGGAGGTGGTGGTTTTGTAGGAACTCTAGGATTAGCATTTAGTAATTTTTCTATCAGAAATATTTTTAAGAAAGAAGCTTATACACCTCTTCCTATGGGAGATGGTCAAACACTTAGAATAAGAGCTCAGGCAAGTCAGTTTTTTCAAACATACAGCCTATCGTTTATAGAACCCTGGTTAGGAGGAAAAAAACCTTTCCAGTTATCCACATCACTATCGCACTCAACACAGTTTTCTGTTAGCAATAGCAGAGGCAGAAACAGAGAAATAAACAGAGATAGTAAATTTTTAATCACCGGAGCATCTGTTGGTATTGCAAAAAGATTAAATTGGCCGGATAATTACTTCACCCTATCCCAGGCAATAAGTTATCAGCATTATAACCTTAAAAACTTTAATAATGGACTATTTACCTTTGGTAATGGTTTTTCTAACAATCTATCTTATACAATAGGAATCAATAGAAATAATACTGCTGTTAACCCTATTTTCCCTACTTCCGGTTCTGATTTTAATTTAGTAGCCAAATTGTCATTACCATACTCTTTATGGGATGGGACTGATTATAGTGAACTTGCAAATAGAAGAAATGAAATAGGTATACAAGAAAACGAACTAATACTCGACAATCCTGGTTTAACCGATAATAGAGGGAACATCATAAATCCAGATGTAAATAACAGTGCTGCAGAACAGATCACTAATATCAGGCGAGAAACAGGAGAAATAGATCAGGAACGTTTTGACTGGTTAGAATATTACAAGATAAAATTTGATGCCACCTGGTACACAACCATAACTAAAATAGGAAAGAATCCATTAGTATTAAAAACATCTGGAGAATATGGTTTTCTGGGCGCCTATAATAATAATAGAGGAAATATCCCTTTTGAGAGATTCTTTGTGGGAGGTGATGGATTAGGAGCTACAGCACTTGATGGCAGAGAGGTTATCGCATTAAGAGGATATGAAAACAATTCGATAACACCGCTTAATAGCACTGATGGGACAATTTCTGATAATAACGGGGCAACAATATATAATAAATATTCGTTAGAACTTCGGTATCCGATAACTCTAAAGCCCTCAGCATCGATATATGCGTTGGCTTTTATAGAAGGAGGAGCTACTTATGATAGTTTTAAAAGGTTCAATCCGTTTCAATTAAATCGTTCTGCTGGAGTAGGTTTACGTATCTTTATGCCTGCATTTGGATTATTAGGTATTGATTTTGGATATGGTTTTGATCCTATTCCCGGGCTGGAAACAGAACCTCACGGTTGGGAACCTCATTTTATCATAGGACAACAATTTTAATTTTGGCACGATTATTTCTATAAACAAAACAGGATTATGAAAACAAGAGTTCTTTTAGTAATAACAACGATTCTTTGGTTAGCTGTTTCCAATTCCGCAGAGGCACAAAAAGGTATAAGAATTGGATATATAGATATGGAGTATATCTTAGAAAATGTTCCTGAGTACAATGAAGCCTCAGCAGATTTAGAAACGAAAGTACAAAAATGGAAAGTTGAAATAGAAGCTGAGTTAAAAGTAGTGGAACAAATGAGAAAAGATCTCAATAACGAACGTGTTTTACTGACTAAAGAGCTTATTGAAGAAAGAGAAGAAGATATTTTCTTTAAAGAAAAAGAAATTCTGGAATATCAGCAAAAAAGATTTGGTCCTAACGGAGATTTATTTATCCAGAAAAAAAGATTGGTTCAACCTGTACAGGATCAGGTTTTTATCATCGTACAAGAAGTTGCTAAAAGTGGGAAGTATGATTTTGTTTTTGATAAATCATCAGACATGGTTATGCTGTATTCTGCAGACAGATATGATATTAGCGATAAAGTATTACTAAGAATTAACAGAGCATCCAAAAGAAAGCAAGTAAATAGCAGAAAAGAGAAAAAAGCACTGGAAAGAGAAGAAAAAAGAAATTCTACTCAAGAAAAAGAAGTGACAGACAGAGAAAAGAATGTTTCAAAAAAACAAGCGGAGAGAGAACAACTGCTAGAAGAAAGAAAGGCTGCCAGAGATTCTATCAGGGCTGCGAAGAAGAAAGAATTTGAAGCAAGAAGAGCTAAACTTTTAGAAACTCAGAAAAGAAAAAAAGATTCTATAAAAGGGTTAAAAGAACAACTCGAAAAACAAAAAGAATCTCCCTCTAATGATGAAGGTGAAACAGAAGGAAATGAAGATAATTAGAAAGAATAATTTTTAAATCTATATAACACAATTAATATTACTTAAAATGAAAAAGTTTAGAACACTATTAGTCGCTTGCGCATTAATTTTAGGAGCATCAAGTTTCACAAATGCACAATCTAAAGTAGCACATATAGCATCTCAAGAACTTGTAGAATCCATGCCTGCTTTTAAAGCAGCAAAAAGTGAGATAGAAAAATTAAACAAAACATATGAAGCCGAAATTAGAAACATGGCTTTAGAATTACAGAATACAGTTAAAAAATATTCGCAAGAAGCTACAACTAAAACAGATGAAGAAAATCTAAAGAGACAGCAAGAGCTTCAGAATACAGAGAAAAGTATTGGAGACTACAGACAAAATGCATTAAAAGATCTTCAGAAAAAAGAAATTGAATTAATGAAACCTATTTATGAGAAAGCTCGTACTTCTATCCAGAAAGTTGCAAGAGCTCAAGGTTTTCAATATGTATTAGATTCTACTACAGGGACAGGAGTTATATTAGCTGATGGTAAAGATCTAATGGCAGATGTAAAAAAAGATCTGGGTATCTAAAAAATAACAGAACATTTTGATAATAAAAAAACAGTGAGAATATTTTTTCGCTGTTTTTTCTATTTTTGAAATATACTAAGCAGACACCATGAACAATCAGGCAATAGGTATTTTTGACTCCGGTGTAGGTGGGACCTCTATCTGGCAGGAAATTACAATTGCACTCCCCAATGAGAATACAATCTATCTGGCTGATAGTAAATATGCTCCTTATGGCAAAAGAACCAAAGAAGAAATCATAGCACTCAGTATCAAAAACACAGAAAAATTACTGGAACTCAATTGTAAAATCATTGTAGTAGCATGTAATACCGCTACTACTAATGCAATCAAAATACTCAGAGAACAATTTGACATTCCGTTTATAGGTATTGAACCAGCCATTAAACCAGCAGCCAAAAACACTGAAACTAAAAAAGTTGGTGTATTAGCAACACAAGGAACATTATCCAGTCAGCTTTTTGCCAAAACTTCGGATCTATATGCCAGCACTATTGATGTTATAGAAGTAGTTGGCACTGGCTTGGTAGAACTCATTGAACAAGGAAAAATCGAAACTCAAGAAATGTATTCTTTATTAGAGTCCTATATGAGACCGATGATCAAAAAGAATATAGACTACCTCGTTTTAGGGTGTAGCCACTATCCGTATTTAATGCCGATTTTAAAAAAAATACTTCCATCAAATATTATCATAATAGACTCTGGAGAAGCTGTTGCCAGACAAACTAAAGTAATCCTTTCTAAGAGAAACATCTTAAATAAAAACCTCATTCAAGGCTCCCATATTTTCCACACCAACGGAGACCTCCATGTGCT
Organism: Aquimarina sp. RZ0; assembly: GCF_008370685.1. Lineage (GTDB taxonomy): Bacteria > Bacteroidota > Bacteroidia > Flavobacteriales > Flavobacteriaceae > Aquimarina. Next base: position 46,504 of record NZ_VTZU01000022.1, read on the forward strand.
ACAAAAAACTCTTAACACCAAGAATAAATCCATAGAAATTAAGCTACTTAATTTTTAATTGTTTTAGTTTTACTCAATATCACCAGTTATCATTTCAATTTTAAAACCAACTATTTAGAATTGTTATCTCCAAATTTTTCTCTAAAATTAACTGATTCGAGTTTTTCAGATTTTCATCAATCCACAAATTCCCTACTTTAATCCTCATTTTATTATCTAAAATCCTAAAATCAGAACGAACAGAATATATTTTTTTTAAATTTCTATTTAATTAACAATAACACTAAAATTAATTCATATGAAATCACTTATACGATTTGTGATTAAAAAATTCGTATAAATTCATTGAATTATTTTTTCTTTATGCAAGGCAAAAAAATCAAGCATAGCTATAGCTACGGTTTATTTTTTAAACGAAGTAGAAAGGAAAAAGAAACGATGAATATGCGAAATTTTTAGTTATAAATCGTATTAACACTGGGATATGCATAATATTATGCCTATCGTATTCTTTTGCACAGACAAATAATTCAATTATTATTGACCAGATAGGAGAAGGTAATGTAAACGATATCACTTAAACAGGAATAAATAATGAAATTATCATTTCCAAAACCGGGGATAACAATACGACTACAAACATACAAGGAACAGAAGACATTAGTCTTGGAGATAGAAATATTACACAAAATCAAAAGGGTCGTTTTAAGAGTCTAAAAACAGAACAACTAGGAAGTTTTAACAGTATTAATCAATTGCAGAAAGGGTATTACAATCAGGCAGAAGCGAATCAGCAAATTTCTTTTGCTACCATTATTGATCAGGAACAAATCGGAGATTTTAATAAAGCACTAGGAATTCATAACGGACGTCTGTTTGATGCTGATGACAATCCCGTTCCTGGAAATAAAATAGTGCAGTATCAAGAAGGTTTTGGAAATTCGGTAATTTCTAACATAAGTGAAGGTATTTCTTCTGAACAAAGCCAAATAGGTCTCGAAAATACATCTTCTGTTTTTTCATTTACTCTTACTGGTTCTATTATTAATCAGCAGCAAGAGGGCACCAGAAATACAGCAAATGCAAATTCATTTGTAAATTTTGGCGGGTCATTTATCAATCAATTACAAAAAGGTGTGGAAAAAAATAGTGCAAATATTAAAATATCCTCATTTGATTTTGGTAATGCTACTCAGGAACAAATTGGAGAAAATAATATAGCAGATGCTAATATTCTTGATAGTGGTCTAAAACAGTTTCAGGACAGAAGAAGTAATATCTTAACTTTTGACGGAGATGCTACCTTTGCTGAACAGATTCAAATGGGTGATAGAAATCAGGCATCTATTATAGCATTAGGGGTCATCGAGGTAAATGGTGAAATAGTTAGCGGAATTAATGTAGAGCAAATCCAAGAAGGTCAAGAAAATATAGCAATGGCGGATTTAAATAACAGTGTGACTTTTTCTCATATTAATGTTCAACAAACTCAAAATGGTCAGAAAAATATCGTAATTGCGGATATAAAACTGCCAAGGGGAGCTAATTTTATACAACATAATTTTAAGCAAAATCAGGAAGGGTTTAAAAACATGGCGGGAATGAACGCTAGTCCTGACCAAATAGAGAATGGTAAAATTGAAATTAAACAAATACAATCAGGAGATGAAAATACAATTACCACCACCATAACAGGAATTGGTGATGCTGAAGGAATACAACACGGTAATTTTAATCAAATAGAACAAACCCTTAATACAGGAGGACTTGTGATGGCCAATCAATATGGTTCTGAAAATACAGTTACGCAAGTTCAAAATGGTATTGGCAATGAGAGTATCGCCTCCCAAGGAACCACTATAGAGCTCGCAAGTCTAAATACAAATCTCATCAGAAAATAGTATTAATACCCTGCAAAATGGGATTAGAAATAACTCTGAAACCATTCAGTCAGGAACTAAAAATACTATTGTTAATACGCAGGTTGGTAATGAAAACCAACTATTAACACGCAGCAGGGTGATCAATTATCTATTAATATTATGCAATCTGGAAACGCTAACAACACAACGATCAGGCAATAGAAAATTAGGAAATTTGAACAAAAAAAATAATAAAGCTGCAATTTTTAATGAGTTTGCTGCTTTATTATTATTATTTTTTAATTTGAATTTCTTGCTTTTATCATTGAACTCTTCTTGAGTTCATTTAAAATAATCCAGCAGTACCTTTTTTTTTGAAGAAGACACCATAATTTCTTTTCCAGATGATAACACAACACTCCCTCCTTTTCCTTTTTTATATCTGATCACTCTATCCACATTTACTAAATAACTTTTATGAATTCTAACAAAACCATAATCAGATAGAGAATCTTCAAAATACTTCAAAGTTTTACTTACTAATTTCTGCCCTTGTTCTAGATATATATGTGTATAATTATCATCTGCCTGACAATACAAAATCTTAGGTATCTCCAACACTTCGAAACCATCTTGTTTTGGTATTGTAATTTTTCCCTTAGCCGTATTCACTTTTGGGGTTAATACCTGATCCTGAAGCTCTGTCTCTCTTTCCTTTATATAACTTACATGATTTACAGCTTTGATGAGATCATCAATCGCAATTGGTTTTAACAAATAATACGTCGCCTGAGCATTTAATGCATCCACAGCATAATGATTATAAGCAGTTACAAATACGGTCTCAAAAGTTCTATCTGGCACCTGTTCTAATAAATCAAAAGCGTTACCATAGGGCATTTCTACATCAAGAAATAACAAATCAGGTTCATTGGATTCAAGAAGTATCAGCGTATCCTGAACGCTTGCGGCTTCACCCAATATCTCTACTGACGGACAATATTTGGTCACATAATTTCTAAGGATGGCTCTACTATTAGCTTCATCATCCACAATAATTGCAGTTAAATTCACAATGATTCTTTTTTTATACGCTATTATTTTCTTTTTTAAGTATCAATTTCACCTGAGTTCCTTGAGAATTATCAAGATCTGTGATAAAAACATCAACCTTATCTTTGTACATAGTATTCAGGATATGTATTCTTTTTTTGATATTGCTCATCCCTTTAGAATTCTGCTTCTTTTGGTTTTGCGTTTTTAATGCTTTGGATCTTTCTCTTCCAATACCATTATCTTCAATTATTATTTCAATACTATTAGGTGTCGTCTTTGTAAAATTTATTGAGAGTAAACCTTTTTCAGTTTTGTATCGCAATCCATGCCAAACGGCATTTTCTATATACGGCTGTAATAGCATTGGAGGTATCATAAAAGAGGCAATATCAATCTCTGGATCTACTTTTATATGATATTCAAACTTATCCTGAAACCTAAAATGTTCTAATTTTACATATAACTCTAACAATTCAATTTCCTTTTTTAGCGGAATAAAATCTTCTTCACTATTTTCGAGAACGGTTCTCATAAGCAAAGAAAAATCTGTAAGATATCTATTCGCGGCTCTCTCATCACTGGTAGCAATAAATGTGTTTACAGAATTTAATGCATTAAAGATAAAATGTGGATTCATTTGCGACCGCAATGATTTTAGTGCTAGTAGATTATTAGCATACCGTTGCTGTCTCATATTACGAAACATTAGATAGCCAGCAAATAACAATAATAGCGTCAATCCTAATAATGAATAGATAACTATTTGCTGGCGTATGCTTTGTTGGTCTGCTAATTCTCTGGATGCAATTGCTAATTTATACTTACTCTCATTTAATTCTCTATCCTTTTCTAATGTAGTAATCCGGTTTGCCTTTTGTGCCAATTCTCTACTAAAACGGGTTGCCTGCGATATTTCCTGTTCTTTTTGGATATAAAGTTTATCAATAATAACCTCATATTCTTTAAATGCTTCAGAAGCTTTTTTTAACTCTCCTTTTGCACGATATACTCCTCCCAGCTTACGGGTAGCATCTTTTTGAACTACCAAATCATTTTCTGATTCAGCTTTTTTAATGCTTTCTTCATAATAGGTAATGGCTTCATCATACTCCTTTTGTGCAGCAAAAGCATTGGCTATCTTATAATTTTGCACTTGCGAGGTGATGGCTCGATCATCAGTTGATTCTGGTATGATCGAATCTGTAAACTCACCTCCCTCATTAGTATCTTTGATTTCTGCAATATCTTCTAATGCTTCTTTTCGCAATTGTATTTCTTTGTCAAAACTATTATTCTTACTATAAAAATCGGCTGCTTTAGCTCTTTGCCTCGCAGCAGTTTTTTTACTTCTTCGGCTTGCCAGTGCTACAGAATTATCCAGATACCTTCTGGCACCGCCAATATTACCTTGAGTCTGTAAGACATCTGCTAATTTAGAATTTAATGCAATCACAACATCTTCTATTTTATTTTTCTTTGCCAGTGATAATGCATCTCTATAATTCTGTACCGCACTAATTTCATTTTTCAACCCTCTATAACTATCACCCAATCCTTCGTAAACCTTTATTTTTTGTAAATAACTCAGTTTAGATTTCTGTAATTCAGTAAATGTTTTTAAAGCATTCTTATAATTTTCACTCTGCAATTGGACCTCCCCCAATTTTATTTTCACATCTTTACTGTACTTATTACTAAGGCTTGTGATATAATTACTTTCGGCAATGTCAGGTTGTTTCCAATATCGATACACATCTGCTAGTGTCTCAAACAATTCAGCTTTTTTCTCATCTGCAAAAGGATCATCTTTTTCTATGGTTTCTAAAGCTTTGGTGATATAATCGATACTTATAGAAGCTTCTTTTTTTAATGCTTTTCTTGCTGCTGCCAGATTTGCACCATAGGCGGCAGCAGCTTTTTTTTGTTTTTTGAGACTTCCTTTATTCCTGGCAGGGTTTTCTTTTACCATAATATCAATACGATCATTCCCTTTGATGGTATAGAAGATCGTCTGGAAACTATCATGTCTAATCATAATTTCATCTCCTACCCTAGCCTCTATCCTAAAATCACCAAAGCTATTGGTTTTATAATTCCCTCTTCCCGGCACTTGTATTTCTACATTTTCTATCGGCTTAAAAGTACTTTCTTCTTTTACTGTGCCCCTTATCATCATCATAGAAGAATCTGGAGCAGTATTCAGCTTTTCATTTTGTTGACTATAAACGAGAGTAGACAACATACAAACAAACCAAAACACGAAGGTTACTTTTTTTGTATAATCATAGATAAACATAGGTAAACTTACTCTATTTCTTTTGGATAAGAAAACGGGGGATTAGCAACTTCTTCGTTTTTTTAATAATTAATCAGGTCGAATTCCCTTTTTCCTATATCCAAATAAGGCATTTACTCATCCATACTTATCTTTTACTCATTCTCATTTTTTATCTAAAAAAGTTCATTCTAGTTTTATCTAAAATTTAAAAAAAGCAACATTATGAAGTCAATATGTTTATGGAGTATGGTAAGCTTATTATTTATTTCTATTTCGTGTAATGCCAAAAATGAGAAAAAATTTGAACCAGGTATCAGAACAGAAGGAGTACATCGGATTTACACAACCAAAACTGACCCAAATACAAAAAACATTCAGGTTGCATTATTATTAGACACTAGCAATAGTATGGATGGACTTATCAACCAAGCCAAATCCCAGTTATGGGAGATTGTGAATGAATTGTCATATGCCAAATGTAAACACTATCAAATAAAACTACAAATTGCTTTGTATGAGTATGGAAATGATCGCTTACCATCAAAAGAAGGTTATATCAGACAGGTGCTTCCTTTTTCTGATGATTTAGACGAGATATCAAAAGAGCTATTCGCACTCACTACTAATGGAGGAAATGAATATTGCGGCAAAGTAATCAACACCTCTATTCAACAATTGGATTGGAAAAAAAATAATGATCATTTAAAACTCATTTTTATTGCAGGAAATGAGCCTTTCACTCAGGGACCTGTACATTATAATGATGCTGCTACAGATGCCAAAGAAAAAGATATTACCATCAACACAATATTCTGTGGTAACTATAGACAAGGAATAGAAACAATGTGGAAAGATGCAGCAAATATTACTAATGGAGAATATAGTGCAATAGATCATAATCGTAAAACTATACACATAGTTACACCTTATGATGATATTATTCTTCAATTAAACAGAAGGTTAAACAACACATATATTTATTATGGACAAGAAGGTTCTAAAAAAATGAGCCTGCAATCGGAGCAAGATACAAACGCTCAATCTTATGGTGCTGCCAATGCTGTAAGTAGAACGATTAGTAAAAGTTCTGCCTTTTATAAAAACAAAAGCTGGGATCTTGTAGATGCTATAGAAGATAAAAATTTTAATTTAGAAGAGATTTCTAAAGAACAATTACCCTCAGAGCTCAAGAATAAATCTAAAGGTGAGATAAAGCAATATATCTCAACTAAAAGCAATGAACGCAAAGAGATACAGAAAAAAATACAGGAGCTCAATAAAAAGCGTATCAACTATATCAAAAACAATGGTAATAAAGATGAATCTAATCTGGAAGCTGCATTAATAAACGCCATAAAAACTCAGGGAAAAAGAAAGTCTTTTAGTTGGGAATAAATATCAAAATCCAGCTTCTAAGAAAGTAATATATCGTAAAACCACTACAGAAAGACTAACAAAAGGTTAGTCTTTCTATTATAAAAGTCATTTTTAATCTATTGATCATTTACAGCAGGGCAATGACAATTCCAACGTTCTTTACGTCTCGCAAAATCATATCCTAAAGTCAGCTGATGAAATCCTCCATTAGTCAATACTACAGAATTAGATTGATAGCTATATGTATATCCTACCATCCATTTTTTATAATTGATTCCTAAAAATGGTGTGATATATTGTAGCTTTTGACTTTCTATAGCTACTCCAGTTTGAGAAAACTCTGCTCCATCAAAATTACGTCTATAAGATAATCCTCCCCATAAGGTAGCTAACCCGCCAAAGCTTCTATAGACCTTTAGATTAGCATCTATTGCACTCTCCTGTGTTTGATCAGTGGCTTGATACAAAAGAGAAGGCTCCAAACTCCAGGGACTAGTCCCCAAACCAAAAACGCGTCCCAAAGAGAAGATATACCTGCGTTGATTATTAGAATCCCGTATAGATGCACCACTATCTGTATTATCAAATATTTCTCTTGCAGTCGGCAGAAGGTTTTTTACAGTAAAATGAGCAAACCAATCCAAATAATTATAAGACATCCCTACATCTACATTAAAATATCCTTGTCTCTGTATCTGATTGGGAGCCACTACAGGATCAGGATCCGTAGGATCAAAAAGATCTCTAACATCAACACTTGATTGAATAAAAGCTCCACTCATCCCAAAAGATAACATATTGAGATCTGTACGATCTCTCGAAAACAGTAAATGATATGCAAAAGTCGCATATACACCTGTCTGTGAAAAACGTCCATTTTCATCTGTATAAATAATTCCACCCAACCCTATCTTATCGCCAGTTCTAAAATTAAAATTAGCAGATTGAGTATTGGGAGCATCATCTATGGCAAACCATTGTTTTCTTGCAGTAAGCCTTATTTTATTAGAATTAGCAGCACCCGCCATAGAAGGATGAACCAGGTATAAGTTATCAGAAAGGTAGTCTGCATAGACTGGAATCCCTTCTTGGGAAAAAGTGAATTGTGACACCAGCATAGCAAACAACAAATAATATTTCTTCAAATTCATTATAGGTGTTATGTTTAAAAAAAGGGGAAAATAGGTTAATTATGCCAATATAAACTTTTTAATAAAGCTTATATTGTAGGGCTTTAATATTTCTTTTTTAATTTAAAATATTAATTAATATAAGTTCCAAATATATAAATTTTTGTAACAACATCTATTCTTGCCCAATTATTATAACGTTCTTACTGTGTTAATCCTTAAAAATATCACTTGACTTTTGGTAAATTTGTCAAAAATAAGAATATGGAAAAGAATTTTGAGATAAAAATAGAACCTACCTCCAATGCAAGTATTATAAAATTTGAGGCAAACTACTTCTTAACAGAACATACAAGCTATGAGTTTGAGAATATAGATCAAGCAAAAAATTCGCCATTAGCGCAACAATTATTTTATCTCCCTTTTGTAAAAAGAGTATTCATTGCGCAAAATTTTATTGCTATAGATAAATTCGACATTGTAGAATGGGCAGATGTACAGGAGGAAGTAGCACAACAAATCAAAGAATACTTAAATAGTGGACAAACAGTTATCAATACATCTGAAACTTCTAAAAAAGTTCCGATAACTATTTATGCAGAAAGCACACCTAATCCAGCCGTATTAAAATTTGTTGCTAATAAAAAACTGGTAATAACCGGGCACGAATTTAAAAACATCGATGATACTAAGGAGGCTCCACTGGCAGAGAAATTGTTTCATTTCCCTTTTGTAAAAGAAGTATATATTGACGAAAATTATATTTCGATTAATAAATATGACATGGCCGACTGGAATGATGTCACACTGGAAATCAGAGAATTTCTGAGAGAATATCTGGAACAAGGAAAAGAAGTATTATCGGCCAATGCTACTTCTACCAAAGGTGAAGCAGGAAAACAAGCCGATGTTGACTTCGAAAAATTGGACGAAGTGTCAAAAGATATTGTAAATATTATAGACGAATATATTAAGCCAGCTGTTGCTAGTGACGGAGGTAATATTATGTTTGACTCTTATGACCCAGAAAGCAAAGTAGTAAAAGTAATTTTACAAGGTGCCTGTAGCGGATGTCCTTCTTCTACTTTTACTTTAAAAAATGGTATAGAAAACATGCTTAAAGAAATGCTTAAAGATAAAGTAGCTTCTGTTGAAGCTGTCAATGGGTAGTTTGTCGAACAAATTACAGGTATATCGAAAAAACCATTAAAATAACTGGAGTTAATATTTCAAAAAGACTAAAGTATCTTGTATATTAGAGACTCTTTATTCAAATTATTAACTAAAAAATTATTAAAATGGCAATTGTTAAAGTAATAGAGGTAATCGCAAGTTCTGAAAAAGGCTGGGAAGATGCTACCAAAAATGGCATAAAACAAGCTGGAAAAACAGTAAAAAATATTCTATCCGCCTGGGTTTCTGATCAAAAAGTCATTGTAAAAGATAATGAGGTAACAGAATTTCGAGTAAATCTTAAAATATCTTTTGAGATAAAATAAAGATTTATTTTTTAAAATATAAAAAGCATCCTACTTTTTTAGGATGCTTTTTATATTTTTAGAGATTACTTAAAAATTATTCCAGTGAAATATTTATTATTAATCATATTAGCATTATTATTTACGACCTGCACAAGTCAAAATAAAACACCTATGGAACAACACCCATACACAAATGACCTTATTCAAGAAACAAGCCCTTATTTATTACAACACGCACACAATCCGGTGAATTGGAAACCCTGGGGAGAAGATGCGCTAGAAAAGGCTAAAGAAGAGAATAAATTGATTATTGTAAGTATTGGCTATGCCGCGTGCCACTGGTGTCATGTCATGGAACATGAAAGTTTTGAAGATCCCAAAGTCGCAGAACTCATGAATGCAAACTATGTGAATATAAAAGTTGACAGAGAAGAACGACCAGATGTTGATCAGGTATATATGAGTGCTGTACAACTGATGACAGGAAGTGGTGGCTGGCCCTTAAATATGATTACATTACCTGATGGAAGACCTGTCTGGGGAGGTACCTATTTCCCTAAAGGAAAATGGGTCGAGGCATTAAAACAAATTTCTGATCTGTACACTACCCAACCAGAAAAGCTTATAGAATATGCAGACAAACTGGAAGAAGGGATCAAATCTGTTGATATCATCGAAGTTAATGAAGATGAGATCAGTTTTGACACTCAATTTATTGAAGCGTCAGTAACAGAATGGAGTTCTGTATTTGACCATCAAAAAGGAGGTACAAAACGAGTGCCTAAATTTATGATGCCCAATAATTATCATTTTCTGCTAAGATATGCGCATCAGACAAAAAATACTGAACTCAAGGATTTTGTAAACAATACGCTTACCAAGATATCATATGGTGGCGTTTATGATCATGTAGGAGGAGGATTTTCCAGATATTCTACAGATGATAAATGGCATGTGCCACATTTTGAAAAAATGCTTTATGATAATGCTCAGTTGGTAAGTTTATATTCTGATGCGTATCTGGCTAGTAAGAATTCATGGTACAAAGATGTCGTATATGAAACATTAGAATTTGTTTCTAGAGAGCTTACTACTAGCGAAGGAGCTTTTTACTCTTCACTCGATGCCGATAGTAACACCCCAGAGGGAGAATTAGAAGAAGGCGCATTTTATGTTTGGACAAAAGAAGAACTCACCTTACTATTAGGTGATGATTATACGCTCTTTTCTAACTATTACAATATCAATTCTTATGGATTATGGGAAAAAGGCAACTATGTTTTAATACGAAAAGATAGTAATGATGAATTTTCAAAAGAGAACAATATTGACCAAGAGCAGTTACACAATAAACTAATAACCTGGAAAAATATTTTGTTAACTGAGCGCGAAAAACGTTCCAGACCAAGATTGGATGACAAAACACTTACTTCATGGAATGCCCTAATGCTCAAAGGGTATCTGGATGCGTATAGGGTTTTTGGAGAACAGCGTTTTCTGGATGCAGCTTTACACAATGCTAATTTTATAAAAGACAAACAATTACAAGCTGACAATTCATTATTACATAGCTACAAAAAAGGAAAAAGTACAATTAATGGATACTTGGAAGATTATTCATCTGTAATTGACGCATTTATTACCTTATACCAAAACACTTTTGATCAGCAATGGCTGGAGATCTCAGAAAGACTTGCCGCCTATACGTATACTCATTTTTATGATCCAAAAAAGTCTTTATTTTACTTTACTTCTGATCTAGATCCTAAACTGATTACCCGTACCACAGAATTCACAGACAATGTTATACCAGCCTCTAATTCTATTATGGCAAAAAATTTATTCTTATTATACCATTATACTGATAACAGGAAATACCTAGAGACCAGTAAACAAATGCTTCATAGTGTCAAACCACAAATACAAAGTTATGCTTCAGGATATTCTAATTGGCTAGATCTTATGCTAAATTATGCCGCAGAATTCTATGAAGTAGTGACTGTCGGAGATGAACTATCATCAAAAATAAAAGAAATCAATAAAAACTATATTCCAAACAAACTCATGGCGGGGAGTTTCTCTGAATCTGAATCTCCTCTATTGAAGAATAGATTCGTAGAAAATAAAACATTAATCTACATATGTATCGATAACTCCTGTAAATACCCTGTAGAAGATGTTAATCAAGCTTTTAGTTTTATAAAATGATGTTTTTTCCTACAAATTATATCGTTTTCGCTCAAGAAAATACTGTTTTACCGTAAAATTCCTATGTGATATATTTAAAAAAACCTTTTGTTTTAACAAAAAAAATAATCAAAAAAGAAGAAGTATTGACATATTCGCAAAAATGCTACTTAAAAACCGTTTTTTTCGTGTTTAATCTCCATAATTTCTTATATTTATTGAACTAAATCTATACACCGTGAGAAAAATACTACATATTTTATTTTTGATAATTTCGCCTGCTCTGTTTGCGCAACTTCCGCAATCTTTATTAAAGCCGGCAAAAAGAGTTGCAATGTTTGATGATTATGAAGGTTCAATCTTTTCGTCTCTTCGCTACAAAGAAGCAAGTGTCATCGATGAAAAGTCAGGAACCTTTGATGCTAAACTCAGATATAATATATTTTCTGATGCTTTAGAGTTTAAGAAAGCAAATAATGAACTCTTTAAAATAGTGAAAAGCCCTACTACACATGCTAGAATTGATGGTGATTACTATTACTATTGTGAATTTAAAACACAAAGAGGATCAGCAAGATCTGGTTATTATGTACTTGTAGAACTAAATGAGAGGTATCGAATTTATAAAAGATACACCTTAGATGTGATTGAACCAGACAAGAAAGGTTCTGTTAGTGGAACATCAGCTCCAGGAAGGGTTAAAACCATTACTACTTATTATATAGAAGAAAGAGGTCTTATTATGGAGTTACCGATGAACAGGAAGTCGCTATTAGCTTCTTTTAGTGATAAGGAAACTGAATTGAAAGCCTACATAAAGAAAGAAAAGATAAAAGTTAGAAAAGAAGAAGACCTTATTAGGCTTGTATCCAGATATAATGCACTTAAAAGTAGTGACTCTAGCCCGTCACGAAGTCTTTTAAGTAATAGGGATCGAAGAAACTAACATCTTCGAATTCTTTTCTCAAAAATTTCGAATAACTTAATGTTGCCATCTCATTAGCAGATGGCAATTTTTTTTTGATAAATTCTGCATTAGTATCCAGACAAATTTCAGAAAACTTAGTAACACCATTACCTATGAAATACACTTTATTTTTTACTAAATATTCGCTAAAAGAAGCCTCTGATAGGATTTCAGCTTCAGTTGATCTTATTTGCTTATGATTATTAGAAAATACAGCCGAATACACCTCCATTCTACGAGCATCTAGCATTGGGATAATATACCCTTCTTTGTTCTGTACTTGTAAAGCTAATGAATGCAAGGTAGGTATCGAAATTAAAGGAATATCTAATGCATAGCATAATCCTTTTGCCGCAGAAACTCCAATTCTTAGTCCTGTGTATGAACCGGGACCTTTACTCACTGCAATAGCTTCTACATCTCTCAAAACTATCCCAGATTTCTTAACAACAATGTCTATGAAATTATGTAAGCGTTCTGCATGAGAATATTTAGTATCATAATCTTCTTTTAACTCAATCAATTTTCCGTTTTTTGCCAGCGCAACAGAACAATTGGTGGTCGAAGTTTCTATACAAAGTATATAAGCCATCAATAAAAATTTAAGCCAAAGATAGCCAATTATGCTGAATTTATTTACCCTTATCCTCTACTTTAGGCGTTACCTTATCACCTGTTTTTAGTATTTTGGTAACTACATTATATGGGCCAGTAATCACTTCTTCTCCTCCCAGTAAACCTTTTGTAATTTCTATATTACTATCATCCTGAATACCGGTTTCAATAACGCGAAGTTTTGCTGTTCCTCCTTCTTTAATAAATACGCATTCAAATTTTTGATCAGATTCCTTAAGTTTTTCTTTTGTATATGATCTTTTTGCAGCACTTGATGTATCACTTTTGATCACTATTGCACTAATCGGTACTCCTATAACATTTTCTTTCTTATTTGTAATAACATCTACTGTAGCCGTCATTCCTGGTCTAAAAGGTGAATAATTTTCTGGTTTATCCTTTAATAAATCCAGATAAGATTTTTCTACTATACGAACTTTTACTTTAAAATTTGTTACCTGATCAGCACTCAGCGTGCTTTCTGCAGAATTCGCTATTTCTGTAACCAATCCTTTAAACTTCTTCTTTAAATAAGCATCTACTTCGACAATGGTAGAATCTCCAACCTCTATTTTTACAATATCATTTTCATTAACATCTACCTCTACCTCCATATTACTGAGGTTTGCCACCCTCATAATTTCTGTCCCTGCCATCTGCTGAGTCCCCACTACACGTTCTCCCAGTTCTACAGATAGCTTAGAAATAGTTCCGCTCATCGGTGCATAAATAGTAGTTCTATTCAGATTGTCTTTTGCTTCGTTTACTGTTGCCTGGGCACTACGAACACTAAAATACGCAGACTTTTTGGCAGCTTCAGCTACTTCATATGCTGATACAGACCGATCCCACTCTGCTTTAGAAATTACACCTTTATCAAATAACTCTTTATTGCGCTCATAATTTAATTTTGCTTCTTTAAGACTTGCCTGGGACTGCTGCAATCCCGCTCTTACATTTTCTAATGCTGCCTGAGATCTATTCAATCCGGATTGTATAATATCTGGATTAATACGTACCAAAAGATCTCCTTTTTTTACCTGTTGCCCTTCTTTGACTGGCAATTCTATAATTTCTCCAGAGACTTCAGAAGATAACTTGACTTCTACTTCTGGTTGAATTTTTCCTGTTGCTGCAACGGTTTCAATAATATTTATTTTTTCGATCTTAGCTATCTCGACAGCTTTGCTATTTCCATCTTTACCAAACCATCCTGCTTTTTTACCCAGGACAAGTCCAATAATTACAATGACAACAATGCTTAGAATGATTAGTAAAGTTTTTCTATTCATGACTTGCTTTAAAAATTAATTTTGCTCTATGAAAGTACAATCTTTGTGGTTGCAGCCCAAATAGAAAGCTGCTTATTTATAGTTTTATATCTGCTAATTTAATTCCAAAAAAAAGTTCTAATACTTTTATTTTAAAAATATAATCGAACTTTGCCTGTACGGCATTACTTTGTGCATTCTCTAATCTAAATTTAGATTGGCTAAAATCAAACGCATTCGTTAAGCCTACATCATAACGATCCTTCGCATATTCGTACGCTCTTTCTTGTGCTTTTACTGCTACTTGCGAAGCTTCATATGCTTCTGCAGAACCCTTGGCATCAACAAACGCCTGATATATATTACTATCCAAATCCAATGCTGCCTGTTCTAACTGAAAATCAGCACGTTTTACATTTATCATACTGCGCTTTACATTATTTTTTGAAGCAAAGCCATTAAAAATTGGAACATTTAAGGATACTCCATATGAAATACCATCATTAAGATATAATTGCTTAATAAATGATTGAGGACCAATTTCATTTATCAAAAGATTAGGTTGTCTATTTATGACTACATCACCTGTAGTTTGAACAAAGCCAATTTCAGTATCTGTAAAGGGATTATCAGGATCTATACCTCCTGGTACAAATCTATTACTCCCAAGTTCTCTTGTGCCATAACTAAATGATCCATTAAGTGTAGGGTAATACGCTCCTTTGGCTATTTGTAAATCCTTTTCAGCTATTAATCTATTTTGTTCTGCGATTTGCACTTCATATCTGGATTCTCTTGCTGTAGATCTTATTTCTTCGACCGATTTATCTAATATATTTGCATTCGGTACCAAATATTCTTGTTCTGCAATATCAAAACCTTTATAATCTTTAATTAATAGTGTCTGTGCAAGACTAACGCGAGCTATTAATACAGCATTTTCTGCTTGCACAATTCTAGTTAGTTCATCTGCAGAAGTTGCTTCTATTTCCAGGAGATCTCCTTGAGGCAACACACCTGCATCCACTAGATCCTTGGTTCGCTTTAGTTGTTCTAAAGTAATCTCATGTTGTTTCTCTATTACTTTTAGAGATTCTTTATTTAGTAATACCTGCAAATAACTATTTGCCACAAATAGCGCTATATCATCCTTAGATTTCCCAAGGTTATACTGATTTAATAATCTATTTATTTTTGCCCTTTGCAGACGTCTTACATTTCTCAATCCATCAAACAAGGTAATTCCAACCCCAACACCATAACTAGAGTTTCGGAACGTTGCAGTTCTGTTGGTACCCGTAATTGGATCTGGACTCAATCCAGAACTCCAAGTATTACCAGCATTTGCATTAAGACTAGGTAAAAGCGCACCAATAGCATCACTTTTATCAATCTCAGAAGCCTCTAAATTCAGAACTGATTGTTTAATCGTTATATTATTTTCTAAAGCATATTCTACACACTCTCGCAATGTCCACTTCTTTTCTTGTGCCTGAGTAGCAAAAATCCCAAAGAGGGCGCAGCATATAATTGAAATTTTAATTTTCATCTGTTTTTCTTTAATTTTTTCAAAGGTCAGATGGAATTCCCCAATAGATTATTAAATTATCAAATAACAAAATTACCATTTGGTTCATCTCATAATACCTTATAAGTATATAATTGATCGATGTTGTTACAGTTAATATTAAAAAAAATTAATTTGTAAATTCTGGCTTCTTTATTTGATTCCAAACTTTTACCTTATCCTCTTTAGCGATCCCACTTTTGATCTCTACATTTATCCCATCGCTAATTCCTAATTCTATATCTCTGTTTTCAAATTTTTGCTCTCCAACAGCAACTTCTACAAAAGGTTTCTGTGTTTTAGGATCATACTGAATTAAAGCTTCTTTTAATGCCATAACACTATCTACTTTTGCCAAAATAATAGAAGCATTGGCACTTAATCCAGCACGTATAAAAGTGGTATCTTTTTTATCCAAAGTACCTTTAATTTCAAATTGAATAGCTCCATTTTCTTCTTTTCCTTTTGGAGCAATATAATCTAGAACTGCATTGAATTTCTTATTTTCTATGGCTCCGACGGTTATTTCTAAAGGTAAATTTTCTTTAATTTTCCCTACTTCACTTTCATCTACTTTCCCTTCAAAAATCATTTTACCGACATCAGCGATGGCGGCAATCGTAGTTCCGTCATTAAAATTATTAGATTCTATCACCTGATTTCCTTCTTTAACAGGGATTTCTAAAACCATTCCTGTTACTGTAGATCGTATTAAGGTATTAGCAGCACTCCCCAGACCTTTGGCTGTACCTGTTTTTACAATCTGATAATTCTGCTGCGCTGCCTCATAACTTTGTTTTGCCTGTTTATATGACACATCTACTCCATCAAATTCATTTGCAGAAATTACCCCTTTATCAAAAAGTTCTTTCTGTCGGCGATATATTTTCTCTTGATTATCCAGAGCTATTTTTGCCGTTTGCACCGCATTTTTACCACTTTGTAACGAAGAAACATTGGGGATCACTCTAATTTTAGCAATTAAATCGCCTGATTTTATCTGATCTCCAGCTTCGATATAAATTTCTTCAATAATACCAGAGATATTCGGTTTTATCAACACTTCTTCTTTTGGCACAATACTGCCTGTTGCTACTGTTTTCTTTATAATAGTTTCTGTTGTGCTTTGCTCCGTTTTATAGGTAACTGGATCTTCCTGATTCTTTTGGTATAAATAATACAAAGCTCCTCCGAATACAACAACAATTAGAAGTAAGATAATAATAGTTACAGTTTTTTTCATTTTGGCATATATTGATTTTATTACTGTTTCAAGAACAGTAAAATTTGATTGATTTTTTAATTATTCTGCTCGTAGAGCATCTATAGGCTTTGTTTTTATTGCTACCTGAGCAGGTATTAATCCTGCTAAAAGTCCGCTTGATATTAAAATTAATAATGCTACAAAAACTACTGTAAGGTTTACACTAGGATTAGCAAACATAGTTTCTTCACTTGCTGGAACTCCTTCTAAAATTTTATTCACTAAAAAAATCACTCCAGTAGAAACTGCAATACCAGTCATCCCAGAAACAATTGTCAGAAAAATAGATTCTAGCAGAATCTGTCCACGAACAGACCAGGGAGAAGCCCCCAAGGCTCTTCGTATACCAATTTCTTTGGTTCTTTCTTTTACTACAATAAGCATGATATTACTAATACCAATAATACCTGACAACAGTACTAAAATACCAACAAAATAAGCAACTCCTTTTAGGGCAACAAAAAGACCATTTATCTTACTAAACTCTTCATACAAGTCAAAATTACCAACGGCACGGTTATCTTCTGGGTGTATCGTATGATTTGTCTTGACAACGTCTATAATATCTTTCTTAAGGTTTGTAATAGAATTATTATCTTCTGCAGTGATTGCCATCCATCCTACATTATCTGCGCGATTAAAGGCTTGAGAAAATGAAGTAAATGGCACATAAATCTCTTTTTGACCTTGTTCCCGATCCCCATTATTAGATTTTTTTAAGTAAGTTCCTATAACCATAAAACTCACTCCTTGTATTTTAATATATTCCCCTATAGGTTCTTCGCCAAATTTAAATAATTCCTTTTTTACTCCTTCTCCAATTACAGCCACTTTTCTATTATTATCAATATCTCCATAATTGACAAATCTTCCAGAAGTAATCGTTATAGGGTCTTGTTTAATAATTTCAGGATAATCTCCATACACATTGAAGGCTCCTGTATTTAGTCCTCTTACCACATTATTGGTCCCCCCAAAACCTCCTAACTGATTTCTCGGAGAGATATAAAGTAATCCAGGGACTTGTTCTCTTATAGACGCAACATCTCCTATCTTAAAGTTATACCGTCTCCCTTTGGGTAATCCCTTATAAGGCTTAGAAGCTACTTGAGTCCACATAAACATCGTATTGGTTGCAATATCCCCAAAACCTTGTTTCACTCCATTCTCTAACCCTTTACCTGCCGCTAATAGAATTACAAGGATAAAAATACCCCAAAATACCCCAAAAGCAGTAAGTATGGTTCTAAACCAATTGGCGGTAAGCGCTTCTAAAATTTCATTCCATCTATCTCTACTAAACATATTATTCGTCTCTAAGTGCTACAATAGGTTTAATTCTGGCGGCTCTCCAGGCTGGAAAAAAGCCCGCTACGGCACCTGCAAAAATTAATATAAAAACAGTTGTCAATGCTACATTAAAATTTACTGATGGATTTGATATAAAATCTGTTTCTATCATAGGCCCCAACATTTCTAATAAAAGTAATCCAAAAATCAATCCTGTACATCCTGCAATCGCAGTCACAAAAATTGCTTCGTGCAAGATCATACCTATTATTGAAACGGGTAACGCACCTAATGCTTTACGAATTCCTATTTCTTTTGTTCTTTCTTTAACGATGATCAGCATAATATTACTGACCCCTACAACTCCAGCAATTATAGTACAAACCCCTACCCACCAGAAAAATGCCTTTATCATAAACATGAGATCATAAAAACGTTTTGCCTGTTCTAAAGAATTATTAACTCCTATTGCTCTTTCATCTGATGGTGCTATAATATGTTTTGTTTTTAGGTAAGATGTCATAGAGGCTACAAATTCTTCAGATTTTGCCACTGCCGTTTGAAAGTCCTTTTCCGGTTTTAGGGTATAAGAAAGATTGTTGATATTTTGGCCTCTATTAAATACTTGTTGTGCTGCAGTAGATGGCACAAAAATCCTTTCCTCTTCTCTCTCTCCTCCTTTGTCACTATATACACCAACTACTTTGAAGGTAATATCATTTAATCTAATGTATTTTCCTATAGGATCAATATCTTTTTTGAATAAATCATTTTTAATCTTATTCCCTATTATTGCTATTTTACCCTTTTCTATTACATCCTGCTGATTAATGAACCTTCCAGCGACCATAGTTTCATTTTCTATAAATTGAAAATCCGGAAAAACCCCTTCTATTCTATAATTACCTGATTCTTTTTCAAAGGAAGCTATAGCATTCCAGATTCGTACTCTTGATGATTGATATTCTATAAATTCTTCATTTTTTTTATAAATAAAGCCATAATCTTCATTGGTCATGTTAAAAAATCTCCCGGGATTCAGTCCCTTATACTCTACAGAAGTAGGTCGTGTCCATACCCAAATACTATTAGAGGCGTCATCTTCAAACTCTTGAGAAATTCCATTTTGCATTCCCTGACCAACTCCTAATAAGATAACCAGAATAAAGATCCCCGAAGCTACAGAAAGCCCTGTGAGAAAGGTTCGTAATTTATTTTTACGAATGGTATCAAATATTTCCTGCCAACGCTCTATATCAAACATTTGCTGTCGCTCTTACTTGTTCTACTAAAGTATCATCTATAATAACTCCATCCTTAAGGTTAACTACTCTTTTAGTCATATGAGCAATATCATCTTCGTGGGTAACTATTAGAATCGTCTTACCTTCGTCATTAATTCCCTGAATTAGTTCCATCACTTCATAAGAGGTCTTAGTATCCAAAGCTCCTGTAGGTTCATCTGCCAGCAGTACTTTAGGCTCCGAAGCCATAGCTCTTGCAATAGCCACGCGCTGTTTTTGCCCTCCAGACAGTTCATTAGGCAAATGAGTTGCCCAGTCTCCTAACCCTACTTTTTCTAGATAATGCATGGCTTTCTCGGATCTTTCTTTACGCTTTATTCCTTGATAATAGAGAGGCATAGCTACATTATCTAATGCATTCTTATACGTTATCAAATTAAAAGATTGAAATATAAATCCTAAAAACTTATTGCGATATCTTGCTGCTATTTTCTCATTAAGATTTTTGATCGGAATAGCATCCAGAAAATACGCGCCAGAATCTGCCTCATCTAACATCCCCAAGATATTAAGTAATGTAGATTTCCCGGAACCGGAAGATCCCATGATCGCCACTAGTTCTCCCTCTTTTACATTAAAATTTATTCCCTTGAGTACATGAAGGGAATTGCTACCCATGTGATACGATTTATGCAAGTCTTTAATTTCAATCATAAGTTTTGATTAAGATTATTCAGGCACAAATACCATACCTGTTTTCTTTTTAAAAAGACATACGATATACATACTTATAAATGACTCTAGTAGATTTTTATTAGTTCTCCTCTAGACGTATCTTCATTTGGTTAGCGCAGTCCTATCACATTAGACTTAGACTTTACCAATTTTGTTACAGTACGACATGTTAGTAAAATGTTAAAAATAGTACAAGTGTTAATTAGTCTTTGATGTTTTTTTATTGTTTTTATAAATAAAATACCCAACAATACCAATAAGAAAATATGGAATGATCATTAAATACACAATTCCATTATTCACTCCTCTTGCCGTTTCTTGTCCTTCTTCACTTTCTAAAACCGCTCGACACATTGCACATTGAGCGTCCATTGGGATCGTAAAAAACATCAACAACAGCATGATATATACGTATCTTTGTTTCATATACAAATTCTACTTTACGCCAACATAACAAATTAATAATATGGAGCTATCATTATGTAAACAATGACTCCTGAAATTGCAACATACAACCAAATTGGAAACGTAATTCTAGCTATCTTACGATGTGTATCGAATCGTTTTGCCAACGCTCTTACATAGGTGATCAATACAAATGGAATTATTAGGATTGATAATATTATATGTGTAATCAATATGAAATAATAGATATACCGAATCGTTCCTTCCCCTCCAAATTTGGTTGAATCACTAGTCATATGATATGCGATATACATTAACAAAAATAAAACTGAACAACTAATTGCTATTTTCATAAGGTTTTCATGCAGTTTTATCTTTTTATTCTTAACTGCCCATAAGGCAATTACAAGAACAATTGCTGTCAATCCATTAACACTAGCATAAATTGGCGGCAAGAAGGTAAGAGGAGTAACATTAAATCCTAATTTACGCAGGTTTACTCCAAATAATATCGCTACCACCAACGGGATGGAGATTGATAGTATTATGATCCATTTATTATATTTTTTTTCTATAGCGGATATATCACTCATTCTCTAATAGTTTCTTGATATCTTCTAATAAAATTGTAATCTGTTCTTCTTCGCCATTTTTATCCTTTACTTCTTCAACACCAATAGTCCCCCGATAATAAACAATTGGATTTCCTGAGGCATCGTATCTGCATCTAATATACCCGTCCTGATCAATTAATGCAAAGTAACCATTATGCTCAAAACCTCCTGGAACTTCTGGATTTTCTGCTGCATAAATATTAAACCCTGCATTAGCCAGCTCATAAATATCTTCTCTATCTCCTGTCAAAAAATTCCAATCGGGATTGGTCACTTTATAATTATCAGCATATTTTTTAAGCACACCCGGAGTATCTCTTTTGGGATTAATCGTAAAAGAAGCGATCCCAAAATCTTTATAATCAGTCAACCTATTCTGTAGATATACCATATTACTACTCATTTTTGGACAAATTGTCGGACAACTGGTAAAGAAAAAATCGACAACATATACTTTTCCATTATAATCGTGATTAGTAATTAGCAAGCTATCTTGATTTAGAAACGCAAAGTCTGGTACTTTTTTGGGTTTTCCATTAATTTTTAGATATGATAATTTTTCGTTGGCTACAGGATTATCCGCGCTCATTCTATCATTTTTAACTATAGAAGCGTCTTTTATTCTATTAATAATTTTTGGAACAAATAAAATTCCAAAAATTAAAATAATAAATGATATCCCAACATATGAATATTTCTTCATATCCTTATTTTTCTTTACGCTCTGCTTTATATTTTTTTAGTGCTAGTCGATATTCTGCTAAAACCACCTTTATATCATCGACCATAACATTATTAAGATCTGCTACAGAGCTTGTATCATACCCATATACTTTATTTTCGCCTTTTTGGATATCTTCATCTCTACCTCTCAAATTTCCATTTTTATCAATAATAAAAACATAATTCGATGCCAGATTTTGATCCAACCTATAAGGAGTATTAAGACTATCAAATAAGGTCTTTATATTTTCTGGTGTCCCATACATAAATTTCCAGCCAGACACGTCTGTAAGATCATCTAATTCATCCAAAAGTTTTTTAGCTGTTTTTTCTGCTCCGTATGGCAATACAATTACAAACTGAAAATCTCTGAACTCATAATTTTTTTTATAAATTTTTTGATTTAGGTTAAAAGCATTTCCTTTCTTAAAATTCACATCAGTTCCTAAAAAACCTAATACTGTAATTTTATTGGTGAATTGAATATTTTCTTTAGTAATACTCTCGAAGTTTTCAAGCGTACCGACCGATTCTTGTAATATGGGTAATTTAGCAAAATTATGTACTCCTGAAGCAAAGAACAAATAAGCAACTAATGGTAATATGAATAATACGCCTAGAACAAGAAACTTCTTCATTATAATGCTACTTTATTACGGATGCAAAAATAAAAAAGACGGCACAAATGAACCGTCTTTTCTATCTTTTTATTATGTTTTTAACTTAAAATCATTCTGCATTAAAAGTCCCAGCTTTTATGTCCTGATTTAAACACTTCATATATATAATCTCCTTCGGTAAGAAGAATAAACATTAAATAACAGATTAAAAATATTCCTGTCCATACGACAGCTCTTCTCAATCCTTTTGTCTCTCCTTCCATATGCATAAATGCCCAGGTGATTAGATACGCTTTATATAATGTTAATATAATAAAGAACCAGTTTAGTAACTTCATACTAATAAAAGTAGCTTTCATAAAATCCGGTTTCCATATCCCAAAAAGTACTTCTACTATAGTAACTACCGATAAAATGAAAAACACTTTCCAGATTCTCGCAGTATTTGATTCGTGATGTGCTATATCGTGTGCCATATTATTATCTCTAAAATCTTTTATTATTAAACCAGGTAAAAGAATGTGAATACAAATACCCAAACCAAGTCTACAAAATGCCAGTAAAGACCAACTTTTTCTACCATTTCATAATTCTTTCTTCGCTCATAAGTACCTAAAATCACATTAAAGAATATGATAATATTAATCACTACACCAGAAAAAACGTGAAATCCATGAAATCCTGTAATAAAGAAGAAGAAATTAGCAAATAATGGCGTTCCATATTCGTTATGCTTTAGATTTGCTCCTTCTACTATTCCTACGGCATCTGTTTTTAATCTTCTCAGAGATTCTTCTCTTGATAAAACTGTCTTTTCGCCTTTTTCTGTTAGCACCTGAGTCCTTATCAAAAGATCACTACGCTTTGCAAAACCAGCTTTTATCTCATCGATAGTATATGTTGGGAGCGTTCCTTCGGCTTCATACCAAACTCCATTTTTATTTTCGTGTTGTGCTCTTTCTTTATGACTATTTACTACAGCAATATCGTGCAGCGCTACTCTATGACCGTTAGTATCTACAAATTGTAGTATCTGACCTCCTTTTGTTTCTACTGCACCATATTCACCTTTGATAAAGTTTTTCCATTCCCAGGCTTGAGACCCAACAAAAATAGCTCCACCTATAATGGTTAAGAACATATAAATAATTACTTTTTTCTGTTTCATATGATGCCCTGCATCTACCGCAAGTACCATCGTTACCGAAGAAAAAATAAGTATAAAGGTCATCAATGCCACATAATACATAGGAGCATCTACCCCGTGTAAAAATGGAAAGTGATTAAACACTTCATCAGCTATTGGCCATGAATCAATAAATTTAAATCTCGAAAAACCGTAAGCAGCAAGAAAACCGGAGAAAGTAAGCGCATCAGACAGGATAAAAAACCACATCATCATCTTACCATAACTCACTTTGAGAGGTTGATTACCACCTCCCCAAGTTTTACCTTCTGTACCTGTATTAGCAACAGTTGTTTCCATATAAAGAATTTGGTATTGTTAAATTTTCCACAAAAGTAAACAATTTTATTATCTAACGAAATATAAAAACAAAAAGAGATAAACCCATAAAACATCTACAAAATGCCAATACATAGCACCCAGTTCTAAACCAAGGGTTTGCCCTCTCTGATACTTTTGTTTAAAATGATTATAAATTACGACTAAAAGCACTATAAGCCCAGCAATTACGTGAACAATATGCAATACTACTATAATGTATAAGAAAGTTGGTACGATATTGGCAGTCGGCCCTGTAAAATTGTATCCTTGCCCCAGAATATCACCAAATCCTAAAAATTGCATATATATAAACAATATTCCTGAAACGAGCGTAGTAAACAACAATACAGTTGCTAATCCTCTATTCTCCTTTTCTATTGCTTTTTTGACAAAATAAAAAGTTATACTACTGGCAATAATAACCACCACACTAGCAATAAATGCTGTAGGAAAAACAAGATCTGTCAACCAATCTTGTCTTGATTTACTAACCACATAAGCACTTGTAAGTCCAGCAAAAGTCATCGTCATGCTTATCATAGCAAACCACATCATGGTTTTCTTTGCTCTTTTTTGCTTTTCGACTGTTGTTCCTTGGGTTAAATCCATACACGAATAAATTTGTCAGCTACATAAATAATTTGAAGCAATGTAATATACGATACACTTGCCAGCATTAATTGTTTAGCCGTTTTTGCATCTCTAGTTTTATATAACCGAATAGCATATCTCAATAAAAACAATCCTAAAATTAAAATCAATACACCCGAAACCGGTGTTATGTATAATTTTCCGGTGACATGAAAAACGGGTATCAATGAAGTAACTATAGTCCAAATGGTATAAATCAAAACCTGGATAGCAGTTCCTTTATCTTTTTTTCCTGTAGGCAACATAAAGAAACCTCCTTTTTGATAGTCTTCAAAAAGAAACCAACCAATTGCCCAAAAATGAGGAAACTGCCAGAAAAACTGAATCATAAATAAGGTCCCCGGTTCCATGCCAAAATCATTAGTCGCAGCCACCCACCCCAGCATAAATGGTATAGCGCCAGGTATAGCACCTACAAAAACAGCCAATGGCGTTTTCGTTTTCAAAGGTGTATATAAACTCACATAAATGAATATGGAGATCGCTCCAAACATTGCTGTTTTTGGATTAATCACATATAACACAGAAATTCCTAAAATCGTAAATAGTGCAGCAATAGTAAAAGCTGTATTTACAGACATTCTGCCTGACGGAATGGGTCTGTTTTTAGTACGATCCATCAAAACATCCAGATCACGCTCTATAATTTGATTAAAAGCATTAGAAGCGCCTACCATAAAATAACCTCCTATGGATAAAAGCAACAAGGTATTCCAAGAAATTGTATCGACACCTAATAAATAACCGGCTACGGATGAGAACACTACACTCAATGCAAGTCGCATCTTTGTAATCTCTTTAAAATCCTGAATCACAGAAACTTTTGCAGTATCAACCTGGGTTACACTCAAATTTTGCACGTTGTATAAATAGCTTTTTTTAAAAGTGGTGCAAAGATATATCTTAAAAGCATTTTAGACAACTTATAACTACTTATAATTCACCTTTTAACAACTACAACATCATAATAAGTTATGTTTAGGGTTTTTATAAAATCTTATGCCAACAGAATCAACCTGCTGATCAAACCCATTTATACGATTTGTGATTAAAAAATTCGTATAAATTCATTGAATTATTTTTTCTTTATGCAAGGCAAAAAAATCAAGCATAGCTATAGCTACGGTTTATTTTTTAAACGAAGTAGAAAGGAAAAAGAAACGATGAATATGTGAAATTTTTAGTTATAAATCGTATTACACCATTTTTGTTATCGCAATTTTTTCTTTAAACCAGCCAATTAAAAAATATAATTATACCCTTTCTACCTTAAAATAACCGAAATAAAACACAGTTAATTTTTGTTCACGCCAAAGAAAGAAAAAGTAATCATAGCAGTAATTACGATCAAATTCTATCTTGAAACACAAGCAAAAAGCAAAATTTTAACGAGTATTTTAAGGCAGAAACGGCATCAAATAAAGACCCAACCAGGTTTCTTATACGATTTGTGATTAAAAAATTCGTATAAATTCATTGAATTATTTTTTCTTTATGCAAGGCAAAAAAATCAAGCATAGCTATAGCTACGGTTTATTTTTTAAACGAAGTAGAAAGGAAAAAGAAACGATGAATATGCGAAATTTTTAGTTATAAATCGTATTACACCTCTAACACTTCACTAATCCTGCACCTTAAACACTATCGGCAATTGATACTTAACTGCTACCGGTTCTTTGCGCTGCATGCCAGGCGTCATTCTAGGAAGTAATCCTATTACTCTTTCTGCTTCTTTTTTCAGTTTAGGATGCGGAGCTCTTACTTGTACATTTTGGATCGTTCCATCCGCAGCCACATCAAATAAGGTATAGATTCTTTGCACACCTTGCAAACCATATTCGTTCCCGATATCCGTATTAAATTTTCTGGAAACAATCCTGCTTATTTTTTCAGAAAAACAAGCAGCCTTTTCTTTATTTGTTTTCAACTTTTCACATCCTGGAAAAACCGGAACATCCTCTACCACAGAAAAAGGAACGTGTGTAGGCTCAGGATCTTCTACCTCCGGAACAGCATCAGGATTAAACGGCGTATCAGTCGTTTTGGGTGTTACATTTTTGAACTCCTCTGTAAGTTTTTTAATTACAGCATCATCTTCTACAACTTCAAACTCTTCGGGCTCTGGTATTGGATCTGATTGTTTTTGCGCAACTACCTCCTGCGTTGGTTCCTGATAGATTTCAAATTCTCCATCCCACACTAAGGGCTCTTCTTCTATGATATTGGATGTATCATCGATCTTTGCGATCGGCACTGTGGTATACACCTCAAACATCAAGTACGTGAATAATAGGCTTGCAATAAGCCCAATCTGAAAGTTAACCAACATACTTTTTCGTACATTAGCGTCATGCTTGTTACTCATATTATTTAGTTTTAACGTTACAATTAATCTAAATACAACAAGCATACCAAAAAAGAATCCCGCCTACGAAAATCGTGACGGGATTCTACTATAATATTAAAAAATATTTTTTTAGTCCTGTACCTGAAAAACAATTGGTAATGAATAGAGTACACCTACTGCTTTTCCTCTTTGTTTTCCTGGTGTCATTTTAGGAAGAAGTTTCACAACACGTTGTGCTTCTTTCTCTAATCTAGGGTGTGGCCCTCTAGCCTGAACACCTACTATATTACCATTTCTATCAATTTTGAAACGAACATATATCCTGTTTACACCCGAAAGTCCTAATTCACTTCCTAATTCTGTATTAAACTTGCGGTTAACAAATTTCTTAACCTTATCGCTCATACATTTTTTCTTAGCAGAATTTCCTGATTCTTTTTCACATCCGGGAAAAACAGGAACATTTTCAATAACTGCAAATGGTACATCAGCAATTTCTTCTTCTTCTTCTACATCTTCTACTTCTTCTACTTCTACAATCTCTTCTTCTTGATTGGTTTCTGTAGATTCAATGATGGTCTCCTCTACTTCTTCTTCATCTTCTACAACATCAATAATTTCTGGTGCAGGCGGCGGTGGCGGTGGCGGAGGTGGTGTATTTAAATCTTGTGTAATAGGTATTTCTTCCTCTTCCAATTCATCAAGATTAACCTGACCAATATCTATATTAGTTTTATCATACGTTTTATGCTCTATCGCCATCCACGTGATAAAAAGAACTAAAATAAGACCTAGTTGTAAAAACAAAGCACTTCTTTTAGTCAAATCTGATTTTGGATTTTTCTTTAGTTCCATATTACAATGTTATATTATAAGACTGCTAAAATAGCTAATTTCTTTTGTAAATTCCAATTATTAATCAAAATGTAAAACAAAATATAAAATTTTAACGTTTATGATCTCTTCTACTTTTGAGCGCACTCACTGCGCATTATTTCCCTTTTCAAATTGTACTATTCTCTATGTTTTAATACAACTATTTTATTCTTAAGTAATTTCAAAATAACTACAGCAATAATCACGCCAATTGCATTTGCGACAATATCATTCCAATCTGGGGTGCGGTAGCTTGTAAATACTCCTTGAAAAATTTCCATCAACATCCCATACACTACACCCAAAATGGATGCCAACAGTATACTTTGAACAAATGATTTTCTCTTTTTTTCAGAATAAAAGAAGAACAAAAACCAAAATATGGTAAAAAAGAGATATACCAACAAATGCCCAACTTTATCACTTCCCTGAATATTAGCACCTCCTGGAATTATAAGTTTTCCCAGGGAAAGCCAGGTAATCAAAAGGGTGTATAACGAGGCAAATATAAAAAGATACCTACGCTTGAACAAGGCCTTTATAACCATCTGCTGACAAAAGGCCTTCTATCTGAGAAGTATCCGATATTTTGATTTTTACCATCCATCCTTCTCCATAGGGATCCTTATTTACCAATTCGGGATCATCCTCCAGCACTTCATTAAATTCTATTAACTCACCGCTCAACGGAAGAAATAAATCAGACACTGTTTTTACCGCTTCTACGGTTCCAAAAACCTCATCTTGCTCTAATTTATCGCCAACTGATTCTATATCTACATATACAATATCCCCTAACTCACTTTGCGCAAAATCAGTGATACCCACCGTAGCAATATCTCCATCTATCTTGACCCATTCATGGTCTTTTGTATATTTTAATTCTGAAGGTGTATTCATCCAAAAAGTATTTATTAATTATTATTATTAAATCTTAAGGACGAAAATAAATCTATTTTATTAAATTATAGAAAAACCAAGTCAGAAATTTTAAAAAAATCAATCCCAAATAGTATACATCTTCACTATGGATATATGTTCTGTTTTTCAGAAACAAACACTATATAATCATCAATTCCCAAAATTATATCGCAATGTAAAACCACCTCTTATAGTGGTCTGAGGGAAAGCTGTAGAGATTGAATATTCAGAAAACGTATGATCATAAAAAAATAAAGCTGTAAGATTTTTACTCAGCGCATAATCTGTTGTAAACTTGATTCCATAAATATCCTGCCCTGCGGTAACTTGAGCATCATCGATATCCAGATACCTGATCACAGTTTCGTTCTGTCTTAAAGATAAATCAGCTCTAAAATTAAGATCACTCTTCAGGGTTGTCTTTTTACCTGCTATTCTCGTGACAAATGTTAGATCTTGCACTCTGTAACCTAGCCCGATAATATATTCATTCCCGCTAATTTCTGTAAGCAAGTTATTGTCAAAACTTAAAGACAATGCCCTATCTTTCTTCCACTCTGCAAGAATCTTTACAGAATTCTTCATTTCCATGTCAAAACGTATTAGCGGACTAAATTGCTCGGTAAGATTGATACTAGAAAATAGCAATTTGTTTTTAAAATTACCTCCCTGATCCAATTCTTCAGTATTATTAGGATTAAAGTCAAGATTTGCTTGAAACTGATTAATCGTATAATTCGCACGATATCCATGAGCCATGGAGAATCGCTTAAATCGTTTTTTAAACCATTTTAGATTCATTAATCCTGTATACTTAACATCCCAATTAGGAATAGGCACATCCTTAAAAGCACCTGTCTGCACTTTTTCCGGATTTACTCCTGTATATGCTGCTAAAAAAGCCGGTAACAACACCGCTTGGTTAGTGCCACTAAACCCATCCGGAAAACCATCTCCGTCTGTATCAATACTAGGATCAATACCTCGTTCTAAAGCCAAACGTCTTGCAATCACAATTCTATTCGCTCTAAAATTATCAAAGGTTCTCGATGTAAATTGGTCACTTTTGCCAAATGGCTTATTAAACAGTACTGTCGAAATTGTATAATTCCCAAATGTATTAGCACTTAATGAGGAATAAGGATCGTTGATGTCGATATTCTCAGGGGTAAAACCTCCTCCATCAAGATTAACCCTGAAATTTTCTGTATACGTCTCAGAAAAATTTCTACTGGCACTTATATCGATTTGCAAGTCTTTTAAAAAGTTTACCGAGGCCTGTATATTAAGCTGTCTTCCTTCTACTTCTCTATACTGCTGATTAAAATCCTGATACAAGGTTAGCCATCCATTTCTGGCTGCAATATCTCTTATCTCTGCCTGACTTCCAAAAGTAAATCCTACCGATGGTTTTAAGGTCCCTACAAATCCAGGTTCTCTCAGGTAACCTGGTAAGAAAATACCATTATCCTGCTGATAATTCACATTTACCTTCTTTACTGCTGTAACCAAACCTATCAATGAATTAAGGGCTTTGTCTGCAACCGACAACTTACTTGATTTCTTCTTAGATTTCTTCTTAGATTTCTTGTCCTTTCCAGCTACTTTTGAGGCATCTTTCCCTTCCTCTTTTTTATCATCTTTCCCTTTCTTCTTCTTAGCTTTCTTTCCTCTTCCTGGCTTTTTCTTAGTAAGCCCAACGTACTTATACAAAGCGTTCATATCCAATGACCCATTAACCGTATGCACATTCGCATTCTGGATCGTATTTCCAAGATCAGGAATTCCTTCGAGGTTTTTTAATGCCTCACTCCCTTTGGTCCATTGAAAATCTGCCGTGTAGGAATATGTGCTTCGCAAAAATTTAAATAGTGGGATTTTATTAAAAGGAATTTCATAATTAACCTGTAATTGCTGACTATGAAAGTTAGGGTCTCCAACATCAAGAACACCACTCCAAATATCGATTTCATCATCGATATTCCCTTCATCATCAATGAAGTTTTTAACAATTCTATTATTTGCAGAATTAAAACTAAAATTTAAAGACTTTGTAAGATTATAATTAACCCCATACTGCCAATCAAATAAGAAGTTACGCTGTGTTAATGCTGGCAACCCAAGATCATCAGGTCCTAAGGTAATGTCTCTAAATACTTGCTCACTAAATTGCCTATTAATATTAGAACTTACAGAAACACTGGTAGGCAGTAAATTAAAATTAAAATCTTTTAATAAATCAAAGTACTTGCTTCTGCCCAAAAACTTTACTTTTTTAAGCGGCTCTATTTCTTTGGGTTGAAAACTAAAATCATAAGTTCCTCCCAATCGAACACTTTGTTCTAATGATTTCTCTATTTCAAAATCCCTATGATCCGTTTGATTATAAGTTCCTGAAAATGCAAAATTCTCAACATCATATGGCATAGGTTTAGCATCTCCTGTTCTATCTTTACGCAATCCTATTACATTAAAGCTTTGACGTTTTGTATATTCAGTATTAACATTCAAAATAGAATCTTTTTGTCTTTGCCCCGGAGCACTATCCAGAATTTGATCCAACTCTAAATCCTCATAAAACTTATCAAATTGAGGTGTAATTAATTCTTCTCCTCGACTATAATTAAAAGGAATCTGAAGTCCCCATTTTTTTGGTAGTAATTGCCCTAAATTAACATTAGTAGTCAAATCATATTGCACAAGATCTTCATTACTTCGTTCATTAGGCCCTTGCTCTATACCGCCAAAACCTATCGTACTCACTCTTCCCGAAGCACTTACTGTGGCAAAATCTGCTATATTACCATCCATACTACCTACAGCTGACCAGCCTCCTTGATTTTTAAGATCACTCAGACGCAATTCATTAAACCAGACAGTTCCGGATCTTTCATTTCCTAAGGTATTGCTTAAATTATTTCTCACCCCCACCATCATAACTCTGACATCTCCAATATTAGGGTTTCCTTTGATTTTGATAGCGATATTATTTCCATTATTATCCTCTCTAATAAAAGAATTTAAAGACCCATCAGGATTTACATTTGTAGCCACACCTCTGACCAATACTTCTGATTTAATTTCACGCAATAAAGACAAAGGAATATTCAATCTATTCGCTACAGGCCATACAGCATCGGCATTAGTAGAAGTTTCAGATATTTTTAAAGGAATTTCTATCTGATAGAAGTTATTCGTAAAATCATTCCCCATCCTTATAAAAGCATACAACTCATCATCTGTAATAAAATCTGAATCACCACTTGTTTTATTAGGTAAGTTTTCTGCGTGAAGAAATAATTCCAGATTTTCATATTGGCGCATATCCACATTAAAGTTTTTATAAACTCCACGCCCATCTTCTCCCTTAAGCTCATTAACAGTTAATGCCAATGAACGCTCATCCTCTCTTATAGTTGTATTATTATTGATCAATTGCTCTCTAAACACTCCAGGAGGAGTAACATACCCAGCTGTTTCTTCTGCACTTACAGAAGTAACCACTACATCATTATCGTCAAATACATTTAACCCACTGGTAGGGTTATTATCAGGATTCCCCATCTGAATATACCTCCTATAATCTCCACGAACCAGGTCTATTGAAGCGAATCTTAATAATACTGGCTGATCAAAACCTGTGACGACCATTCTCATAAAACGAATAGATCTAAAATCACTAGGAGCATTAGGCTCATTCAAATTTGAAGGTTCATAGATTGGCACTTTAAATCGCACCCACCTGGTATTTCTATTTTGTCCATTCAATACATTAGGATTTGTTATAACCCGAACATCCGATATAAAACCGGTATTATTATCATTACCGACATTCATATTCGCAAAAATCGGAATCTCATATTCAAAATAATTATCAATCGTGTTCATGGTATTATCACGATTCACATCTTCTGCCGTAGGAAATGTAGTATTCCCTCTATTTTCATTTGACACACTTGTTGGGGAATTCCCTTCTGTCCCGTTATAATCTTTATACCGCTCTACAATAGTTCCTTCTGCCTGCAAATAAAACTGATAATTATCTCCTGCAGGATCTGGTAATGAGCTAAAAGCAGCTCCTTCTGGAAATGCATTAGGATCTCTCTCTAATTGATCTGTAAGACCATCATATCCAGCATCCTGATTTACCCTTGCCTGCCCTTCTGAGTCAAATGCATATATCAACGACTGATTTACAGGCACCTGACCAATAGTACTGGCATTATCCGTAAAACCGACAGTAGTCGCTGGCAACCCGTTTTCATATTGTTTCCTACCATCTTTTAATACATCTTCACTAATATTTCCCAGATTAAAAATAATCGTCCCACTGGTAGATTGTGTCAGCGCCTCTTCTATCCCACCATTGGTATAAAATGGATCCATCAACCAGAATTCTATAAATTCTACATTTGATTGTTCAAAATTAGTAGAAGTTAATTGTCTGGTAATACCACCATAGTTATCTTCGGGATTAGGCAAAGGCAGTGTACTTCCTGGCGCATATGCAGGGTTAAAATTATATTGCCCTCTTGTGGTCGGATCATAATTAAGATCCATAGGAAACAAAGCTGTAGTCTGTCCTTGAGCAATATCTGTTACAGGAAAAATTTCTCTATTAAAAACCCTTCTAGCCGCATTTGACTCTAAATCTTCATCACTTATTCCGCTAGGTCTACCATTACTATAAAATATTGGATCAATAGAATACCACGCGAGTTTTGCTCGTCTATATCCTGCTCGAATATCATTATTATCTAATTCCCCACCAAAACCCAGTGGCACACTAGATAATTCCCACGCTAATGGAGCTGCCACATCTATAGCAGTTTGCGCACCTTCAAAATCATCTATATAGGTTGTGACCCTGCCATCAAAATCAGCACCCCTAGGAGCTCCCGCAATTAAGTAAGCCCCTTCTGCCCTTACAGACACATTAGAAGGCACATCGGTATCAATATTAGGTAATTTATTTACCATTCTGGTAAGAAAAGGTACTTCTGTAGAGTAATTGAGATTAAAACCTAATAATGTATTATTTATAGGCTCAAAGTCATAATTAGATTTCTGGGTAATGGGTCTTTCATTGAGATTTAAATACGTACCTCCAATAATAAAATCATCACTGAATTTATGTTCTATATTTAGTCCGGAAAAACGTTTGGTTTGTTGCCCAAATACGGCATTATTCTCTGTTGACACTTGGATAGGAGTATTCGAAGCTAATAGTGCTTCATCTAATATAATAACCCTTCCCAACTGATAATTAACAGAGTAATCAACCCCTTCCTGAAGCGTTCGTCCTCCTGCAGTAACTGTCACAGATCCCTGAGGCACATTAAAAGCTCCCAACGGAATACCATCTTGCCCGGAGGATTTATACCTCCCTTTTAATTGAAAAAAGTTTTTATCTGCAGCTTCCTGCTCTGCTACTATTTTTGTCTGCGTATAGAGCTCTCTAAATACATATTCATCCTGATTCTCGTTATAAGTCGCAGGCATATTGTAATCAGTAGCAGTAGATCCATTATCCAGTTTATTAAAAAGATGTTGTCCGAATGGTTCTACAGTGGTAAATATTATCCTACCATTTTCTGGATCAATTGTCAATCCTGGAACATAATCAAAAAAACCATCGCCTGCGCCATCAGCTCCTTGTACAGGGTCATTATTAGGGTTTAATCGATCCATATTAAATACACTTAACAAACGAGTTTGTTCCACATCTTCCGGCAATGCCAGAGGTGATCCTTCTGCAGCAGTTATAAAATTAACCGGAGAAGGATTTGTATACACTATATTAAGTCTAAAATCATTGGCTTCTAACCTAAAAGCCCCGGTATTATAAATATTTTTCATCATCAAATCCCAAATAGCACGATCCACATTAGTGATCGGACTCTTTAGCATTTTCACCACAAGACTTTGGCTGGATCCTGCCTGGATTACATTTCCAGGATCAGGGTTTGGATTACCAATTGGATCATCTCCTACTGTCGCATTTACACCATCATTAGCAAACTCTCCGACCTGAAACACTTGCCCTCCCACCGTATATTGAAAAGCAACCGCAAGGACCTCATCATTATTTAATCGCTGATTTAAAGATATATATCCTAATTGCGTATTTAATGTATATTCATTGGTATTCAATTGTCTTGCATTCTCTAATACCGCATAATCAAAGCCTTCATTAAAACCAGCTATCGGACCTGTAAAACCTTGCTGCACTGTTGCGATTTGACGTACAGCTTCTGTAACAGGACCTGTAGCGCCAATAGAGAAAGGATCTAAATCATTATTCCCATTATCAGGAAAAGATCCCGCAGGGACATTAAACAATCCTCCCGGGATATCAAAATTTCCCACATCCGGAGCTTCTCCAAGATCTTGTAACGCTACAATATTTCTGGCATCACCTAATGTTTGCGCACTGGTAGCTCTATTTGTCAACCAAACCTCTACTCTGGTAATCTGTATATTATTATTAATAAATGGGTAGTTTACTAAAGCTTCATCGTAGGTATCTCTAAAAAAATGAGATAAAAAGTAATGTCTGTTATCATCATAATTCAATGCAAAAATCTCAAAATCCTCTACAGTTCCGCCTCCTTCTACATTAACAGACCTCGTTTCAGAACGTTGCTCTGAATATACTGCAGTAACAGATGTTCTTCCAAACTGCATCCCCAATTTTGCTCCAAAGAGACTCTGAGATCCCTGGATCAATGAGTTGTTAATTGGCATTGTAACATTACCAATCTCTATGCTTCTAATAATATCATCTTCTGTAGGGGTATATTCTAATTTTATCTGATTCTGAAAATCAAAAGTTGATTCTGTATCAAAATTCGCATTTATCTGAAGTCTTTTACCAACTTTACCTAACAAACTCAAACTGATACGTTGATCAAAATCAAAAGTAAAATTACTACGATTTCTTGGTGAGAATGCAGGGTTATCCTGTTTTGTATACAAAGCACCTAAATCCATCTCTACAGATCCCTGTGGAATGATTTCAATTTCACTTCCTCCAAAAATAGTTTCAAAGAAATTAGAGTTTACATAAAAGATGGGAAGTAAATTTTTTTGCTTCTCCTCACTACCTTCTTTTTTTCCGCTAAAAGCACTTATTTTCTCTTTGAAATAATCTCTTCTTTGTTCCTCTTCTACAAGAGCTTCATATTCTTTTGGCGTTAAAAACAATGGATAACGCACATTAAATTGCCCCAATGTCTCCCTATATATATAGCGATTTGTAGATGGATCATACTCATATCTGGCTACAATACTATTAGGATTAGGTAATGAAAGTTCGCCGAGTGTAAATGTTGTACTTGTTGAATCTCTGACAGTTTCTGTATCCTGTGCATAAAGAGCTCCTCCATAAAGCACAAATAAACAAACGAATCTTTTTAAAAATTTAAAATGTAAGAAATGTGATAAAACCAATGCTTTTATAAATTTTTTAGTGCTTGTTTAATAATATTTTCCACTGTACCTGTAGGGCTTTCCTTTAGAATTTTATCAACAACCTTCTCAGCTTGTTTTCTATTAAATCCAAGGGTTTCTAATGCAGATAACGCTTCATCCTTATTAGTATTGCTTTGAGATACTGAAACTTCATCAATATTATAAACTTTAAGAATTTTATCTTTCAGATCAAGGATTACCCGTTGCGCTGTTTTTGCACCAATTCCTTTTATAGACTGAATCGTTCCTACATCATTTGAAGCAATAGCATCTTTGATCTGATCAGGATGCAATGAAGACAACATCGTTCTGGCTGTACTTGAACCAATACCTGAAACAGAAATCAATAATCTAAAAATTTCTCTTTCGGATTTTTCTATAAAACCGAATAGCGCATGCGAATCTTCCCGCACTTGTAAATGTGTAAACAACTTTAATATTTCATCATCCGGAATTAAGGAAAATGTATGTAATGAAATGTGTAAAAAATATCCTACTCCATTACAATCTATTACTACATCGGTAGGATTTTTCTCCACCAATCGTCCTTTGATTTGTGTAATCATCTATTTATTTGATCTTAAGCAACCAAAAGTAATAAAATTATATGTATAACAAACCATAAAAGCAAGTTCCTAAAAGCACTATTATTATGAATTGATTTTAGGAACTATTTTCTAATCTAAAACAACAAGGACCTTACGGATATCCACTACTTTTAGACATTCATTTTAAAAAGGTTACACAGTTTCTAAAATTCTTAAGAAATTATCATTGTACACTCCGTTTTTCACAAAATAGATATCACATTTTTAAAAGTAGTTTTTTTATAGAAGTAAACTACCTCGGGGCAAGGATACGAGGCATGTATTGAAAAAAAAAACATTTTGATTTCGAGGCAAGCCTCCTTTAAATCTCAATCATCGAGTAAAAAAAGTAAGCTTAGTAATTAGCTATGCTCTATTTGCAGAAACAGTCTCACCTCAAACAATCACCACTACCCCACCTACACATACTATTAACTTCACATCATCTTTTGGCAAGTCGCGAAGCTGCAAGTTAATTGAACATCACTTACATAACACATCGATACCATAACGAAACCTTCTACACGTAATGCAAGACTAATAAACCTCATACCAAATATACACTTATGACTATCACAAAGAAAAACTATATATGACATAAAGAAACAAGGCAATCTATGGAGTCTATTATTCTATACTAAAAAAGAATTCAGATTGGTAGTTAGATTTTTTAACACGTCTCAAAGTAGGGTAAAATCCTCATAACTTGTCTTAATACACGTAAAGAATATACAATTCTTAATTTAACTCTTAAAACCAAAACCATTATGAAAAATTTATTTTTAAAAAGCACAAAACTCTTCTCTTAGCAATTATACTATCCAGTGTAAGCTGTTCCAAGGAAAATGATGAAGCTGAACGTTTACGCTTTTTATAATCATAGATATCAAATCTTATTTCAATAGGAAAAACCCAAAAATAAAAACAAGTGATCAAAGTCTTAACTTGCTTCAACAACTATTAAACATAGAAATCATTATTGGCACACGTAATATAGTTTTGAACTAAAAAAGGCATACCCAATCCATCTTAACAACAATTACATCTTTAAGAAAATCATGTCTTTTACAAAATACACTTTATAAAACTAAGCTAGCATTAACACTTCTATTATACAATTCAAACTTTATAATACGTTCTCGGTCTAAAATCGCCCTTTTTTTTAAGTTTATTCTTTTTTCGTTGACACTTCAACATAAATTAGCCATCCTCCGTTTTTTCAAAACCATCAATTTTAATGATAAGAACGAAATATATCACACTGACTACAAGCACCTTATAAGTTACCTCCTTTTCAAGAACCTAAACTTCAAATATCCGAAAACATTAGTGAAATCAATAGCTAACGAACTTTATCATTAAAGTTCGGGGATATCTAATTCAACATAAAAAGAAAACCTAATTTATTCACTATGTTTAATTTTCTTTTTGTCTAAACAAAAAATGAGGGGTTAATATTTGAGTATTTTAAAACCAGAAATGATACGATTTATAACTAAAAATTTCGCATATTCATCGTTTCTTTTTCCTTTCTACTTCGTTTAAAAAATAATTCAATGAATTTATACGAATTTTTTAATCACAAATCGTATGACACGAGAAGAAGGGTAATTAATATATACATATAGTAGGGATTAAAGACCCAGTGATAATAAACTCATCTTGAGTAGTAGTTTTCAACCGAAAAGCTTGGCTTTTATAGGTAAAAGCAGTACTCAAGATGAGTTCAATAAGTAAAAAGAGTCGGCATAAGATGAATTACCCCTGAAGATTAACAATAAAAACAGCTATGTAGAGTTCCAAAAGTTCTAAACATTGATTTAGCAGATTAATACTCATTTGTTGCAATTGTTATGTGAAGTAATTTCTTGTTTTTCTTTTTTTAAATACTGTTTTTCGACTTTTTTCAGGTTAAAAAAGTAAGTTTTTCAACAGATGGTTTTGCCGTAATGTTTGTGCTTTTTAATTTTAATTTATGAATGTTAAAAAACCTTGTCAACAAGTGGAAAACAGGTAGTTTTAAGAGTTGCTAACATTGATGTTCATATCTTTTTTTAAATCATAATCATCTATTAATCAGTGAATTAAAAGCTTTGTGCTAAAACCCTGACTTTTGCTGTTAATTCCCTTCATGTTGAAAACTTTGTTGAAAACGTTTCCTAATTTTTAGTGAAACTTTTAGCGCATTTTTTGATCTTTGTTAGTCCATAGTGGGAAGATAAAAACTAAAAAAAGTTAAAAGAAAAAAAGATGAATGAAGTAGAACCAATCTTACAAGAAAACAAAGATAGATTTGTAATTTTCCCTATAAAACATCATGATATTTGGGATTGGTATAAGAAATCAGAAGCTAGTTTTTGGACTGCAGAAGAAATCGATTTGCATCAGGATATTACAGATTGGTCCACAAAACTAACAAATGATGAGCGTTACTTTATCAAACATATTTTAGCATTTTTTGCTGCTTCTGATGGCATTGTTAATGAAAACCTGGCAGAGAACTTTGTGAATGAAGTTCAATATAGTGAAGCAAAATTCTTTTATGGTTTTCAAATTATGATGGAGAATATACATTCTGAAACATATTCTTTACTGATAGACACCTATGTAAAAGATGAGAAAGAGAAAGATATTTTGTTTAGAGCTCTTGAAAATTTTCCTGCGATTAAGAAAAAGGCAGATTGGGCACTACAATGGATTGAATCTGATTCTTTTGCAGAACGATTAATAGCTTTTGCTGCGGTAGAAGGGATTTTCTTTTCAGGAGCGTTTTGTTCTATATTTTGGCTTAAGAAAAGAGGTTTAATGCCCGGGCTTACATTTTCTAATGAATTAATATCGAGAGATGAAGGTGTGCATTGTGATTTTGCCGTACATCTGCATAACAAACATTTAGTTAATAAGGTTCCTAAAGATAGAATTAGAAGTATCATTGTAGATGCACTTAATATAGAAAGAGAATTTATTACAGAATCATTACCTGTAAGTTTAATAGGAATGAACTCTAAATTGATGACTCAATATTTAGAATTTGTTACAGACAGGTTGTTAATGGAGCTGGATTGTGAAAAGGAATATGGAACCGCCAATCCATTTGATTTTATGGATATGATTTCATTACAGGGGAAAACTAATTTCTTTGAGAAAAGAGTTTCAGAATACCAAAAAGCAGGAGTCCTTAATAAGGACACTGATGAAAATAAAATAAGTTTTGATGCAGATTTTTAATCTTAAAATTTTGCATTAGTATTATAAAATATTCATTCTGAGCTGATCCAAAAACATTACTTCTGTTTGATAAACGATTAGCTCAGTTTGATAAAATTTTGCGATAAGCAAAAAGGGGAGAAGTCAATAATTATATTTTACTTATAGAAATACTCTGATATATACGATTCAGAGGTTCTTTTTAGCGTCTGGTCTCAAAATGAGGTCATTTATATACTATTGATGTAGATAAACAATAAGAGTAGTAAGCAAATTAACATAACATTCTTCAAGAAGAAGAAGTATTAAAAACCAAAAAACGTATGTATGTAGTAAAAAGAGACGGTCATAAGGAACCAATTATGTTTGATAAGATTACCGCAAGGGTAAGGAAATTATGTTATGGATTAAACGCTTTAGTAGATCCAGTGAAGGTAGCAATGCGTGTAATAGAAGGTTTATATGATGGTGTCACTACAAGTGAACTAGATAATCTGGCTGCAGAAATCGCTGCAACTATGACAATTGCACATCCTGATTATGCTAAGTTGGCAGCTCGAATTTCTGTTTCTAATTTGCATAAAAATACAAAAAAGACATTTTCTGAAGTAGTTACGGATTTATATCAATACGTAAACCCCAGAACAGAGAAAGAGGCACCTTTGATAGCCGATGATGTGTATGAAGTAATTATGGCTAATAAAGAAAAGCTGGATTCTACTATTATTTACAATCGTGATTTTGGATATGATTATTTTGGTTTTAAAACATTAGAGCGTTCTTATTTGTTAAAAATTAATGGCAAGATAGCAGAACGCCCACAGCATATGTTGATGAGAGTTTCTATTGGGATTCATCTTAATGATCTTGATGCAGCCATAGAGACATATGAGCTAATGTCAAAAAAATATTTTACACACGCTACCCCTACTTTATTTAACTCGGGGACACCAAAGCCGCAAATGTCATCTTGTTTTCTTCTTGCAATGCAAGAAGATAGTATTGATGGGATCTATGATACACTAAAGCAAACTGCTAAAATTTCGCAATCTGCAGGCGGTATAGGATTATCAATTCATAACGTACGGGCAACTGGTTCATATATTGCAGGGACTAATGGCACATCTAATGGTATAGTTCCTATGCTACAGGTGTTTAATGACACAGCACGTTACGTAGATCAGGGAGGAGGCAAACGTAAAGGATCTTTTGCAATATATGTAGAACCATGGCATGCTGATATTTTTGACTTTTTAGATCTTAAAAAGAATCACGGTAAAGAAGAAATGCGTGCACGAGACTTGTTCTATGCGATGTGGATTCCGGATTTATTTATGAAACGAGTACAAGATGATGCAGAATGGACATTGATGTGTCCTAACGAATGTCCGGGCTTGTTTGATATTCATAGTGATGAATTCGAAAAAGAATATCTTCGTTTTGAGGCGGCAGGAAAAGGACGCAGAACTATAAAAGCAAGAGAGTTATGGGAAAAAATTCTGGAATCTCAGATTGAGACTGGTACACCATATATGTTGTATAAAGATGCAGCAAATCGTAAATCAAACCAACAAAATCTCGGTACGATTCGTTCTTCTAACTTATGTACAGAGATTATGGAGTATACAAGCCCTGATGAAATAGCTGTATGTAACCTGGCATCTATCGCTTTACCAATGTTTGTAAAAAATGGAGAATTTGACCATAAAGAACTATTTAGAATCACAAAGCGCGTAACTAAAAACCTTAATAGAGTTATAGATCGTAATTATTATCCCGTAAAAGAAGCAGAGAATTCTAATATACGCCATCGCCCAGTTGGATTAGGAGTACAAGGATTGGCAGATGCATTTATTATGTTACGTATGCCTTTTACAAGTGATGAAGCTAAGAAATTAAACCAAGAGATTTTTGAGACATTGTACTTTGCCGCTGTTACAGCATCTATGGAAGAAGCAAAAGATGATGGTGCATATCAAACATATGAAGGGTCTCCAATTTCCAGAGGAGAATTCCAATATAACTTATGGGGTATTAAAGATGAAGAATTAAGTGGACGTTGGAACTGGGATGGACTTCGTAAAAAAGTTTTAAAACACGGAGTTCGTAATTCTTTATTAGTAGCGCCAATGCCGACAGCTTCTACTTCTCAGATATTAGGTAACAATGAAGCTTTTGAACCATACACAAGTAATATATATACCAGAAGAGTATTGTCTGGAGAATTTATTGTAGTGAATAAGCATTTATTAGAAGATCTTGTAAAACTGAATTTATGGAGTGATGATCTTAAAGATGCAATTATGCGTGCCAATGGATCCGTACAGGATATAGATATTATCCCTCAGGAGCTCAAAGATCTTTATAAAACCGTTTGGGAGTTGAGCATGAAAGATATAATTGATATGTCTCGTCATAGAGGATATTTTATTGATCAGTCGCAGTCATTAAATTTATTTATGGAAGGTGCTACGATGGCCAAATTAACTTCTATGCACTTCTATGCCTGGAAGAGCGGATTAAAAACAGGAATGTATTACTTAAGAACAAAATCAGCTGTAGATGCTATTAAGTTTACATTAAAGAATGAAAAGAAAGAAGCGCCACAACCAGAAAAAGTGGCAGTGGCGGCAGCGCAGATGATGGAAGCACAGGCAGCAATCAAACCGCAACCCGAAGCTGTAAAACAAGTTGCGGTAGAAGATTCTGCACTAACTCCAGAAGAACTTCGTGCGATTATTGCACAATCAAAAGAAGCTGAAGGAGATGATTGTTTAATGTGTGGGTCTTAAATAGACCATTTATATAGGGTAAAAGGGAAGTTTTCTAAAAAAGAGACTTCCCTTTTTTATTTCGTTAGTATGGATATTTCTATTATAGGGATCTATAAGATATATACAATACTTTGTGGTTAGGGAGGATAATTCATTTCGTACATGATTTGATAGTGTTATCTTTGGGTCATTATTAAGATAGTAGATTGATAGATTTCTAATTTTATGATGAACTGGGAACAACTCTTGTCGCTAAGAAGACAAGGAGATACAAATAAAAGATTAAGAAAAGAACAAGATGAAACCCGATTGGGCTTTGAAGTAGATTATGATAGAATTATTTTCTCATCAGCCTTTAGAAGTTTACAAGATAAAACACAGGTAATACCCTTGTCCAAAACTAGTTTTGTGCATACAAGGCTTACACATAGTTTAGAGGTATCAGTAGTAGGACGCTCACTAGGAAGAGTCGTAGGAAAAAGAGTGCTGGAAAAACATCCACACCTTTCTACAATTCATGGATATCGGTTTAATGATTTTGGTGCAATTGTTGCCGCTGCATCTTTATCACACGACATCGGTAACCCACCATTTGGACACTCAGGAGAAAAAGCAATAGGAGAATATTTTGCTACAGGCAAGGGCAAGAAATACAAAGACTCCCTGACCCCAAAACAGTATCAGGACCTTATAGATTTTGAGGGGAACGCCAATGGATTTAAAATTCTTACAGAATCCAGAAAAGGTATAGAAGGAGGGTTACGATTATCATATGCAACATTAGGTGCTTTTATGAAGTATCCTAAAGGGTCATTGCCTAAAAAGCCTACAAATCACATTGCGCATAAGAAATTTGGTTATTTCCAGAATGAAAGCGCTTTTTTTACAGAAGTAGCCCAAGAGGTGGGACTAATAGCAAGACAAATAGAAAATGAAATTACATATAGCAGACACCCACTAGCCTTTTTAGTAGAAGCAGCAGATGATATTTGCTATACCATCATAGATTTTGAAGATGGAATTAACTTAGGATTAATAGAAGAAGAATATGCGCTGGAGTATTTGATCAATTTAGTTAAAACTACCATTAATACATCCAAGTATAATAGCTTGATCACGACTGCAGACCGCCTCAGCTATCTAAGAGCATTGGCGATTAACACCTTAATTCAGGAAGCTGCAAGTATGTTTATAAAATATGAATCCGAAATATTAGCAGGAACATTTGATACTGCTTTGATTGATAAAAGCAGATATCAGGCACAAATAAATGATATCATAAAGATTAGTATTGCCAAAATATATCAGAGTCAGGAAGTGGTAGAAAAAGAAATTGCAGGTTATGAGATTTTAGCGACTTTGTTAGATAGATATTGTACAGCAATGGATCGTTTTAATTTGAGACAAGCTTCTAATTATGATACACTTATTCTAAAAGCAGAAGGTAATAATTTTGACTACAAAAATGATGATCTATATTCCAGGCTAATTAGTATTAGTAATTATGTAGCGAGTCTCACAGATGGAAATGCATTATTAAAGTTCCAGAAAATACGCGGTTTGCAAGTTTAGAAAAAAGTTCTGTACTATCTTAGTAAATAATGAATATCAAAACATGCGCTAATAGTGTGAAAATAGTCCATTTCTAGAATGTAATATAGCCTTGATATTCATATCCAGTTCTCAGATGATATTACTGTCAACTGAATTGAATTA
The DNA here is from genome assembly GCF_008370685.1 of Aquimarina sp. RZ0. Classification (GTDB taxonomy): domain Bacteria; phylum Bacteroidota; class Bacteroidia; order Flavobacteriales; family Flavobacteriaceae; genus Aquimarina. Next base: position 91,249 of record NZ_VTZU01000022.1, read on the forward strand.
TTTTTGATTCAGATAAGAAAGAAAAATTAAGGATAGCAGCACTATCGATATATTATAATTTCAAATATGGAACAAAAAGAAATAATTTTAGCAGGCAACATCATCTGAGAATTGACATTATTAGAAAAAAAAATTCAATGTAGAGGCTAAGCCATGGAGCATCTAAATCTCGATTAGCGGGTATAGTTAGATTTTTTTCAGTGTTGATATCGATGCTTCCTTTATAGTTTCTCCATTTTCCTGATACGTAATTATGTTAGTAATTTTCATAGTTTCATTAGTTAAACTTGATATCTCATATTCGGTATTATCGATTGAAGGAATTAATAAAAATTTCTTCCCAGATAATTTCCATTCATAACTTAATACCACAGGGTTACAAGTTTCATTATCATCATCGTGCCCGGTGATATTTGCAGTTTTTTCTCCATTTTCAGTACTCATGAGTTCAATGGTATCCATTTTATCACATTCACTGAGTTCTTGAGATACACCATTTTCCTGAAAATTTGTGAATTGCCATTTACCCACAAGATTAGTCTCTGTAATTTCGATTTCTGATATGGTAGTATCATCATCATTAGAACAAGACCATAACGTAATAATTGATACTAAAATTAAAAGTGAATTTAGCTTTTGCATATATTGTTTATTTAAAAAGTTGAGCTGCAAAATTAAGTAACCATTCTTAGAGAAATATCCCTGAAAACAGTGATTATGAATCTTCATAAAACAATAAGAAATCAGTATAGAAACCAACGCATTGTCAGGAGTCATTTAATGAACTCATCCTGAGTAATGCTTTAGCATGCAAAATGTAAATTTTGCATGCTAATTTTGTTGTTTTTTTTAACCACAGCTATGGCTATGCCGAAAAAAAACTACTTCATTATAGTCAGGGCAAACTCAAGCTTTGTTAATTTTGTTAAATTATGATCTATTTAATTTAGTATCATGTCCTTACATTTAGGACTTTTATCAAATAGTCTTGATCCCAAGCTGCTTTGAGTCTTTTTCCTTTG
>NZ_VTZU01000216.1 GCF_008370685.1 Aquimarina sp. RZ0
ATTCTAATATAGATTGCTTATTCTTTCTAAGTGTTGAGATGTATCCCCTGATTCTGGAAAAGTAATGGATATGATCTTGTGATCGAAAACATCCCGACACTTTTTGTTTGACCTTGATCATCCTTAAATCACGTTCCGCCTGATTGTTATCAAAAGGCACTAAGGGTTGTTTGATAAATTCAAGAAAGAGGTATTTATGTTTTTCTAAAGCAAAAGCCAAACGTTGCTCATCAGTTTTCTTGAATTTCTTATCATAGCCTTTGATAATGGGCCGTATTGTTTTAGTAAAGGTGTTGAATGCCCTTGTATAATATGAAGATTTCAGATCAGGATCTTGCTCTTTCTTTTTCTTGGCACGTACTAGTAGTTTTCTTATTTTGGTTGCCCAGGGAGCATCAAAAGCTTCTTCTATATAAATCAGATCCCTCAAAATATGTGCGTTGCACAGGCTATGTCCACACTGATAACTAAAATAACTACTAAATCTATCATGAACAAGAGTGCCATTATAAGCATCTAGGATTCCGATATCATCCATGGCTTGTTTTCCTCTTTTTAAGTGATGGGCAAAAAAGCTAATGGTCTTAGTACTCATTACATGAATCCAACTATTCTTCCCATTGAGGCGGATACCTGTTTCGTCTGCATGTAATACTGGGCTTTGTAATAGGAGTTTACTAATATTCTGATCGTAGGACTTTAACTTATCATAACATTTCTTCTGAAAGTTGGAAAGGCTTCCTGTTGAGATTTGATGATTGGTAAGATCATATATCAACTCCTTAGTTCGATCAAAAGGGAGCATTTGATAATACTGTAAATACACACTAAAAGCTTTGATACGATTCCCATATTGTACTTGTTGCGTCAAATGTTCAGGGAAAGTTCCTTGATTTTCTTTGCTACAAAAAGAACATTTCTTTTTTACTCTGCGGTGTTCTGTAACCTCAATAGTAATGGGAGGAATATCAAATTCCTGTCGGGCGTCATACTCTGTGAACCCCAAAGGAAGATCCTCACCACAACTACAACAATGGACTACATCGTGAACAATAATGTTATCAACAACACTGGAAAACTCTAGTTTCTTACCCTTATGACCAATTTGTCCTCCAGGTTTTTTTAAAGATTTCTTCCGGAGAGTTTTAGGCTTCTTAAATGGGTCTTGAGAAGGGGCAACACTACTGTTGCCACTATTTTTTGGATGCTCATATTTAGACAATCGTAATTCCAGTTCTTTGACACGGGTAGTCAAGATGGTAACTTGTTCGAGAAGTTGGGCGATAAATTCCTTGTCTGTCATTAGGATTACTAAAATCTGAAATTTTAAACTAAATTCCAAATAATCAAAGGATAACAATACAATCCGGTGAATAGTTA
>NZ_VTZU01000217.1 GCF_008370685.1 Aquimarina sp. RZ0
CAGTTCTTTTTGCTTTTTCACAGCAAGACTCAACTCTTTTTTTTGATACATAAGTTATAGATTTTAATTATTTCTATTAAATTACGAAATCCAGCAGAAAAAAGTTACCGAAGGTTTAGTTCAACGGCTCGTATATGAAAAGTAGCGCTGAAAACAAGCGATAGATTTTCGGATTAACACAAGCCGAATTTTTAAATTTTACTATTTATCTTTTTACTTGGAAATCGTCAAATTTAAAAATTTGGCGACTTCGAAAAAATGCCCGAGCCTTTGTGTTAGCAAAAACTCGCGCTATTTTTTATATACTTTGTTGTGCGCTGGCTTTCTGCGTTCTAATTCATTTTCTACTCTTTTTTCAAGCTCTCTATGTTTAAAATCAAACCAATTTTGTCTAAAATCAGAATGGTCAATTTTATACTTAAATTTTTGAAATGGCTTTTTGTTCGTTAAAATACTTTGTAATTCTAACTTCAAATTTTGATCGGTTAATTGCTGAACAAAAAGTTCCATAATTTTAAATGACTCAAAACTTTCTAAAACCTCAAGTTTTATAAAATCCTTTTTATGTTTTTCGACTTCCTCTAAACTGTCCCTAAAAGCCTCTTTAAAATCTTCTTCGTCTGAAAATTGCGAGAAGCTTGGTATTGCTATAATTTCGTCAGTCTTTAAATTATAATAGCAGTCAAATCCGCAATCCAATTCTTGAGCAATTTCTTTAACGATATTTGACTTAACGTTCTTCATTTGTTTTAAACTAAATAAGAGTAGACGACACAAATTAATATAATTATTCCAATTGTTATTCGGAAGTATTTTTGTTGTTTAGCCTTTCGAGGAAATCCATCTTTTTTAAGTTCCCAAGAAAATATAATTTCAAATAAAGTCGGAAATGGATTTAAAATGAAATCACATACGTGATAACTTTCTTTTGCCTTAATGTTTTTCTCAACTTTGCCACGCTTTTTTGACAGATATTTTGCCGTTTCTATTTTCTTTGGTTCGACTTTTCGATTTGCTAATTCGTTTGTCGCAAGTCGAACAGCTTTCGGATTCCACTTTTCAGGTGCTCCTGCAATTTTGAGCAATTCCTCTGTTGTTCTTTCTTTTATTGGCGGTGTAAATTCGTCCGTCATAATACTTTTAAAAATTCCAAAATTTTGAATTGAATAACTATTTTTCTTAATTTGGTCAGCTTGCGCACAACATTATAGGATTAAATCATTTAAGCCAAAGGCGCAATTTGATTTAATCTGCTGTTGTACTATGCGTTTTTTTTTCTTTTTTTAACCTTCTATGGGGATTGAATCCACTTGTTGTTTACTCAAAGTTAGTTTTTTTGAATAAAATGGCTTTAGTTTTCGTAGTTTTCTTGCGTTTTT
>NZ_VTZU01000218.1 GCF_008370685.1 Aquimarina sp. RZ0
GTAGTTGGTAATTGTTGTCTCTTTCTCCCATAGCATATCGTATCTTATGGAGCATATACCAGATCGGCTCATAATAGCGATGTCCTAATTGCCGTTGCACCTCTAAGACAGAAAAACTCTTCTTGGTACTGGTAAGCATAAGTATCGCAAAATACCAATAGTAATAAGGTAATTGTGTACCGTGTAATAAGGTGCCGCTACGCAAGGTAGTTCTATACTTACATTGATATTGATCTCTAGTAGAAAGCCAGTAGTGTTGTTCTCCCTGGCATCGTTTACAAACAACACCCTGTTTATCTCTTTCTGCTTTAAAATGAGTCTTACAACTAGCTTCGTCCGGAAATTTTTTAAAAAATTCTTGAATCTTCATAACATTAACCATCTTTAAAACAATAAGATACAAATAAATTACCGGTTATGCAAGGAATCCGATAGTCATATAAGTTTAAATCATTTTTAGAAGCTTATTATATAATTGATCAATATATAAAATGGTATAATACTAAAAGAATACATTCTGCTTTAGGGTATAAAACTCCTCTAGAAGTAGAACAAGAATATCTAAATATTAAAAACAAAAAAGTGGCTTAAAAATTTTGTCCGAAAATTATTAGGCAGTCCAGGTACTTTTATGTCATCATTTTCATATAGTTAAAGCAGTACCCCATTCACTAAGAGTGCCCGAATATCTTTTATAAACACCATCAAAATAAAACCTAATACGGATATGCTAGCCCACGAGGATGAGATTTTACAAAAAGTATTGAAACAATTTGATGGCATTCCAAAGATTGAAGCCTTTGACATCCTGCATAAGATCGAAATACTGCTCAAAGATCAGCAATCCCCTATCCAGTATAAGGACATCAAAAATAAAGAAGAGCAGTCATTTATAAAAAATGCCGTAGTTCCCATAGGTAAGAGCGGGTATTGCTATTTGATAGACTATTGTCATTTTATAAAAGTGTATAAGTTCAAATCCATATATCCCTGTTTTAGTGCTATGGGATTTTTATACTATGCCGTTTATAATGAACCTACCGTACATTTTTTAAATAAAAAGAACATAGAAGAAACTTTTAAAGACACTTATCTAAAGTATGTAATCCGGGAGTTTCTAAAAGACAATAAGGTCAAAGACAGAAATTCCAAAACCAATCGCTTATTACTTCTGGAATTACTAGATCAGGTAGATCCAGAACATCACCTCTGTAAAACGTAAAATTATGAATAACATTATAGGATTAAATCATTTAAGCCAAAGGCGCAATTTGATTTAATCCGCTGTTGTACTATGCGTTTTTTTTTCTTTTTTTAACCTTCTATGGGGATTGAATCCACTTGTTGTTTACTCAAA
>NZ_VTZU01000219.1 GCF_008370685.1 Aquimarina sp. RZ0
ACAGTTCTTTTTGCTTTTTCACAGCAAGACTCAACTCTTTTTTTTGATACATAAGTTATAGATTTTAATTATTTCTATTAAATTACGAAATCCAGCAGAAAAAAGTTACCGAAGGTTTAGTTCAACGTCTCTTGTATGGTGCGTTTGCTTCCCGAAGGGAGCATATGCATTATACAAATTGTTGTACTTCGTTTTTTTCCAGTTTAGTTATTCCGATTATTTTAGTTAATTTATCCAATCCAGTTTTTGAAATGATTCTAAAAACTAATTCTATAAAAATAAATCTAAAAACTATTATAGTCATTATCAATGGTAATAAATTATCAAGTCTATTTCGAATAAGTGAAGCAATTAATCCACTCATTACAAATAAGACTACAATCCAAAATAGTATTTTGAGCGTTTTATCAACTCGTATTTGTAAAGTTCCATTTCTCTTTTCTAATTTTCCATTTAGAACACAGAAAGTCCCATAAAAATTTTTCGATAATTTTATTTCAAATTCATCATTATGAATTTTACCAATAAAAGTTTGTTTTTTCCAATCAGTGACAAACTGTTCAGCGGATAGGGTATTACTTTTCAAATTAGTCATCGCGATTGAACTATCATTTTGTAATTCTATAGAGTAGTATTTTGTCGGAAATAATTTCATCCAGTAGGTAATGTTTTTTTTAGTTTTATTATTCCCATAATGTTCGTCAATTTTTTTAGTCCAGTTTTTGAAATAAAACGAAAACTCAACTCTATAAATAAAAATCGAACAAAAATAATTCCTACTGCCATTGGAATAATTATTCCGAGTGATTTTTCAATTCCGTTTGTCAGAACCATAATTCCAAATCCGAAAATTGGCATTAGCATTAAAATCGAAAACATAACTTTAAATGCCTTATGAATTCGCACTTCAATTTCGCCAATTTTTCCTTCAAATTTTCCATTCAGTACACAAACTGCTCCACGACCAATTTCAGATGATATTATTTTAAATTCACTTTTATTTACTTGACCGCGAAATGCTTTTTTCGTCCAGTCAGAAACAAGTGAATCCGTTATATCTGTATTCCGTTTTAATTCTGCCATTGCTTCAGAACTACTTCCACTTAATTCAGCTATAAAATTTCTTTTCGGGAATAATTTCATTCAATTTATAATGATTTTTTTAATGAAGTACAACATTATAGGATTAAATCATTTAAGCCAAAGGCGCAATTTGATTTAATCCGCTGTTGTACTATGCGTTTTTTTTTCTTTTTTTAACCTTCTATGGGGATTGAATCCACTTGTTGTTTACTCAAA
>NZ_VTZU01000220.1 GCF_008370685.1 Aquimarina sp. RZ0
ATAGCTTCAGCAAATCCCTCACGAGGTTAACTGTATGCTTTTCTTCAGAGTGAACAGTCAATTACTCTGATGGGATTCTCACCCACTGGATCACCACAGCTTCGTGGCACACTAACGTCTCTTGTATATTGCGTTTACGTCCCGGAGGGCGTATATGCATTATACAAATTGTTGTAGCTAGTTTTTTTATTTATGTGTGTTGAATTATAAAGCACATTATTTTGCTTTCAGGTTCAAAAAATATATATAAATCTCCATCTCCCCAAAAGTTCATATTTTCAAAATATTGTTTATACCATTCATCTTTCGGTTGTACGGTTGTACGTTTGGTTTTTATATCAACTCCATCATAAGTCAGTTGACAAAGTAATTTCATTGTTTTCTTTGACTTTGGGCAAGTAGGAATATCAGGATATTGAATCCAACTAGGAACTGAGGTATGTCCAATTCCGCCAAAGTTAGTTTCTTTTTGTGTTGTTATATATACTTTTTCATAAACTATTTCAGAATTTGGTTTCAAATCGTCATATGAATTGTCCGTTTGTTTTAATTCCTCAATGTTTAACACCTTAGGATTTAGCGGGTTGGAATAATCTATAAACAACTTGTCAAAATTCAAGTAAATTGGTGCTGCAATATGCAAATCAAAAGGAAGCCAATCGAAAGCTTCTTCTATTTTTGAGAATTTTCCTAAATATTGAAAAGGTGCATTAAATTCGAATTTTGGAATTTTAAATTCATTTGGTATTTCTCCACCTAAATAGCTTTCAGATTTTGCTGCTTGATTAAGGCTATAAATCCGATTTGGTTTTAATTTTTGATATTCAAATCCTATTTCACTTTCTTTTAATTTTCTTTCAGTTCTGTGTCCTTCATCATTATCGTAGGCTTTAATTAATTTCCCTTCTTTAAAAACGAGATCAATTGAACTCCAAATATTATTGGCGGTTTTTTTATCTACAACTTGTGTTTCGAGAAATTTTTGGCATTGTTCATCTCCGTTAAATTCTGCTTCCCAACCAGCCAAATAAATATGTTCTTCTTTTTGTCCAAAACAAGAGGTAAATAATCCCATAAAAGTCAATAATATAATTTTGGTTAGTATTCTCATTTCTCAATTATCTAGTAGAGTAGAGCCTGATAGCTCTGCCTTATTATTATCTGTTTAAAGATATTAATATTTTAGAACTATCAGTGCCCCCTTCATCAAACCGTACGTGAAGTTTTCCCTCATACGGCTTACCGATAGAGTTCTTCATTGCGCTTTAGAAATTGTTTTCAAGCGAGCATAC
>NZ_VTZU01000221.1 GCF_008370685.1 Aquimarina sp. RZ0
GTATATGTATAAAAATGATGGATATGTGAGACGCTATAGCGAAAGCTTTAAACTCAAAGTTCTAGCAGAACTTACCAAAGGAAACCACTCCAAAAGACAAATTGCCTTAACTTACGGAATACAATCCAGTACGATCAATGTATGGATAAAAAAATATGATCGTAAAGATTTAATGAATACCCGTGTAACCGTGCAAACAGACGATGAATTAAGCCGTATTAAAGCCCTTCAGAAAGAACTAAAACAACTCAAAGACCTTCTTGTTAAAAAGGATCTAGACAAGCTTGTTACAGACGCCTATCTCGAAGTTGCTGCTGAAAACCTAGGATATAAAGATGTACAAGAATTAAAAAAAAACTTAAACATCGAGCCCTAATGAAATTAGCACCAAAAAATAGAAACCAAAGACAGTTCTCTATTGCTGCTGTTTGTGATGCTTTCTCTCTAAAAAGAGATGCCTACTACAAATACAACAAAAGGTATTCTGCTAAAAAAGAAGAGGAACAAACTGTTATAGAACTTGTTCGAAAAAGCAGAAAAACACTACCCAGAGAAGGCACTAGAAAATTGATGAAATCATTATATAATGACTTCCAAAAACAACACCTAAAAATAGGCAGAGATAGGCTATTCAGTATATTGAGAGAAAATGGATTACTTGTTAGAAGAAAAAAATATTCTTCTAGAACGACCAATTCATATCACCGATTTTACAAGTATAATAACACTATAAAAGACTTGAAAATCGATAGACCTAACCAAGTTTGGGCATCTGACATTACCTACATTAGAACCATAAATGGATTTTGTTATTTAGCTTTAATTACTGACATGTATTCTCGTAAAATTGTAGGATATGATCTTAGTGATAGTCTAGAACTTAAAGGTTGTGTTAGAGCACTCAATAAAGCAATATACAATGCCAAAAATATTAAAGAATTAACACACCATTCTGATAGAGGAATACAATATTGCAGTAATATATACACGCAAATTCTCAAAAGAAAAAAGATCCAAATTAGTATGACTGAAGAGAATCATTGTTATGAAAATGCATTAGCGGAACGTGTTAATGGAATATTGAAAGACGAATTTTATCTTGATCAAACCTTTACTAGCGTGACTCAAGCTAAAAGAGCAACAAAAAACGCAATCAAATTATATAACAATAAAAGATTACATTTATCTTTAGACTATAAAACACCTAATTACGTGCACCAAAGTGCCGCTTAAATTTTAATATTAATCTGTAGCCGTATTTTAGGACGTGACA
>NZ_VTZU01000222.1 GCF_008370685.1 Aquimarina sp. RZ0
TAATTGTAGATAATCTCGATATAGAACGAACTGTCTCTAAAATAATAGGAAACATCGAAGAATTTAATTTCCTGATACCAAGAAAACAATCTGAAACAACCCTAAACTAAGGGTGCGAAACTTCAGTTTAGTATATTCGTGTAAACTGTTGAATGAAAGTAAAGAATAATGCTGAATCCATTATCTAATGAAAAAGAAAGCTTGCCAGAGCTATTGTCTGAAAAACTGTTCAGGTCAGAATATCTTTCTTTTGTGACCAATAGACAAGTACATCATTGGAAGGAAATTGGATTGATAGATGATCATAGAAAGTATGCTGCTAGCGGAATGAAGAGTAGTTTTAACTTTTATGAAGCTTTATGGATCAGGTTAATTACTGAAATTCGAGCTTTTCAGATTAGTAATTTGATGATTAGAGAAGTCAAAAAATATCTATTTGATAGTTGTAAAGAAAATAGAACAGAAACAACAGAGGAGGGTATTTTATTCGAAGCAAGCGTCCAAGATATCATTATTAAGAATCAAGTTAGATTTTTAATAATTCTAAATAATAAATCAATAAAAATCTTGGATAAAACAGCATTTTTTGAAGCAATAAATGATCGTAATATTGATCATCATTTTTCTTTGAGATTAGATATTTTAGTTTGGAAGATATTAGCATTACTGGATTTTGAACCAAAAATTCAAAAGATTGTTCAAGGGTATAAAAACACGAGCAATGAGTAGTTAGAAACGCAGCCGCTACAAGCCGAAAGAATAGAAACCCACCTTATGACCGACGCTACAATCGGAGTAAGGCTATGGTAACGAAAATGTCTAATAAAAATGAAGTAAAAAAGAAAAAATACAGTGTTTCTAGAATTCAAAAGATGACGATAGAACGTCTTAAGACTTTTAAAGGTTTTGAAACATATGATGACGAAAAGGCACAGAAAGTAATTCAAGAACTAGAAAAATATGCTAAAATTATCATTAGACATATTTCTACAAAAAAAGAATAATGAAAGATTTATCAATTTTTAACAAGTTTGCAAAACAAGGAAATTCAAATTCTTTTAAAATAGATGGTAAAGCGGTTATTTATACCAGAGTATCTTCAAGAGATCAAATGATTAATGGCGCTAGTGTCAAGTCAATTATTAATTGACGGATAAAGTTTTTTGAGTTTGATTCTGCAATTTTCCGTTGTGAATTGCCAATTTATTTTGGCATTAAGATTATTTCTATATTCTTGCCAAGCTTCAACTT
>NZ_VTZU01000223.1 GCF_008370685.1 Aquimarina sp. RZ0
GGATTGTATTCCGTAAGTTAAGGCAATTTGTCTTTTGGAGTGGTTTCCTTTGGTAAGTTCTGCTAGAACTTTGAGTTTAAAGCTTTCGCTATAGCGTCTCACATATCCATCATTTTTATACATATACCTTGGTTTTTTGTATACATATTTCAGGACGGGTCAGGATTGGCTACAACGTCTCGGCTATGGTTAGTACGGGATTAAAAGAACTGAACTTTCGATTAAGCACTTAGCCAAAGCTTTTTATTTTGTTTTATCTTTTTTATTTTAAAGCCAAATCAAAAGATTTGGCGGACTTTATTATTTGAACAGACCTTTGATTTTATGCCAAAAGCCCGTATTAGCTATAGCCATTGTTGTACGTAGGCTTTTTTCTTCCACTTCAGATTTAAAAGTTTTTACTTCTACTTTTTTTCTATCCGCTACTACTATTCCTTTTTCATTTGGCCAATTAGAGTTTACATATTCAAATTTTCCAAGTTCTACCATTTTTTCCATTATACGTTTTCCGTCTGCGTAGTCGCAATATATTCCAATTGGTAAAGGTTGATATTCATTGGATGATTTAATGAAATTTGTAAAGAAATATGGGTCAAGTTGTCCAAATTCTAAACCATAATTTAAAGGAATTTCAATTCGTTGCCCGGTTTTTATATTGGTTAATCCACAATGTATTCCGTGAAAAGCATATTTCCAGCCGTTCATTTTTCCAATTGGTTCGTAACCAAACTTGTTGGTATGACACAATGTATTCATTGGGTATTCAGAGTCTATTACAATACTATGTTTGTCTGCAAACTCATTTATAAGTTTAATAGCTAAATCTCGATAGTCTTTTGCACATTTCTCAAAAAAGTCTTGGTTTTCTTCAATTTCCTTATCAGTTATTAGTTTGGTAATATTAATTTCTGGCACAACTGTATGAATTCCAACTTCAAATTCAGGGTGTTCAAATTTCCATTGATTTCCAATCTTTTCTCTTTTTGATTTGATTTTATCAGCAAACACAATTTTCCATTCAATTCCACGTGGAAGTGATTTTATAGTTTTGAAATCAGGAATTTCTTTTAAACTATTACAGATTTGTATTTTTTCGGTTAGTTCCAATGTTTTTTTAGCTTCTGACTAACGTAAAATTACACTACTGATTTACAGTTATTTGCAAATCATCATTAGTTAATCCAAATTTATCAATTTGTTTTCTAATTCTTTTCACTAGTCCTAGTTTTCTTTTTTGATCGAGG
>NZ_VTZU01000224.1 GCF_008370685.1 Aquimarina sp. RZ0
TTCAATGAATTTATACGAATTTTTTAATCACAAATCGTATTAATAAGAAATCACTATTTTTTTTAATAGCAACAAAGAAGCAAATTTTAATGAGTAACCTTAATTCAGAAATGTAATATCACTCATCACGCATTGACTTGCGATAGATAAATGGGGATACCTGTTCTATTTTCTTAAACTGCTTATTAAAATAAGGAACAGAATTATACCCACATTCAAAACCTATTTCCTTAATAGGAAGATCAGTGTTTGCTAATAATTTTTTAGAAAAATCAATCCGTATTTTGTTCAGGTAATGCGTAAAGGTGTACTGGGTTTCATTTTTAAAATACCTGCAAAAGGAAGATATCGTCATATTAACCATATGAGCACACGCTTCTACAGAGATTTCTTTTTGATAATGTTCCATAATATACTCGTGAATCTTCAGAATACGATTTGATTTAAAATAAAAACTCTCCTGCAAATAACTTTCAGAAGCCAATATCTTATACGTAGAAAGGTTGATGAGGTCCAAAATTTTGATCAACTTTAGCAACTGATCCGGAGGAGATAATTTCGGAATTTCTTTAAGCAATTCAATAATATTCTTCTTATATATTCCTTCAATTTTAATACCTCGCTCTGCAGCTCGTAATACCTTACGAACCCCTTTTAGCTCAGGAATATCAACAAAATGAGAACCAAAAATATCTTTTTTAAATTGAACATAAATAGATTCACAAAACTCTGTCGAATCTTGCTGTAAATATTTGGGATCAGGAATCCAGGTATGCGGTAAATATCCACCCAATAAAACTAAATCATGATCTTCAAAATTCTCACCGTGATCCCCTACAAGGCGGCGACCACTACCATTGGTAATCAATAATAATTCAAACTCAGGATGATAATGCCAGGAACCACTAAAATAAGGCTCGCTATACACTCCCGTATGAAAAGAAGCATGTAAAGGTTTCTCTACTTTCTCAAGAGACACTGCAATTTTATGATCTGTAGGGATTTGCTTCACAAGAACAATAAGGATTAATTTCTTGCTAAAATAGTGTAATTTACCATAACAGTAAAAGTGTACTTTTATAAAATATAACAGTTGTTGTTTTGAATTTGCTGCAAAAGAAAATTAGATTTTTTTATTTCAGTCAAAATGAGAAGACAGGTATAGCAAGGCTGCGGTTTATTTTCATTCTGAAA
>NZ_VTZU01000225.1 GCF_008370685.1 Aquimarina sp. RZ0
GTACATTGAGTACTGTACCTGCCGGGATTTCTCAAAAATTAATAAATCTTGGTGTCAATCCAACGAATGCAGAACGATACGAACAAAAAACGTCTGATGGCAAAGTTACTCAGGGTTGGCTCAGTCATGATATCTTTATTACTGATGAGCAGCTTCATGCCATGGATGCAGATATTTCAAAAGCATTTTACAATACCAGAGTTTCGGTGAATGGCACAAGAACAATTACAATTGTTCCTAGTGGTAGTTCATTTAATAATAACGTTAACAACATTATTGGAATACTGGGAGGGGTAGTAAATGATTTTAACTCATTAGGCTTAAGACTACGTTTTAATGTAGGAGAAACGACTCCACCAAATACAGCTGCCGATTTTGGACCTAACAATATAGTTATTCAATCAAACGGAACTTCAGGTTGTAGCGCCAGATTCCCTTCGAATGGAAACCCCGGAAGTTTTATAACTTTTGATTCTAATGGTTCTTTTCAAGTTTTAAGAACTGCTCTTTTTCATGAAATCATGCATGCGCTTGGCCTTAGACATTCTGATTTTAGAACCGGATCTAGCTGTGAGAATGTTCGCCCTGCAAGTGTAGGTGATGAAAATGTTAGCGCACCAAATTTGCAGTCTAATTTTATACCAGGTACTGCTAATGATGGCAATTTTACAAATTCAGTGATGTCAAGGTGTTTTATCGGTAATTTTAATCTTACAGAGGAAGATGTTAGAGCTCTCCAAGGTTTATATGGCTTTTAAAATATAGATAATACATATATCAGTTTGTATAAATTTCTGATATCAATTTATACATAGTGGTACTACACAAACCTCATATCCTTTAAAAAAAAATAGGATATGAGGTTTTCTTCATATTAGGTAACCCACCTTACACACAATTCGATTGATATCATTTAATTTTGCGTAAGGTGAGTTATACGATTTATAACTAAAAATTTCGCATATTCATCGTTTCTTTTTCCTTTCTACTTCGTTTAAAAAATAAACCGTAGCTATAGCTATGCTTGATTTTTTTGCCTTGCATAAAGAAAAAATATTTCAATGAATTTATACGAATTTTTTAATCACAAATCGTATTAATAAGAAATCACTATTTTTTTTAATAGCAACAAAGAAGCAAATTTTAATGAGTAACCTTAATTCAGAAATGTAATATCACTCATC
>NZ_VTZU01000023.1 GCF_008370685.1 Aquimarina sp. RZ0
TAATTGTAGATAATCTCGATATAGAACGAACTGTCTCTAAAATAATAGGAAACATCGAAGAATTTAATTTCCTGATACCAAGAAAACAATCTGAAACAACCCTAAACTAAGGGTGCGAAACTTCAGTATTAAAAACATATGAAAAATCATATCAGGCATTTTGCCTATCTCATCAACTTATGTATTCTCATTATTTGCTTTACTGCTTGTCAGGAAGACGATGTCATTCTTGCACCAGAAACCAATAGCGTATTAGAAGAAACGCAAAAAACAACTACTATCAATTATGAGGAAATACAAAATGATAATCTATTTCAAGATCTGATTACCAAACGTGGCTTAAAAGGTTATTTTGATATCTCCTCAGAATTATCTAATTCCAAGAATAACAATGAATTGGGATTTATTATTAAATCTACAGAAGCGGTAAAAATCATTAAAGATGGTTACACGTCCTATACATTATCGGTAAGAAGGAAAAAAGAATCTTTATATGATATCGATAATCTGGTCATTGGGCAAAAGGATGGTGAAACCAAAACGCAGCTATATACCTATCATTTTACCCAGGAAAGCTTTCATGGGTATATTGGCGGTGAACCGTTCACAGAAGATTTAAAGTATACTATAAGAGAACTTTCTAATGAGGGAACAGTACTATCATCATCAGAAGGTACAATTTCATTGAAAAAAGATACTACTGTGCATAAAGGTATAACAGTAAAAAGTAGCGGTTGTACTACGGTATTTATTTCTGTACCTAGATATTGTCATTGTGTTACACCTCCTCATGGTCCTTGGGATGGTTGCTCTTGTACTCCAAGATCTGGATGGGACACGACTTCTATAAGAGTCTGCGGTAACTCTGGAGATGGTCCTTTGACAACTGGTTATACATTTGATAATCAGAGAATTAGTGCTGGAAGAGGTTCAGGAATACCAGACTTCACCCCTCTTGACCCAGGAGATGGAGGTATGACAACTACCATATTTGCAACCGCAGAAGAATTTACTCTGGATAATTTACACCAAAGAGTACGTTTTTCATCAGCACAGCTCAATTGGTTTTTAGAAGGAACTAATGTCAACTATGCTCCCTTATTCGCTAGTTTTAATTATGAAAATAACTGGTCTCAAGAAAGTAAAAATTTAACAAAAGAAATGACCAACCTCCTAGCTACTGGTAACACCAAACAAAAAAACCTAGTAAAAGCTGTTTTAGAAAAAGATATTGACCGTGCTACAAATATCATATTACAAGGAGCTGAGTTCACCCAAGTTCAATGTTGTGATAATGATCAAACTCCAAGGATTATGGCAGAAATAACCGCCAAATTAGCCATTGATTTTCTTGATGCCGGTTTTAATATATTTATTATAGGGTTAGAAATCTTTAGAACAGATGAAAGAGAAGGAAGGTTTGTTAGAACTATAATGAAAGAAACTGGGATTGATGTCCCATCTGAAATAGACGATGCTACTTTGGGATCCCTTTTTAAAGTAAGGAAGAGAAACAGAGAATTAGTTACAGAGCCTTTTGGAGAATGGTATACCCCCATATTGGACTTAGGGTTTACTGTACTGGATCTAATGGCTGTTATCTCACCAAGTACTAATGGTGGAGCTTTTCTCGCTATTAAAGGAGGAGGCACTATCACAGGCAAGGCACTATCTGACTATCTAAAAGTACTGGCAAAGGGAAAATGGAAAACAGTAAATGAATCTATGAGTGATGCTGCTAAATCATATCAAGAATTTATATCTGGTAAAAATTGGAATGAGAGTTTTGAGATGATCCTTCCTAATGGCAATCCAGTTAAATTTGATGCACTAAAAGATGGGGTTCTTGGTGAAGCTAAGTCAGGAATGCTTAATTTTGTGGATGCAAATGGCAATTTTAAGCCGTTCTTTACTGGTCAAG
Organism: Aquimarina sp. RZ0; assembly: GCF_008370685.1. GTDB lineage: Bacteria > Bacteroidota > Bacteroidia > Flavobacteriales > Flavobacteriaceae > Aquimarina. The sequence goes on from NZ_VTZU01000023.1 coordinate 1,922, forward strand.
ATGCTATTGTAAATCAGGCTAGACGCCAAAGAGAAGCTGCTAGTGATTTACCGATTGAATGGCATTTTGAACATGATATTGTCCGTCAAGCATTTCAAAATTTATTACAAAACAGGGGTTTTAATATAAAATTTATACATACACCCAGATAAAATGGCAAATACAATAACACAAATTAATGTTATTTGGAAAGGAAGAAAACAAACTCTTAAAGAGTGTACAGAATCTTTTCTAATTTTTTTAGAAAGACTAAAACTATATGACCCTTGTTTTTCCACTTGGTACGAAACAGGAGATAGCAGAAAAAAAGGTCTAGAAAATAAATTAGTTTATGAATATAATTATATAAAAAATAAATTTTGTTCCAATTGTAAAGATAATGACTATCCAAAATATGATTTTGATATTCGATTTTGGAATGGTGGCTTAAAGGATTCTTTATCTTATGGAATTAGTGCATCATTAGGTGGTGATGGTAGAATAGGTAACAGTATTTGTAACCTTACCTTTCCATACGAAGGAGAAATTTATGAGCATTATCGTATCCAAGAAAACTGGGAACAATTATTAGAGTTATTTATAGACCACTGGCAACCTGATCAGTATAGAGATTTCAATGATCAATTGGTGGAGTTATAATTCCAACTAATGCTATTGACCAATATCGAGTGATATCTATAAATTAAATAATAGTAAGGACTAGTGTTATACTGCTAGTTCTTATTTTAAAGTTTGCAAAATGAAGAGCTATACCTGTTTACTATTTTTTTTATTTATAAGTGTACAAGTGTATCCTCAATAGCTCTTAATTTCATTTGATGCTACTCATAAAAAGGATTATGAAAATTAATATAACCAATAGAATGTGGGATGCAAGTTGCAGTCATATGACTTAAATCTTCAAGTTTATCTTGGATTTCTGGGTATAATCTAAGTATAAGCAAATTACAGATATACATTTTTATAACACCAAAACAATTTGAATTAGCAAAAGTGGTAGGACTACCTATGGCTTTATAGTATGGATCCGGTAGGCAATTGATCATACTATTAACGGTCAAATGGTAGGCTGCCACTTTATAAAAACAATGAAAATATAACTAACAATAGATTCCTGCTTTCGCAGGAATGACAAAATTGTAAAAATGAAAAATGAAAACTACTCATTATATACCATAATGCAACATTTTGAAGGGATGCAAAAAATAGAAGTATTTGACCTATTACATAAAATGGAGATTCTATTATTCTATACTTCCAGCCCTATTACCAAAGATGGTATTATACAAGTTATCAACTCAGGTTTGGATGGTAGTAGGGATGTTGATCCTTTTCAGTTTACCATATTGCCCAATGGAAATTTCTGTGAGTTTATAGGATCTAATGATTGGCTACATATTTATGAAGAAAATAAAAGAGGTTGGATGAAATGGAGCCCATTTAGCACCTATTATTTTAAAACAAAATATGCCCCACTAGAATTACTACCATTAACCAAAAAGAACCTGCTGGATAATCTTAAGGGTACTGCCGAAGAAGCTAAAGTGGTTCGTTTTTTAAAACAACATAGGATTTCTAAGAAAGATCCACATACGGATACACTCTTGGCCCTAAATCTATAATTGAATATTAACTAACATACTAATGGCACAATGAAAACATAATTACTTAAGGGAAAACAAATTAAATACAAATCGTCTATGGAAACTATTGATGTGTTTTACAGGATATTTCATGATGACCTGAATCCATTGACAAATCAACAAGACAAGGCTTATTATATCAATCACCTAAAACAAACTAAACCTGGGAATGAAACTATTAATGAAATACATAAATTAAATAAGCATATAGAAGAACTGAGTTTACAAGAGCTCAAATACTATTATTATAAGGATATACTAAGGCAATCTTATCAGGATATCAAAAGATATCTTTATCAGAAAACATTTTCTGCCATTGATAATGATATAGATGTTTCTAAAGTGATTCAGAATCATCAATTATCTATTTTGAATTATCTAGCTATACTGGAAAATGATTTTCTTCCTAATTATGAGAAAGAAAGTATTTATGATATATCTGTAGATAAAACTAATGTAGATATACTCAAGCTTATCTACCGAATATTAGATGATTTATTGGTATATATGGAGCGGTCGTTTGAGTCCTATCTTAAAACTTCTCTAGAAGTTTCTTATCAAAAACAGCTGTGGTTTGTATATCATTATCAAGAGCGAGTATCAGTTTTGATATCAAAAGTTGAAGAGCTTGATATTCCGAAAGAGCTTAAGGCCATACTTTGTATACCATTGGAAAAGATTAGAGATAACAAGGTGATAAGTCTAACCTATGAGTACAAGGATTATCTTACTATGTATATAAAGGTGCTATGGCATGTGTTGCATAAGAATAGCGTTCTAAATACGTATGATCTGTATTCTGTATTGATAAGCTTGGAGTTTAATACCTTCAAAGCATTTTTCTTTTATAAGGATTATATAAAAACACAGTTATCGACCTGTGAGAGTGAGGCGTGTAAAATTGTGATTCTGGAAGAATCTCAGAAAAAAATAAATACCATCACTGTTACTTATTCGAGAAAGTTAAATCCTGGTCTGCCTTCTCTAAAAGAACAATTGCTATTGTGGATAAAGGAGGAGTTACGTTTTTGTGAAAAAAGAATGATGCTTCGTACTACTGAGAATAATGTTGTGTCCAAGAAATTATTAAAAGTTTCTGTTCCGGAAATTTCGTTGATTACCCGATTGCTTTATGGAACAAAGTTTATTGAGGGTTCTAAGCGAGATTCTTTTCAGTTCCTGTCTAATGTATTTAGCACCAAAAATGCAAAAGTTATTTCGCCAGAAAGTCTTAGTAATCATTATTATTCGGTTAATGAGAGTTCGAAGCGATCTGTACAGAAGATTCTGAAAAAGATGTTGGTGAGTTTGGATGATATGGAGGGGGAGTTATAACCCTTCCGTCACTCGTTCCTCGTGCCACCTTCCCTTAGCAAAGGAAGGAGCTTTTCTAAATTTTGGAGGATGTAATTGGCTCTACACATTTAAAAGAATCATTATATTAAAGTAAATAGTTTTGATGAAGAAAATGTAGATAATCGGGTAACATTTTGCTCTGTTATGACACATATATTTATAGTTCCTCATATTTGAACAAAAAGAAGAATGTTCTGGAAAAAGAAGAAAAACAACACAGGAAAATTTAAATGCTCAGAATGTGGAGAAGTTCACGAAAACTGGCCAGCATTAGCATATAAAACTCCTACTCCTTTTCATAATTTATCTGAATCGGAAAAAGAAACAATTGGACGAATTGATAGTGACTTTTGTGTAATTAAACACGAAGATCAAACTGATCGATTTATAAGGGTTGTATTAAAACAAGAGGTGAATGACTATGATGACATATTAGAATACGGACTTTGGGTTTCATTAAGTGAACAAAGTTTTACAGATTATTCTGAAAATTTCAGCAATGAGAATCACGAAACTCAATATTTTGGATGGTTGTGCAGTGATTTACCCGATTATGACAATTCTGTAAGCATTCCGACCACTGTTGTTACTAAAACAGGAAATGAAAAACCTGAAATTTTTCCTCACAAAGATTTTGATCATCAATTTGTAAAAGACTATTACAATGGAATTTCAAAACAAGAAGCAGAAAGACGAATACACCAAATGATGAAAAATATTGAATAAACGATTTGTTAAAAAGTTAATAGCCTATTTAGATACTTATTATCATTTAATCTCATCTCATAAAAAATAAATGGAAAGAATACTAAATCAATCTCATCATAAAGAAACTTTTTTCTACGGTTTGTCCAGGATGTTAGAAAGAGCCTCATACTATGGCCTTCGTTCATTACTTGTTTTATATATGGTTGGAGAAAGTTTAAAAATGGATAGAGATGAGGCTTTCAATATTTATGGTTGGTTTATTGGTTTATTTGTTGTTTCTCAGGTTATTGGTGCAATCCTTGGAGACTTAATTATTGGGACTAGAAAATCAATAATTATCGGAGGGATTATTCAAACCATTGGGGCTTTTAGTTTTTGTCTCCCTTCTTCTATAGGGCTTTATCTTGGATTATTTCTTGTGATCCTTGGCGGTGGGTTATATAGTCCTAATATTACTTCTAGTTTTGGAAAACTATATCTAAGTAAAACTAAACTACTGGATTCGGGATTCACTCTGCTTTATTTAGCAGCTAATTTAGGGGCTTTTTGGGGTATTCTATTGATTGGCTACTCTGGAGAAAAATATGGCTGGAATATTGGCTTTATTATAGCAGGCACACTAATGCTATTTTCAATAATTCCTATTCTAATTTCGAAAGAAAAAAATCCTCAAGAGAAACTAGCTAGCGAGCAACCAATAGGTAAGAGAATTGTTAATATTACGATTGCTTTTCTACTTGTCGCTATATTTTGGGCTATTTATGAAATATCAAATATTCGTTTTTTTGGTTTACAAATACAACTAAGTGAAATCTCGGCATTAAACATACCAAAAAGTATGTGGTCATCTATAAACTCAGTATTTATTTTACCTATTAGTCTTTTAGCCATTATTTTATGGAGATATCTTTATAGCTCTCAATTATTTAAGTTAATGATTGGTTTTATATTAAGTGCGATCTCATATGGAATCTTATTTCTAATACCAGAAACTCCTACTGAACAGCATACAATTTTATACTTAGTATCAATATTTTTTCTATGTATTTCGGAAGTCCATATTGCACCAATCATTAATTCAGTTCTTACCAAATATACCAATCCTAAATATTTAGCAATACTTATAAGTTTATCATTTATTCCAACAAGACTAGTCTCATCTATAATATGGTTATTTAATGAAGGTCAATATGACAACCCTAAACTTGCTATATTAATAGGAATGATAGCTATGTTTATTATGAGTTTAGGACTAATTGCATATCATTTGACACATAAAAAACCACTTACATCACTAACGCATAATTAGTGGCTTACTTTTTTTTAATTTTAATTTTATCAAAAACTATCTGATTTACAGTTTTTTAAAGTATTGATAGAAGGGTTGTAAACCGGTTTACCACTGTTTTGGTATTGTTCTCCTACATTTCTTTGTGCTCTTTAATTATTAAAACTATAACAGAGCAATTTATGTTAAGCATAGAAGAACAATTATTATTTCTGGAGAAGCAGCGAGAAGACTCGATTCGAACCATACAAAATCTTCAAAAACAGTTTGGTGAAAAATACAGTCATGTTTTTAAAGAGAAGTTGAGTCATCACATTTTCTGCTACGATTCTGTACTTAAGTCAGTACGACAGTTACAAACCTTGAGAAACTTAAAGAAACAGAATAATATCTAATACCAATTGTTGTTTGAATTTTCTTTTACAGTAAATTCAAACAACAATTGGTATAACCTTTTTATACGCGAAAGTCAAATCAGCGTAGAGCCGTTAGTATGGTTCTATCATACTGGCGGCTTTATTTAAAAAAATTAAAACAATGGCCGCAACAATTATTACCACTGAAGATTTATACGAATTTAAATTAGAGCTTTTGGAAGAAATAAAAATACTGCTCCAGGATAAACCTTCCATAAGGTCAAAAAAATACCTGAAATCCGCTGAGGTGATGGAGCTTCTAAAGATAAGTCCCGGAACATTACAAAATCTAAGAATCAATGGAACCTTACCTTATTCTAAAGTTGGAGGTATAATCATCTACGATCAGGATGAGATTACTAAAGTAATTGAAGAGAATAGGATACATCATACATTCTAAATCCCCCTAGCGGTTTATTATAAGCATGCCAGAAATTAATTATATCAAACATCTTAATGGTGTTTTTATTCAGTTTACCAAAGACAGCAGATTGAACCCTACACATATCAGTCTATACATTGCTCTTTTTCAACTTTGGAACTATAATCGTTTTCCGGATGAATTTTATATCCATCGTGATGAGGTAATGGCATACTCTAAAATCGGTTCTAAATCCACCTATCATAAAAGTATTAAGGAACTGAGCCATTGGAAATATATCGTTTATTATCCTTCTCACAATCCGTTTAAAGGAAGTAAGGTTAGGTTGTTTGATTTTGGGACAAGTTCTGGACAAGCTCTAGACTACTACCGTACCAAAATCGAGACAAGTACTGGACAAGCACTGGTACCTTTATATAAACATATACAAACTATAGAAAACAATAATAAACCTAAAAATAAAAAAGAAGTTTTTGATTTTTTTGAAAAAATGGATTGGCCAATTTCTAAAGCCAAGCAGTTTTTTAGTCACTATGAATCTGTCGGATGGAGAAAAGGAAATGTTACAATTGAAAACTGGCAAGCTGCAGCTGAAAGTTGGATACTCAAATCTGAAGCGTTGAAAATACAGCAAACATCAAAAGTAGTTGACCAAAACTCTGTCTTGAGCCTGTCGAAAGGTCAGGACAACCTCAAGACGAGTACTAACAAAGATTATAATGAACCGCTCTGATATGACATATCAAAATCCACATATCATCATTGAATCCGGAGTGCAATATTCTTTAGGATCTGTAGAACAAAATATAATCTCCTATGATTTTTCTAAAATTCTCATCTACCTGAATGCTAAAGGGAAGTTGCTTTTTGGTAAGTCTTTTAAAATCTACGAAGAGGATAAAGCCATAATTTATAAACTTTGTATTTACTTCATTAAGGATGTTGAGAGCTGCAAAAAATTTGGAATGGATCCTACTAAAGGAATTTTGCTTACTGGACCTGTGGGATGTGGAAAAACGAGCTTAATGAAGTTATTGCCTTATATAGTTCCTTATCAAAAACCGTATGAGGTTATTCCATCCAGAGCCATTGCATTCTCGTTCAATAACAAAGGTTTTTCGACCATTACCGAATATGGTGACTTTGGATGTTTTTGTTTTGATGATCTCGGAATAGAACCTACAGGAAGACATTTTGGAAAAGATTGTAATGTTATGGGAGAAATACTGCTTTCCAGATATGATCTATTTCAAAAATATGATATTAAAACTTTTGCGACTACAAACCTTAATGCTCAGGAGTTAGAAGAACGTTATGGTAACCGTGTGCGTTCTCGTATGCGGCAATTATTTAATCTAATTGCTTTTGATAAAGGGAGTGTGGATAAGAGGGGTTAGTTGGGTAATAATTTGCTAACCATTAGAAATCTGTTAGATTTGTAAAAAAACACACATGGGGAATATATCTATTGGTAGATGTGTTTTTGTGTTGTGGCGCATTAAAATCAAAATTATGGCAAGATGGATGGAAGCATTAAATAAAAAAGAGGGAGTTATGTTTGAGATGGCTCCTAACTTTCTTATTTATTGCTCTAGACATTTACCTAAAAATCTCAAAAATGAATTCCCAATACTCTTTAATTTGGATCTCAATTCGGACAACTGGATAGACGAATTACAGACGTTTAAATCGGACAAAATATCTGGACTGAAAAACGAAATTGAACAAGTTCAGAGAATACTGAATAAAGAAGAGTCTACTCCTAATGTGAATACGGAAAAGGTATTAAAATTTTGGACTACGGATGAGTATGACTTGAAAAACATTAATGATGATATAAATAATTTAAAATCTTTCTTCAAAAAGTCGATAGAACAAAATTTAGAAATCAAAATTTATTTATAAATCAATGAAATCAGATTTCGTAAAAATAATTGAGTGTTTTAATATCACAGGAATTGGTCTTTTGACAGAGTTACAACATTCTGAAAACGGAATCCCCCCAAATACACAAATATTTGACTCTATAACAAATGAAACTTGGATAATTAAGAAAAGAGTTCATCATGGAATATTAATTCTGGATAGGTCTGAAAAATATTTCGAATGTGAAACAGAATCAATGCATGTAGATAGTGTTTTTAAGACCAAATCTGAACGAGAAATAGCAGTGAAAAAAGAATTAGAAAAACGGGGAAAAGGAATTTATTTGTATTTACTTAAACCGAAAAATAAAAAGAATAAGGTGAAACCTGAAAAAGGAACTGAATTAAAAATAAAACGGCAACACAACACTATGTAAAAATGCATTAAAACGCTTTTAGCATTAAGCAGTAAGTAATTAATACAGAATATGTTCAATTGGTTCAAAAAAAAGAAATCTAATCCGGAATCTGAATTTCAATCGGAGTCTTCAAAATCCTATGACTTTAAATGGTATGAGATAGGGGAAGGAAACCCTTTTAATAAGAAAGTTTTGGATATTCGTTCATATACTGGTACGATGCTTGCTTTTACGAAAGAAAAAAAGGTGGCTGAAAAGTACAACGCGATGCGTCAGTCAAATGGAGAATATTTAATAAACCAACAAATTTTAAACTCTGTTGATTCAACTACAGATCTAAAATACCCTCATAATGGAGATGAATTAAATGGAATTGTCTTTAAAGCAGATAGTATGGACTGCAAATGGGATATCTACGCTTTTGAAAATACTTTTTATTTTAGTAGAAGCTGGAATGGAGATTTGACTTACAAGGCAAAGTTTAAAATAGACTCAGATTCAATTGAAATAACTGAGATAGAACATTCAAATGAAATTGAACAGAATATGGCATTAAGTGATATTCATTATTTGATTAAAACTCACGCATTGAATCAACCCATTCCTCATAATGTTCCAAGCGAACTTAAAACTGAAATGGAAATCGCTCAATGGTCTTTTTCTAAATTTGGTAATCGTGCATATTATGCTACTTATGAAAATACTTTTGACACTGTAGTAACTTTAAAGAAATAAAACTACCACTATCACCTAGTATGTTATCATAGTAGTTAAGTTATAAAACAAAGGTTCTTGTAAATTTGCGATCGTACAAAGACTGTAAGCCAGGAAATGTATAAAAATCAGTACAGATTTATGAAAGGCTAAGTAACATTTTGTAATGCTAAAACATATATTTATAAAATTGTGTATAATAAAAACTAACATCTATGATTCCTGACTTTTTAAAGAAATTTGAATCAGATTTAAAGAAATACGAACGAGAATTTGTTCGAATAAAAGCGAAACCAAGAAAGGAAAAACTTCTTGAAGATAATCTAGAATTAAAAGATAGTAAGTTTTTAGGATTCCCTTTTTTTCCTGAAGACAAGGAATATCCAAAAGACCAAAACGGAAAACCGATGATAATGATTGCTCAACTAAATTTTGAGCAAATTCCTAAACTCAAAGATTTTCCGGAGGATGGAATTCTGCAACTTTTTCTTTCGCCTAAAGACTGGTACGAAGAAGGCTCGAAAATTATTTATCATTCAAAAGAAGAATTAAATAAGCCTACACTAAATAATTTTTCATTTCTTTCTATTAAAGATTATGAAGAAATCCCTATATATAAACTTCATCAACTTTCTTTTGAAAAATGTATTGACAAAGGAGGTTCGGAAGACTCTCAATTTGACTATCTTTTTGATGGTATTGATTATTGGGACTTTACTGAAAATTTGACTGAACAACAAGAAAAGCAGTTCGGAGAATATTTCAATTCTAATGGGCATAAAATAGGTGGATACGCAGAATTTACTCAGTCCGACCCAAGAGATTACAATGCTGAACAAAGAAATGACATTCAAGTTTTGCAAATAGACGTAGATGACCACATCATGTTCGGAGATAGTGGACTAGGACACATTTTTATAAGTAAAGAAAGTCTTATTCAAAAAGATTTTTCTAAAGCTTATTTTTATTGGGATTGTTGCTGAAAAATTACTATATACAACATTATCTCTCTTACGATGTGATTAGCTACTAAGTGATTATGCTATGTCCCTTTAACTTTGTAAACTATCTGCCTTAATGAACAACTAAAACGACAATGAATAAAGCTCAAATTTTGAATGTTATTAAGCTTTTCATAAAATTACTTTTTGCAATTCTAACTGGGGTATTAATTTTTATTTATTCACTTGCTCTAATTGAAAAAATAAAACACCCGACTTTTAAGAACCTGCCAGAAAATGAATTCATTATTATTGGAATATTTCTGTTAATATTAATATTCTTTAATTTAAAATGGGTTTTTGGCTTATTCAATCGTAAAAAGATGAAAAGCTAAACTAAACCATCCTTTTCGGAACAATAAAGTTATCAGGATATAAGTATATTATTTAACTTTTACCTTAGATTCTTTACTGTCGTCAGTATTAATAAGTTTATCTCTCAATAATTGCATGTCTTCACTTACTTTCCTTTCTATTACCCGAGCATAAATCTGTGTGGTAGCTAATTTTGTATGCCCTAATAGTTTAGAAACTGTTTCAATTGGTACTCCATTACTCAAGGTAATAGTTGTAGCAAATGTATGACGGGCCATATGGAAAGTTAAATTCTTTCTAATGCCGCAGGCATCTGCAATTTCTTTAAGGTATAGATTAAGTTTTTCGTTAGTAATTACTGGAAACAGTGTTCCTGATACTACCGTCATTGGATGGTTATGATATTTATTAATCAACTCTTGGGCTCTATCAAGTAAAGGTACTTTTATTGGTGTTTTGGTTTTCTGTCGTCTAGTGATAATCCAATTATTTCCATCAATACCTTTATGTACATGAGTTTCTGTTAGAGTAATAATATCAGCATAACTAATACCAGTATAACAGCTGAATACAAATATATCTCTTACTCTTTCCAGTCGTTCAATAGGGAAGTGGTATGTTTCTAGATTAGAGAGTTCGTTCTCAGTTAAAAATTCACGTTCTCTTTTTTCGAATGTTGGCTTCCATCTAATAAATGGGTCTTTATCCAGCCATTCCAGATGATATGCAAGAGTTATCATCTTACGCATTCTTTGTATATGTTTCATTACCGTATTATGACTCATAGCTTTTGGATGACCCTTAGGCCAATAACTATGAAGGAAACCTTCAAAATCACAAACAAATTTGTAATTCAATTGCTTCAGGTAGATGTCGGTTGTTTTTAGTTTTTGTTCAAGAAACCTGTTGATATAATTTTCGGTTACTCCAAAGTTTCTAATAGTACCCGCTGTTAAGGTTTTTTCAATCTTTTGAGAGTGATATTTAATAAGTTCTTGCAAAGTTTTGTTGTTTTCTCCTTCACCAAGATATCTCTGTTTAATTAATTTTGCCGTTATGAGCTCGCCTTTGAATTTAAGTTCTTGGTACTGTTGAAATAATTGGGAGTGTACCTGATCCAAATATTGATTAATTTGTCGAGCTTTTGTTGAGGTCCCTCGTGCTCTTTTTTTCTTTGCATCCCATAAATCGATGGATACTTTTCTTTTGAGGCTTATGTTAACTCGTTTTTGATTAACAGTCACTCGAGCATATAAAAGTGCTTCATTATTTGTAGCGCTTTTTTGGTCTGCCCAAAATAGAATTGAGAAAGTGCTTTTAGTTCGCATAGTCGTCGTCTTTTTAGTTAAAAATTACTGTAGACGAAAGTCAAATCAACTATACCAGTATAATAGTGTCTCCTAACTCAAAGTGTCAGTTGAACTGACACTTTGAAAAATAACTGACGGATAACTGACATTTTAAATCAAATCACATCAAATTATAGGAAGCTCTAAAAACCAGAAAACCACGCAATTCCTAAGAATTGCGTGGTTTTGATGCTGTTTATAACAGCTTTTCGTGACCTCGGCAGGATTCAAACCTGCAACCTCTTGAGCCGTAATCAAGTGCACTATTCAGTTATGCTACGAGGCCTTTTTTGCGGGTGCAAATATATGAGTATTTTCGGAAAATATAAAATTATTTTGAGATTTCTTTTTTAAAAATTTTAATTACGTGACTTGCTTTTTCAATGTCAGAATTAAAAATAAAAAGTTCGGATGAATACCCTAAAGTTCCAAAACCAGCTAATCTGCCTGATTCTTGATGATCCCTGATTACAAAAGGGATGCTTATTTCGCTTAATAAAAAGGCTAGCCTGTTAATTATAATTGATGTTCCTGAATATATCTTTATATGTTCTCTCATAATGCAAAGTTTTTAATTTATAGATGAATCTATTGTTGATCAAAATAATAGGAGATGAGTTCGTATTTTATTTTGAGCGGAATGAAACCTTTTCATTCCGCTCTTTCAACTAGTATTCTTTAGCTGTTTTTTGAGACATCATTTTTTTGGCAAGATCTGCACCAATCAGAGATTGTAACAAATTACCATCAGCCCCTTGTTTTCCTCCATCCTGAATATAGATTTCAGGTAGTTTAAGATCTTTAAGTTGTTTAGCAACATTTACAGAGGTTTTATATTCCCATTCAGCTCGTTCCTGTGGTGTAAGTCCTGCAGTTACCAATTTAGCATTCTCATAGGATTGAGCGTCTGCCATCGTTTTCTGAGTCTTAGCTTTAAACTGTGCTACTTCATAGTTCTTACGTTCTTCTATAAGATTAAATTCGGCTACCTTTGCTCTGGTTTCTGCCTCAATTGTTTTTTGAATTTGTTCTTTTTCCAAACGAGCACGTTCTGTTGCTTTTTCTGCTTCTCCTTTTGCCGTTTCCTTCTGTGCACGGTAGAATTGACGCTCAGCTTGTTGTTTTTCTAATTGAGTCTGTGCTACTTCTTCCTTTTGTAATTGTAAACGTTTGTCAAAAGTAGTCTCCCAGTCAATTTCTGTTACAACTGCCTGAACTACAGTAAGACCGTATCCCAATAAAGAGTTGCCTTTTTCTCTAACAGGTTCTCCATTCTCATATTGAATACGAAAACGCTTTTGTTTTGATTCTTTATTAACAACCGTTCTAATGGTAGAACTGTCTCCAATAATCTCGCGATTCTCGTTAGCAAAATACTCTTCTAGTACATACATTCCGTTTTCTAGCTGATCCTTAAAATATCTATCAAAATCAGAAGCTTGTCCGGAGATATAATCCTGAGCGTCCATTAGTTTGCAAGTGTTCTTGATCGATTGATCTATATTAGGGATGATCCTGGATCTGATTAGGTTTCTTTCTGTTTTATTACGATCTGCAACAGATAAAAATTGATCCTCATCAACGGTATTAATACTAATAACAACAGAAGTAGCAATTCTGGCTTTTACCGCATCGCTAAACGCCCAATATTTTGCAATATCTACATTAGCATATTTGCTTTGCTCCCCAAGCTCATTCTTTTTATTGGGGATCACATACTTAATAGGTAGTTCAAATTGAATGGGTATCAAGCGACCCCACATTTTGGTGTTGATTCCCTGATGCACAACTGCTTTCTGACTTCCCCACGGGTACTGTACTGCATAAGCGGTACCTGGTTCTGCATAAAAGAACATTCCCGAAAGGACACTCATAACAAAACCAATAATGATCATACCAAGGTTTCTCTGTCTGGTAAATTTATGTAGTGTTTTTGATGTTTTAAAAAACGGTTTGATTATAAATATAGAGGTTCCCAATAGAACCATTATTATTCCTAGATATGTTAGCATATAAATAATTTTTAAAAGTTTTTGATTAATTGTTTAGCGGACATTGTGATCTATAGATTACATGATTTCTATACTTAAAAATGGTTGTAAAAAAGTTTGATTTTTTGTTCTCCATTTAAGATAAATTGATTGTTTTTATTAGAAAAATTTTTAAATAAAAATCAATAAAATTAATTTTTATTTGTAAGAGTATAAATGAAATGTGTTTTAAAATGAAACTGAATGCTCTTTATAATGATTATTAATTGTAATTATAAGATATATTTTAACTTTGGATTGTAATGAATGAAGAGAGGTTTTGATGTTCAAATCCGATGTGTAGGCAATTTTCATAAATTTTAGTGCTCTTTTTTCAGTTTTCATTATTTTGCAGGCATGAACATACATGATTTTATAAGAGATATTCCGGATTTTCCGAAACCAGGAATTATTTTTAAAGATATTACTCCGCTTTTAGGAAATTCTGAAGCTTTAGTCTATTGTGCAGATGCATTAGCAGGTTTAATCCCTTCTGGGGTTCATATAGATAAAGTAATAGGTATTGAAGCGCGAGGCTTTATTCTGGGAGGTATGATTGCAGAACGATTAAAAGCTGGATTTATCCCGGTTCGTAAAAAGGGAAAACTACCATCAGAGGTATATACCAATAGTTATGGATTAGAATATGGAAATGATACATTAGAGATCCATAAAGATGCTATTGCCCCAGGAGAACATGTGTTAATACACGATGATGTGCTTGCTACCGGAGGAACAGCAAAAGCTGTGTATGAATTGGTAGAAAAACTTGGAGGAAAGGTGATGCAATGTAATTTTATTATGGAATTGAATTTTCTTAATGGAAGAGATAAAATAGGAGATAGGGTAGTTTCTTTAATACAATATTAGTTCAATTGAACTTAGAACTAAAAATGAAGAGAGCCTCCAGTATTTCTGAAGGCTCTTTTATCTCTGATACCTGCTATTATTATTTTTTTGTAGTGGCAATAATAGCTCCATCTTTTGCTTTTTCTCCATAAATACTGATTGCAGTACGTGATTTTAGAAAATCAACTTCTTCTAGCTTATCAGATGTAGCTAAGTTGTCCAGTGTATCAAAATCAGACTCTTTTCCGTCAATAATGATTAGTTTTTCGATATCCGGGTCATCTATAAAGCTAAACTTTTTAGTGTTGCTGAGGTGTGAGGGGAATTGTTGCCCGTTAAAAATAAAGTTTCCGTTTTCATCCTCTTCAAAAGTAAAAGAATCCATCAGTTGCTCCTTAAGTTTGCTCAAGTCAAAATGTGTTCCATTAAAAAATAGAGAGTCACCTTCTTTGTCAACATCTAAATTAAATCTGAAATGTTGACTTTTCAAGAGGCTATCTATATCAAAATTATGATGATTGAAACCAATTTGATTTTTCCATGAGTTTATATCAAACATTCCTGAATTCGTAATATATAAATTTCCATTTTTGAAGCCTAATTCGACATCAGAAATGGGTTCATTAGAGGATGAAGAATATTTACTTTTAGATGTTCCTTTTTTTAAAATAATACTAAGACTGATAATTTCATCTTGATTGTTAAATGCTATTTTATCAATAATAAGTTCAATACCATTATCAGAAAAGAATGTTTTAAGATCATCTAATTCTTTTTTTGTTGTATTTTTATTAATAATAGCAGTAATTTCATTGCCTTTTACTTGTTTGTAAGTAGGGTAAGTGTCAGATGTTGATGTAAATGCGGTTAAGGAAAGTATACCTAGTATACCAACTCCTATAATGATCCATTTTTTCATTTGTGGTATTCTTAATTTTTTGATCGAAATATCTGTAAATTCTATTCTAAATACGAAAAATGGATGGGTGTGTTGCAAAACAGAATACAGATTTAACCATGAGATGTATATGATGAATTGGAGGTATTATCTTTGTACCATTTTTGATCTAAAATGACCTATTAAAATTTACTCTTTTCCTGAGTACTTCAAAATAAAAAGGAGCTGTAGCTATACCTTAATGCTCTTTCATTTTCTTTATCTAAACAAGAAATTGTTACTTTTTATTTGGGTATTTAAAAAATCAGGAGTGATATGAAACAACAAAAAATATCAGCGCCGGATCTGATGATTTTTTAGTTTTTCTATAGTGAACTCATCTTGCATTGTGGTTTTTAACCGAAAAGTTTGGCTTTTGTACTATAAGTTTTTTAGGGCATAGCTATAGCTACGGTTGGTTACAAAAAACAAAATTAGCGTGCAACATGTAAATTTTGTGGGTCAAAGCATGACTCAAGATGAGTTCACATTAGTTCGAGGTTATACGATTTGTGATTAAAAAATTCGTATAAATTCATTGAATTATTTTTTCTTTATGCAAGGCAAAAAAATCAAGCATAGCTATAGCTACGGTTTATTTTTTAAACGAAGTAGAAAGGAAAAAGAAACGATGAATATGCGAAATTTTTAGTTATAAATCGTATTAGCTCACATTTATTGAAAAAAACATTTCGATTTTGCGGTAAGCCTCGGAGCATTTAAATCTCGATTATCGAGAAAAACTTTATCTTTTGGTAGTGATTTCTAAAACTCCGTTTGCAGCCAATTCGCCATATTTTTTGGTAGCTTTTTTGCCCTTCAGAACATTTATAGAAGCAATATCAGTAGTATCTATTTTTTTAAGTTTTTTATATGAGATCTTTTCTCCATCTATAAAAACTATTATTTCTTCAGAAGGCATTTTGTTATAAAACAAAGAATTACGATCCCTGTATACTTTTACAGAACTATTGTTATTAGAGGAATGGAGCGTGTAATTTTCTGTGTGCTTTTTGGATTTATAACCAGTTCTTTTTTTATTTGCTTTTTTAGTTTTGATATTGATAACCCCATCTTTTGCCTTTTTCCCATATTTCTTTATACTATTTTTACCTTTAGAAACATCTATACTTTGTATGTGATGAGATTTCAATTTCTTCACTTCTTTTTTACTAGCCTTCTTTCCATCAATAAAAAATAATGGTTCTTTGTCAAAATCTTCATCAAAATCAAAGATAGTAGCGCTGTCATTAGAATGAATAAAAATGTTACTCCCTTTGTTTTTGTCTTTTGAACCTCTAATAACAATTTTATTTTCGTACTCATCAGGGTCTATAAATATCATTTCGTTTTTATCATTTGGGTCTATCCCAACAATCGTAACACCATTCTTATTTTTTTTTCGTTTTACGAGCATGCCTTGGGATTGACCAATACGAATCTTATCATTTTTACTGTCATAAGAAATAACAAAAGCTTGTATCGGACTTTCATTTTCTATTGAGAAATTAGCATTGCTTTTTTCTGAAGACATATTCACACTGATTCCTGTTATTTGATCATCAAGGTTTCTTTTGATATCACTAAAGGAGATTTCTACCGAATATTCATTTTTAAATATTCTTTTGATTTTTTCTAAATCCTCTTTACTTGAGTTTTTACTGACAATAAACTCAATGGCAGCTGTTTTTATTTTGGAGTTTTTTGAAGTTGAAATGACTTTCTGCTTTGTCGTTTTTTGAGTTGTTGTAGAGGTTTCCTGTTTGTTTTTTGATCTAATTTGCTGTTTGTTTACAGGAGTGTATTCTTTTTTTGACGGGGATATATGCTTATCTTTTCTATGGATGATTTCTTCTTTCTCATCAATGGGAGGTAACAATTTGTTTAGTGTAGAATTATCTTTATTTTTTTGATTTATAGAAGAATATGGAGTTTGATCCAGAGTTTCATCTGTACGATACTGTATTTCTGTTTTAGTGTTAAAACCCCATAAAAATAAGCTCAGAAGAGGTAGAATGATTGTCACTTTCCAGAGATTCTGATGATTGGATTGTTTCTTGTTTAACATAACTATTCGCTTTTTGATTAATGATTGATAAAAATTATTTGTAAGTGTAGAATAATTGTTTGATGACACTTTGACCAGTGTTAATTGATATTCTCTTTTGGAAGATATGTCCTGAATGGTTTCAGAATCTGCTATGAATTCCAGATTCTGTTGTAAGCTTTTTTTATAAAGCCAGGCAAAAGGATTGATCCACTGAAAAATAGTAATAATATTTATTATTAAAAGGTCGAGAGAATGATATTGCTTGGCGTGTACTTTTTCGTGAGTAAGAATCATTTTTAATTCTGAGGCGGTATGGAGAGATGGATTAAATATGATGTATTTAAAAAAAGAAAATGGTGCAATATTTCTAGAGGTTTTTATAAGAGAAAACTCCTCATTTGTCGTTATTCTATTTTTAGCAAAAATCTTTCTCAAGGATACTAATTGGAACCCTAAACGGACTAGTAGTATGCAACTAATACTGATATATATGATAAAAATAATCGACCACCAGTTGATTGAGCTAGCCAATTCTGGATCAAGTACGCTTGATGTAGTAGTGATTTCTACGAATTGAAAATTGGGTTTTTTTATAAATTCTGTTTTGGTAAACCGCAAAAAAGGAAGAGCTAATGAACATAAAATTCCTAGTAATAAGAAATTTCGATTCGCTTTAAAGAATGTGTCTTTTCTTAAAAGAAAGAAATAAACCAGATAGAATAAAATGAGTACTGCACTCGATTTCAAAAGATACATTAAAAACGCTTCCATATCATCATTTTTTATTTTTTTTTCTCAATTATATCCAAAATCTCTCTCAGCTCTGCAGCTGTAATTTTTTCTTCTTTGGCAAAAAAGGATACCATATTTTTATAAGAATCATTAAAATATTGTTTCATTGCTTTGCTTACAAACCGACTTCTATATTCTTCTTTGGTAATAACAGGATAGTATTGATGTGTTTTTCCATACGCATTATGACCAATATATCCTTTGTCTTCTAAGTTTCTAATAATAGTCGAAACCGTATTGTAATGCGCTTGATTTCCTAATTCAGAGAGGACTTCTTTGGTAAAAGCTTTACCTAGTTTCCATACAACTTGCATAATTTCTTCTTCCTTATTAGTGAGTTTTTCCATTGATTATAGTATTTACTTAGCTCAAATGTATAACTATAAAAACAGTTATACAACTATTTTTATAGTTATTTAACGTGTTTTGTAGTTTTAAAAGGGAATGCGGTCTTTGGGATTACCATAAAAAATAAATGTAACATTAAGTACTTATGCCTTACTTATTCTATATTCGCAAAGAAATTAATGACTTATGGCTCAAAGTATATTTTTTTGTAATTAGTGTCATCTTGATTAAGAGCTTGTTTAAAAACCTTACTTCCTGAAAACAACTATTTTAAGAACCGTGAGCTTACTTCAAATAATTAAAATATCTCGATATTCTCATCATTTGAAGTGTACTCAGAACCTCAAACTATTGATTTTCAATTTGTATTCTTTTTAAACATACTCTAAGAATAGTGTATTCGCATAAGATTTTTCCGTTTTTTCTTTCCTTTCAATAATATTAGATTCAGTCTTACTAATAAAACTAGGTCGTTATTACTTTCAGAGAGCCAAGACTCTATAGAAGGAGAAACTTTTGCTATATTCTTTATAATCTTTGTCTAAGAATTCGATAAACACTTTTTCAAGATCTTTAGCCTAGAGAGGGACTAGTTGTTCTTCATCATTGTTACAGGCAAAAAGGAGTAGCGTTAGTAGCGCAAGAAGGTAAGGGGGGGTGAAGAATAACTTTTTCATATATATGGAAAAGATACTTTATGATATGTTATCATAAAGTATCTTTTTGTTTACTAAGGTTGTTTTATTGATTAAAAACTTATAGTTAGCCTCTATTTATATCTAATCTAATCTACCTTTCAGAAAACTTTGTTAAAAATGTTCTAGAAGACCAGTCACACCCATTTTTTCTAGCTCTTACATTTATATATACTTCATTACCACGTGGTGATATAAAGGTGTTACCATCAAAGCTAGTTCCTCCATTTCCCGTATATATGGTAATACTACTGCTGGATGTCTTATAAGGAACATTTTGGTTTCTAATCAATCCTAATCTCCCATTTTCTATAATTCCGATGTGTCCATTACCAGTTACATTCCACTCATATTCATCAGCATTAGTGTCTCTGGCAGTTACCTCATGACTGCTGAGAAAAAGAAACTTATCAGCTGTAACTATTGATGGTTTTGTTGTCCTGCAACGTCCTATGACTGTAAAACGACATGAGGATTTATTTCCGCTTCTATCATTTGCTGTAATGGTAATAGTTTGGTTACCGTCTTGTACTCGATTCCCTGGAGGTGGAGATTGCGTATATCTTATATCCTCATCAGAAGTACAATTATCTGTAGCAGAAAATGAATCTCTGTAGTCAGGTAATCGAGTACCTGTGATAAGGGTTCTCGTTTCATTAATGCCACAATTGATCGTTGGAGAAGCTGTATCTGGACCAGGACAAGGATCTCCATAAACTATTAGAGAGCAACTGGAAATATTTCCATCTTTATCACTTGCTGTAATGGTAATAGTTTGGTTACCTCTCTCTACTGGAGTCCCTGAAGGCGGAGATTGGGTTAGTATAATATCTTCATCAGATGTACAATTATCTGTAGCAGAAAATGAATCTCTATAGTTAGGCAATTGATCACCTACGTCAAGGGTTCTTGTTCCTGTAATGCTACAATTGATCGTTGGAGAAACTGTATCCGTAGCAGCACAAGGATCCCCAAAAACCATTATAGAACAGCTTGTAGTATTTCCACTTTTATCTTTTGCTGTAAAAGTAATTTTTTGATCTCCAGGTTTGACTAGAATACCGCTTGACGGATCTGGACTTTGTGTAATAGTTACAGAACGACCTTGGCAATTATCAGAAGCACTAACATAGTCCCATAAGTATGGTAATGCTATACCGGGAGCTAACGATATCGTGTCTGTAGAACAATCTATAACAGGAGGCGTTTGATCAGCACCATCAAGACATTTAGGACTAATGAATGTAAATGCTCTTTCCCAACTGACTAGTTTAATCAGTATTGGATCAAATATTTTAGCGGCTAGAGGTATATCTGTAGCTCTAATAGGTAGTGCAATAATATCATTAGAACACCTATCAGATGTTTGATTATCAGTGCCTATAATATATAAAAAAGAATCGTCTTCTGTAAGTACCCTATAAGAACACCGTGTCTCTTTTCTTTCTACAATAGTAGATCCTTCGTTTCGTAAAAAAGCTGGTCCATTAGGATTACCAACGTTAGTGGACCACCAGCTTCCTCCAAAAGAAGATGAAATTTTGGACTGATCAGTGGGATCTTTGCCTATAAATTCAAAAAATGCTTCTTCAGAATCTACATTTTGAAGAGGTGGTTCTTCATCTTCATTGTTACAAGCAAAAAGAAATAGTGCTAGTAGCGTGAGTAGGTAGGGTTTTAAAAATACTTTTTGGGGAACTAAAAATCCGATTAAGTTTTTCATAATTAAAAATGATTTGCAATTATTATAATTTAGAGGATAAACTTAAAAAGAGAATAAGTTATAAAACTCACTCTTTTCAGTGAATGTAAAACACTGAAAATAGGGGGGATACATATTTTTGTTTTGAGTTTAGGGCAAAAATAATCAATAATTTTTTATCGTGTACTTAACCAAATAGAATAAAATGAATATTGCACTAGATTTCAATAAGTAATTTAGAAATGCTCCCATATCCTTATTTTTATTAGATAATCGAGATTTAAATTTTGCAAGGCTTGCCTCGAAATCGAAATATTTTTTTCTAATAAATGCTTCGTGGGCTTACCCCGAGATAGTTTGCTAATTCAGGGAGAATTTCTTTGGTAAAAGTTTTACCTGGTTTGGATAGTTTTAAAAAGGAAAGCGGGCTTTTGGGTTACTATAAAAAATAAATGTAACATTAAGTACTTATGCTATACTTATTCTATATTCGCAAACAAATTAATGACTTATGACTCAAAGTATATTTTTTGTAATTATTGGATTTGTACTTCTCGTTGTTGGAGGTGAGTTTTTGGTTCGCTCCTCTGTGGCATTATCTTTTAGATTAAAATTGTCTAAGATGGTAATCGGGCTCACTGTAGTCTCTTTTGCTACCTCTGCGCCAGAGTTATTAGTTAGTTTACAAGCTGCGCTGGAAGGGTCTGCAGATCTGGCGCTAAGTAATGTTATAGGTTCTAATATTGCAAATATTGGTTTGGTTCTTGGGATTACAGCACTTATTGGACCATTAGCCATTGATAAAGATTTTTATAGATTTAACTGGCCTGTAATGATCATAATGTCATTGGCATTATACATCTTTTTAAAGACCGATACTATATTAACCAGAGTAGAAGGCGGTATTTTGCTGGTATCTCTTTTGGTCTATTTGTTCTTGCTGATTAGAAGGGCTAGAAAGCATGCTGATACGATGATTGATGAAGTTGATGATACACTGGAGAAAGTGTCTGGTTTTAAAATGATTGTCTGGTTATTAATAGGAGGTTTATCCTTGTATTTTGGATCTGAATTTTTGGTAGATGGAGCAAAAAATATTGCGCAGAGAATGGAAGTTAGTGAAGCAGTAATTGGGCTTACTATGGTAGCTATAGGAACTAGTGTTCCCGAACTTGCAGCATCTGTAATCGCTGCATTAAAACAGGAAAAAGCAATTTCTCTGGGAAATCTGATTGGCTCTAATATTTTTAATATAGCTTCGGTACTAGGACTTACATCTATTATACAGCCAATTGTTTTGAAAGATGTACGATTAATGAATGTCGATATTTTCTGGATGCTAGGTTTTGCGCTAATTCTTTTGCCATTAGCTTTTATTCCTAAAAGAATGGTTTTAGGTAGAACAAAAGGATTTTTAATTTTTGCAGGCTATTGTGTGTTTGTCGCCTTAGTTTTTATAAAATAAACAAATTCTTCTCTTAATCAAATGTATAAGGAGGTTTTGTGTAGTGAATGTTAGTGTGTAATTTATATTTTGAATTCTCAGTGAATAAGACATACAGGTCGCAGATTTGGGTACTGAGTTTGATTAAATATGTTAGAGTAAACCTGCACGATCAAAAAAATAATAGTTGTATCTTTAAAATAATAGATGTAAACTATACGTTTATATAATAATAACTAAATTGTATTATAAATTTAAACACACAGACTCAATCACAATGAAATTTATTACATAACAAATTATTGTATATTCTAAAATTAATATATAATTAAAAGTACTTTTTACTTCTAAGAATTTCTTTTGTTTTCCCTCCTCAAAATGCTTTAAAGTAATAGGTCTAAAAGATAAGTAGATATTATATCTATATGTATTAACGACCTGATGTCTGTTATTCTAATTTTAATAGACTTAAAAACAGTTTTAAAAGTGTTTAAACTCTTAGAATTGTTTGTAAAAGATTTAAAAAAATAAACTTATCTGAAAAATAGTGATTTTTAAACCTAAAGGTTTAGCTTACTTGAGAATAGTGAAGATAGTTTTTTAATAAGGCATAGCTATAATTAAGAAAAATGTCAAAATCATGATACAAAATGTAAATTTTGTAGACGAAAATATTCTTCCGGATATGTTCACTTATTCAGAAAATAAGATAGTACACATACGCAACAAAAAAGTGTAATTAATTTAAATTGTTTGTGTAGTAGTATACTTTGAATATTCATTTATTTTAATGGAATAAGTTTTTTTTAAAAGGCATATTATTATTTAATAAAAAAACTGATGCGAACAAAATTAAAAAACAAACTTTCTGATTGGCTGTTAGGAGCCATGGTTATATTTTTTTTACTAAACTTTATAACAATTCAGTCCTTAGAGGCTCAGAGAGTAGGAGATGCTGGTATAACGTTTGACAACTCAAAACTAGATCCCGATTATCCACAAATGAGAGAGTGGATGAAGGCAGGTGTTGAAGGTGGAATTCCCTTATTATCAAGTAGTACTATAAAGAAAACTATTGGACCGACAAATAGCGACGGCCTCAATTCAGCAATTGATGAAGTATCCCGAAATGGAGGAGGTCAATTAAGGCTTCGAAATGGAAATTATACTATTAATAAAACCGTAAATGTTAAAAGCAATGTGCGTATTGTAGGAGAAAGTCGAGATAGAGTAGTTCTAATAGTAACCATGACAGGTAAAGAAGCAGATAAAAAACAAGCAATTTATTTTAAAGGAACTAAGCGCAGTAGTCTAGAACGTCTAACCATCAAAGGGAATCAAAATGGTACTCCTGATCCATTTAAGCTGGCAGCAGTGAAACCTAATTATGCTATAAAAGGTATTGTATTTGGTAGCGGAGCTAGAAACTGTTGGGTAGATAAAGTAACGATATTAAATTCTGGAGGATCTCCTATAAATACGTGGAAAACAGATCATTTGACATTTAGAGATATGCTTGTGGATGGCGTTTGGAACAAAGGCGGTGGCGGCAATGGTTACTTTGCAATTCAGGGAGGATACACACTAGTTTATAATTGTACAATTAAGAATCTTAGACATTTGGCAATTCAGCGAGAAGGAGCTTACTATAATGTGATTTATAAAAACAAGATAACTCAGGATGTTAATTTTCATAATGCAGACGCCGGAAATAATTTAGTCGAACAAAACGAAATTACAATTCAATCAGGATTTGATTTTCAATATCACGCGGTAATGGGGCCTTGGGCAAGCTTTCATAGAGTTTCTGACAGAGATAATTATATTTATAAAAATCAATGTATTGAAAGAAATAACAATGATAGAATAAGTTTTTCTGATAATAATACAGTCTACATTGGTCCAAGACGAAAGGAAGAAAGGAGTAGAATACCAGAATATCCATTTGATAAGACAAATAATGTACCTATACATGGTACATTTTATCCTGTAAAAGGAGGTGGTGGCTCTGGAAACAATACAGTTTCGGTTACAGGGGTAAGTGTTTCTCCTTCTGCTGTTTCATTAAATATTGGACAAACCAAAGACTTGAATCCGTCAGTAAGACCTAATAATGCAACAAACAAGAATGTTACCTGGTCCTCATCAAATACTGGTGTTGCAACAGTAAATAGTTCTGGTGTGGTAAGAGCTGTATCGGTTGGTTCTGCACAAATTACAGTAAAAACTCAAGATGGTAATAAAACTGCCACAAGCTCAATTACTGTCGTAGATGGAGGAAATGGTGGTGACGGCAATGGAAATAACAAGCCGCCGGTATTAGATTTTGCTTCTTTAGCAGATGGAGATCGATTTGATACTGGAGTAAGTCTGAGCCCCAGAATAAATGCGAGTGACACTGATGGTTCGATAGCTAATGTTAGGTTATATATCAACGATGATTTTGTGAGACAGGAAAATATAGCCCCTTATACCTGGGGAGAAGCAGGGAAAGATGAAAAAATTAAAAATCTTAGAGAAGGTACTTATCGTCTTAAAGCAATAGCCAAGGATAATAAGGGGAAAGAAACAGTCAAAATAATTTCTATAAAAATTGGTAAAGAAACGACCTCTGGACAATTAATTGCTGATGGTATGTACTATATCAAATCTGTAGTAAGTAATCAACGTTTGATTTCGCCGACTTGGGATAACCATAATGCAAGAATGTATAATGCCGGAAATTTTGATGATCAACGTTGGATTTTCAAGCATTTAGGCGATAATACGTATACAATCAGGAATTCCGGGACTAACAGGTATTTAGAAGTTCCTAATGGTAAGTGTGCAAAAGGAGCAAATGCTGCTACCAGGATTGGAGCTGGTTCAGATCATCAAAAATGGAAAGTAGTTGGCAGTAATGGTAAGTATAGTTTAAAACCATTACATTGTCAGAAAAACGCTTTAGATAGAGAAAGAGGAGTTAATGATGCTAATGTCCTTATATGGGGTTTTAATGATAAAAATCAAAACCAACAATGGGATATTATCAAGCATAATAGTCGTGAAAATTCTGATGGTCTTTCTACTCCACAAGAAGGTATTTCTATGATAGTATACCCTAATCCAGCAAATGAAACAGTAAATTTAACAGGAGTAGAAAAAGGAGATATTATTAGTGTACATGATGTTTTAGGGAAACAAGTGATGGGATTAAAAGCAAGCTCTGCGAATGAGCAAATTTCTGCTGTATCACTTACACCTGGGATGTATATTATTTCTGTATTAGGAAAAGGGAAATTGAGATTGATTAAACAATAATATTTTTTCATTGTTTTAGATATAAAAGTATAGTAACATATAATTTTTTTTCTAAACTTCTCTCTTTATTCTGTAAAGGGAGAAGTTTTTTATTTAGTAATGATCTTTTCAATATTAGCTCTTTTTGTAATGACCTCTTCCTGCAAGCCAGTAATGCAATTCCAACCTGAATGTACCAGGCAAAGCTCTATCCCTTTATCTTTGGACTAAAGCGGCAATATTTTGTTTTCAGGGACTACTGTTTCCGATCTAAAAGTATTTACTCAAATTACTCTCTTTTTTCTTCTCCCTTTTTTTGATTAGGATATAGATTATCTTGTAGACGCTACTTTTAAGTTATATTTGCATAATTTTTAGTGCATATGAGTATTACTTTACTGTCTTCCCCTTTACAGGGGTTTACTGACTTTCGATTTAGAAACGCTTTTCATCAATATTTTGGAGGGATTGATACTTTTTATTCTCCCTATATTCGATTTAATGGTAAAGTGAAGATTAAACCTTCTTTTGAGAAAGATATATTACCAGAAAATAATACTGTGCCCAGAGTGATTCCGCAAATCATGACTAATGATGCAGATGAATTCTTGTTTGTTGTAAAATATGTACAACAGTTTGGTTATAAAGAGCTTAATTGGAATCTTGGGTGCCCATATCCTATGGTGACCAAAAGAGGAATGGGATCGGGGTTAATCTGTGATCCCGAAAAAATAAATCAAATACTGGATCGTGTTTATACAGAAACTAATATTGTTGTGTCTTTAAAAATGCGAATGGGTTATGAGAGTAGTGAGGAGATTTTAAAAGTGTTTCCGATTCTGGAAAAGTACCCTATAAAAAATATAGCAATTCACGCACGGATTGGGAAACAACTATATAAAGGAGGGGTGGATCTGGAATCGTTTCAGAAATGTGTAGATCAGAGTAATCAAAAATTGTATTATAATGGAGATATAACTTCTGTAGCAGTTTTCAGAGAGATGAAGCAACGTTTTCCTATGATTGATCATTGGATGATTGGCAGAGGATTGATTGCAGATCCATTTTTGCCAAGTATGATTAAAAATGATACGACAGTTTATCCAGAGGATAGATTTAAGATTTTTAGTAAGTTTCATGATACTATTTACCAGCAATATGATGCAGCGCTTTCTGGACCAACACCAATTAAGATGAAAATGCTTGGGTTTTGGGAATACTTTGCCAGCTCGTTTCCTAATCCCAGAAAGACCTTTAAAAAAATTAAAAAGGCAAGTAATGCTAGATCATATCAAATAGCAGTCAAAGAGATTTTGAATGAAGTATAATCATTTAGAAACAGTAAAAAAATTGAATACAAGTTTTAGCTCCTTATTAAGGATACCTTTTCTGGTAATGTTCGGGATATCGATGCTAATACATTTTGTTATTAAGGATCATATTTATCCTATAAGTATATTATACTATGCCAGTGCACCTTTACTACTGATAGTGGGAGGATTGATATTAAGTATACTGTTTTTTGAGAAAAAGAAAGTTTTCTACCTATTGATTTTTACTTCATTGTGTTTAATTTGTTATTGGATAACTAATTATTATAATAGCTTATCCACGTCAGTATCTACAAATTTCTCTAAGACAATTTTATTCTGGAATATAGGAAGAAGTAAAGAAGTTTCTTTTCGGATTCTTCTGAAGGAGGTACAGGATAAGTCTCCTAACATTATTGGTATGGTTGAAGCCAAAGGTATAACGGATGAAAATATAAAAGAGTTCAAAGACAAATTTCCGAACTATGATATGCAGAAACTAGGAGGGGATATGGTAGTTGCTGTCAAAGGGAGAATAGATACAATATCACACTTTTCTAAAACAGCTAGTTTTAAGTTTAATGAGATTCATTTCACATCGAATAATGAAAAGCGATCAGTACTTATTGCAGATATTAATGCAATACCTTTTGGTACCAGATCTACTGCATTGGATAGTATCTATAAGTTTGCTATAAAAAATAATTCTTCTTTTATAATGGGAGATTTTAATACGCCTTATGAAAGTGTTTATTTTGATGATTTTAGAAAAAATTTACAAAGCTTTCACTCTGTCGCCACTGGTTTTACGGCTACCTGGCCTTATGGAGTTCCTTTATTAGAGATAGATCAAATTTGGAGCAATAAGAATATTCAACCTGTTTTATTAGAAAAAAAATATTATAAAGTTTCTGATCACGCACTTTTGACAGCTACCTATCAATAACTAATTTTTAAGACAAACAAAGCTCTATACCATGGAGGCAGAGCTTTGTTATTATTCTGCGGAGTATCTTAGAATTTTGCAATACTGTATGTATGCTTAATTTTTCCAGCTGTCTAAAGCCTGAACGGCTTCGTTTGTGTAATCTGTGAATAAACCATCTACTCCCGCATCAAAAAACAGGTGGTATTCACTTTCTGGGTTACCTCCGCTCCATTGTGTATTTTCATTCCGAAATGTATATGGATGAACCAGTAAATTGTTTTCGTGTGCCAGCTCAATAAAATTGCTAGGCTGAAGCAGAGTGGTTACTCCTGTATCATCAGTTTTATATGAAATTATAAAAGGTTTCCAGGGACCAATACCGTCAGCATATGTTGCTGTGAATTCCATACCTTCTTTTGTAGTAAAGAATTCATAGGTTCTCTGATCACCATTAGCATAAAAATCGAATGGAGAACCATAAGAAATAAAATCTCCCTCGGGGACATTGTAATCTAAAGATCCATCTTTATTGATAGTATATGTAGAAATCAGTTGTACAAGTTTTACAGACGATTTAGTATTGATATATTGCAAGGGAGCTACTTCAAAACATTGAACAAAAACAGGCGCATCTTTATGATTCATTTTTGCCTCTTTTAATACTGCAAGAAGTTTATCTTCCATAGCGTATTTTTCAAAAACTTCATTATGGAATAAAGGATGTTTGATTTCTGGATAGATACCAATAACTCTTCCGGTTTTGTCAGATTCTTTTTTTGCGAGTTCGATAACCTCTTCAAAAGTTGGAATATTTAATACGTCATCAAAATCTTTTGGTCTGCCGTTAAATGCTTGTCGGGCTTTTAACTTTTTAATTTGTACCAGAGTAAAATCTACAGCAAACCAATCAGTAACCATTTTTCCATCTAATTCTTTCGTTGTTTTTAAGTTTGAAAATTCAGGGAGATCTGCTACATTGGTTGTTCCTGATAGCATCGGTTCGTGTCTTACCACCAAATGTCCATCTTTGGTCATCACTAAGTCTGGTTCTATAAAATCTGCTCCTAGTTCGACAGCTTTAGAATAACCTTCTAATGTGTGTTCTGGAAGTATAGATTGTGCTCCTCTGTGCGCAATGATTAATGGAGTGTTTTGACTATCAGGGTTTGGGTTTCCCGAAGAATCATCTGAAGAATCGCAAGATGATTGTGCAAATACTGCTATAATCAATAGTATTTTGAATGTAAGTGGTTTCATTTTTTTTAGTTTAAATTTCACGCAATAAACAAAACCAATATTATGACATTGTAAAATTCATGTTACACTATTACCATAAAAATGTCGCTAATGTTAAGTTATATAGAAGTATGCTGCTAAAGCATAGAAAAACCTTACAAACTAGCTATAATACGATTTACGAATAAAAATTTCGCATCTAATGACATTCTTTTTCTACCATGTTTTCTTCATAAAATTAAACAATAGCTATGGCTATTCTTTAATTTGATTTATCAATCTAGCGAAAAATCCTTGCCATTATTTTTACGAAATTCTCATCCGTAAATGTATAAGTACTATGAAATCCATACTTTTTAGTGATAAATATACTGTCGAATTGAAACTCTTGTGAGTGATACTTTAGTCCGAAAAATTTATGTTTTTATCCTAATTCTGATATTTTTTTGACTATATGATGCCGTCGAAAAAAGTCTTTTTAGTTTATCTTAAAAGTCAAAATTTTTAGGATTAAGAATAGTACTTCAGATACGTTTTTTGATAAAGAATAATAAATCGGGATGTATAGCAAAAAAATAAGGTTAACTAAAAGTTCTTTTGTAGCAAGTTTTTTGTGAATATATGTTCCTATAATGATCCTCTTCGTATAATTTTGGAAGGAATAATCTCGTATACATTTCTCTTTTTAAACTTAATTACATCTGCTGCTTTCTTACCCATTTCTATAAAATCTGTAGAAATCGCTGTAATACCGTTATAAAGGATCTCTTTGGCAATACTATCATTATGGGTAAGGATTCCTATATCTTGCCCAATTATATAATCTGAATGTTTTATATCTCGCAACAACTCCCAATAATATGCATCGCCGACGAAAAAGTATACTGTATTTTTAAGAAGATCCTTTTTTGAGTAACTGCCCAGTACTTTTGATTTGATGTTATAGTCTTTCACAAAACTTTTAAAAGCCTTAAGAACTCCTATTGGATAATCTAACTCTTGTGTGAAAAACAAGATAATTTGATCAAATTTTAATATAGCTGGTAGTAGATCACATAATTTTAGATAAGTAGTGTATTCAAACTCCTGAGCCACATAAGAATATTCCTTAGAAGCCTTTAGTAAGCGATTTACTAACAATACAAGTTCGAATGGTATGTGGTTTATGATCTCTAATACTTTTTCATTCTGTATAGGAGCGATAACATAAAAACCATACTTACCAGAAATATTATTAATAATTGTCTGGAACAATGAGAGGTTATTATGATGAAAAAATATGTCTATCTGATACTTTTCTCCTAAATGTTTCCTAAATGTATTGTAAAATTCTACCTGAAAACTATTAAATGCATAAATAATCAGAGCCACCTTAAGCTTTACATTGATTTCTGAACTAATAACATAATATCCTTTAGTACTTTTAGATTCGATAATCCCTCTTTTCTTAAGTTCATTGTAGGCATCTGCCACTGTTTTATTAGCACAACCAATCTGTCTAGCCATTTGAATTACAGAGGGTAATTTACTACCAACTTCAAGGATTTTATCCGTAATTGCATCCAAGATGCCCTGAATAATCTTTTCTTGTTTAGAAAGACTCACTACCTCATTTAACTTGTTGATTTTATCAAATAAAGAGTTCATATAGTATGATTTTCAACTAATACTTTTGAGGAAAGTGCTTTTATTGGTTGCAAAATAGTGATTTTATAATTTCGGGCATTCTTTTTTGTTAGTTTTTTGGAATGATTGTGAAGATTCGATATGTTTTTCCGGAAAGGCCTTCTCCAGACAGGTGTTTCAAATTAGAGAGGTATAACTGTAAATTTAAACATTTTAGAAAAACATACTTATTAACCGTTTAATAATTAATGTTAATAATAGATACTGTCAAGTACTGCTAATAAAAGGGTTTTACCAAATCAATACAAACTAAATAGTAAACTCATTATTTTTTAAAATGATATTTCTTTGATTTCTCTTATACTTGATCAAATAACAGAAGATGCCTATCTTGTTTATTCTCATTAAAATTTTTCTTTTTTGGTAAATCGAATTTTACCATATAATAATACTAATTGCAATAGAGACGTGAGACCGCTGGATATAATAATTGCAATACTATTAGTTATATATCCGTAAATGAGCCATAATAAGGCGCCAATTAAATAAATAATAAGCATAGTAGTAGAAAGGCTCTCTGTTGATTGTATTTTAAAAGTTTGATATACTTGAGGTAAAAAAGACCCTGTGGTAAAGCCTGCGGCTATAAGACCTATCAATTCTAAATTCATAATGTTAGATATTATTTGATTTATGCTCTATACTGTTTTAAGTTTTTTCCGGTACTATCAGCTAATGCTATAAGTGCAGATTGCATTCTTTTTTCTACGGTTTTAACAGAAACTTCTAGAACCTTAGCAACTTGTTTATATGTTTTATCTTCAAAACGGTTCATCATAAATACAACTCGTTGTTTTTCTGGCAAGGCAGCAATAGCCGTTTTCAAAGTGTATAAAAATTCTTTCTCCTCCATAATATATTCAGGAGACTCGACAGATGATAAAGCTTGAGTTGCTATATAATTTTTATGATGATTTCTAATATTACTAGACTTTATGCTATTAATAAATGTATTTTTAGCTACTACGAATAAGTATCCTTTCACGGTTTTATAAGATATATTATGGCGATTATTCCATAGTTTTATAAATGTTTCCTGGACGATATCTTGAGACTTTTCGTAATCTCCAAATCGTTTGTATAGATAAAAACAAAGTGCATCGGAATATTTATTAAAAATTGAGGTATATTCTTGCTCTATAGTAGGGATATCAATTCTCGATTCTCTCATGGTATATACTTTTTTAGGGGTTAAATATTATCTATGAATAGAATAACTGCAGGCAGCTGGTAAATTTTTACAAGTTTCTTTGATGTTTTCAATGATCTCTTTTAGTTTTAACTGAATTCTATTTTTCATAACAGATGGGTTAAATATATTATACTATACTATACTATATTGTAAATACAATTTGCACACTGTAAAACCCTAAAAAAAAATCAAAAAAAATAGCTGGTTTTGAGAGTTTTTACAAATAACGTTGTAAGATTGATTGATCTTTTTGTAGATATTTTGGATTTTTAAGAGCATTTTACTGAATAAAGTCAGCCTGTTTCTCCCCCTTGTCCATACAATTATTGGTCAAATAAAAGACAGATTTTCAAAACATTTTTGATAATTAATATCAATGTTTTATAGTTTATTTTTTTGTTCTTTATTATTGAATTTTTTTCCTACCTAAATTGTGAGCGTGCGCTTCAAATTGCTGTACGAATAAAAGGTAAAAATAGAAGCAATCTTGATATAGGTGTTGTCATAATATTAACAAAATTAAAATTTCATTTTTAGGAAAAAGCTTACGGTCTAATTTACAGATCCTTTTTTAAGTATTCAATTAATAAGAATTAATAAAAAGTTCGCAGTCTTTAGTATTTATAACCTGATTATCTCTTTATTTTTGTAATTTCGTGGCTTTGCAAAAGTATTCGTGCTAAAGAAATAGGGGCTATTTATTATGAGAACAAAAGAGATTCTTACTATTTTATATTTCTGTGTAATCAGTAGTTATGGTCAAAAGATAGATATTAGTTTTGGCAGAAATGGATTACTTGTTTTTAAAGAACTAGGAATGGTTTCATCAAATATTGTCGATTTTGAAATTTTAGAAGATGATAGAATTAATGTCTTTTTTGAGTCTGATGCGAAACGATATTTGATGCGTTTAAATCAAAAAGGGATTAAAAAAACAATTTTCGAGATAGATGACTATGTATTTGATAATCAATATGTTACTCCGATTTCGATACGTACTAAACCTGATGGTGGTATCTTTGTTTTATCAAATAGATGGAATGGGAATAATTGGGTTATTGTTATCAATAGTTTTTTAGAAAACGGTGAAATAGATCAAAATTTCGGGAATGAAGGTGTCTACGAAAAAAATATTTTGGATAATGAAGATAATAATTATGGAGAACGTATCTATATATCATCAAAAGATGAAATAATAGTAGTTGCCAAAGTAAGTCGACCAAATGGATTACAAGAAACGGAAAACATTGCAATTCTTAAGGTTTCTGAATTTGGTACTACACTTTCTTCGGAGCTTTACAATGAAAACTTTTTTTCATTTAGTTGTTCTACTATGAATAATGATCGTTTACTCCTGGCATATTCTGAGTCTTTCGATAATGGGGTAGAGCGATCTACATATCTCGTAGATTTTGATAGTGAAGAGATGATATCTAATAATCTGGATTGCCTTAACATTGAATCAGAATATCAGTCTTTTAACCAGTTAGTAGCTACCGGTGATGATTTGTACGTATCTAATATACAGAGTGATATGGATAATTTGTATACTATTCGCAGGTATGATGTGAGTGGAGGCATAGAGGATTCATTTATTAATTCAGTACAAATAGATTTTAATGCAGATATTTATAATACAGATTTCGTTGTTGATGATAAAGGAGAAACATTTATTGTATCTGCCAGTTTAGAAAGTGAGAAAGAAATATTGATAAAAAAGTTGGGTAGCGATGGCAAAACAGATAAAAGTTTTGGATCTGATGGAGTAGCTGCGATGTCACTAAAATACCCAATAGAAGGTATTGATAAAATTCGATTAGATGCTAAAGGCGGAATGTATGTTTCTGGAAAAATGGCAATTATGGGGAGCTCTTTTGGCTTTATTACAAAGCTCAAATTAAATGTTCAGGAATTAAAAAAAGAACAACTAGAAAAGTTTATGGACGAGTTGTTCAAAAAAGGATGATGGTATTATCTTGATAGTTCTTCTAATCGCTCTTTTTCTGCTTTGGATAACTTTTTAATTCCTTTTTCGTTGATTTTATCCAGTAACGTATTCAGTTCTTGTTCTTTTGTTACTTTCTCAGTATTGTATTTATCATCTATATCCAATAAACCTTCAGGTTTTTCTACTAGTGTCTTTTTGAATATAAGGAAATCGGGTCTTATCAGGATAATACTTATAAAAATGATTGTAGGTACTGCTACTAATGTAATGGCTATATAATTCTTGAATATAGAATTAGGAACCATGGTGATTGCTATCAATAATCCTATTATGCCACCACCTAAATGGGCTTCATGACCAATAGAATCTCTTTGGGATCTAATACCATATATAGAGACTAATACAAATAATAATCCATATAACCATCCGGGAATACCAATAGGGATAAAGAAAAAACCAATTTGCAGATCCTCAAATAAAGCAATAGAAGCGAAGATAATTCCGCTAATGGCTCCCGAGGCTCCTACGGCACTATAATCTTCTTTGTTTCTATGAATATATAGGGCTAATAGATTTCCGCCAATCAGACTGCCGAAATAAATAATAATAAATTTAAAAACACCTACTGTAGTTTCAAGATGGAAACTAAAGAAATAGAGAGAAAGCATATTGAAGCCAAAATGGAACCAATGTACGTGGAGAAACCCGGCAGTAAGTAGTCTCTTATAATCTTTATGAATTAAAACTTCATCAACTTGAAAAGAGTATTTTCTTAAAAAACTTATGTTTTTCAGACCTTTATAAGTGATTAATCCATTGATTATAAATAGAAAAACTCCTGCTAATCCAATTTCTTTCATTAATTATTTTCCTCTTTTGGGATGAATACTACGTATCTTAAAAATGTCGTCTTAAAGATCCAGTTTTATTTATGAGTAAATTAGTTTGAATATAACTCGTGTAATATATGAACAATTTCCTGTACATAAAAAGAGATAGATTAGGTACGACATTTTTAAGTAAGGACGGTGTAAAATTACCGAATTTTTTTTACAAAAGAGTCAATAGTATCTACCCCCTCATTTGTTAGGTGCTTAATAAATGCTGAACCTATGATGGCACCTTTTCCAGTTTTGGTAGCCTGCATAAAAGTTTCGGTATCCCGAATCCCAAAACCTACGACCTGAGGAGCTTTTAGATTCATAGTAGCAATACGATCAAAATATGTTTCTTGTGTGTTTCCGAAACCAGAAGTAGAACCAGTAACACTTGCAGAGCTCACCATATAGATAAACCCATTAGAGACACTATCGATAAATCGAATACGCTCATCAGAGGTTTGTGGTGTAATCAGAAATACATTGATTAAGCCATATTTTTCAAAAGTAGCCTGATAATGCTCGTGGTACTCTGCAACCGGAAGATCAGGTATGATCAATCCGTCAATACCAATTTCCTGACATTTGGCACAAAAAGCCTCAACACCATATTGCAGCATTGGATTAAAATACCCCATAATAATTAAGGGTATATTTACCGTTGTTCTAATATCGGCAAGTTGCTCAAATAAAATATTTGTGGTCATTCCATTTTTTAGGGCAGCTGTAGAACTTTCCTGAATTGTAGGGCCATCTGCCAGAGGATCACTGAATGGTAATCCAATTTCTATCATGTCTACACCACTATTTTCTAAATCCTGAATAATTTTTTTGGTATCATTAAGTGCTGGATAGCCTGCAGTAAAATAAATAGACAGTAATTTTTTGTCTTCGTTTAATTTTTGGTTTATTCGGTTCATTGTTTAGTATTGATTATAGCGTATATAATAGTATAATTTTTTTACTACTTTGTATAAGCAACGTGTTATGTTTTACAGTTTGAAATAATCGATATATGTGTCTAGATCTTTGTCCCCTCGTCCAGAAAGACTGATCACTACAACATCCTCAGGCTTAAATTTTTTATCATTAAAAACGGCTAAGGCGTGAGAAGATTCTATCGCTGGTATAATACCTTCCAATTGTGATAATTCTAAGCCGGCAGTCATTGCATCATTATCGGTTACCGAAAAGAATTCACCTCGGGCGGTTTTGTACAAATGAGAATGTAATGGTCCGACCCCGGGATAATCTAGTCCTGCAGAGATAGAATACGGCTCTGTGATCTGACCATCTGTGGTTTGCATCAATAAGGTTTTACACCCGTGAATAATCCCTTCTTTTCCTAATTGCGAAGTTGCAGCACTTTCTCCAGAATTCACTCCTTTTCCAGCAGCTTCTACCGCAATGATACCTACATCGGGCTGGTCTAAAAAATGATAGTAAGTTCCTGCAGCATTACTACCACCTCCAATACAGGCTACTACATAATCCGGATTTTCTCTACCTTCTTTTTCTTTGAGCTGCCATTTGATTTCTTCTGAGATAATAGACTGAAATCTGGTTACCATATCCGGGTAGGGGTGTGGTCCAATAGCAGATCCAATAATATAGTGCGTATCAACAGGATTGTTGATCCAATCTCTTATCGCTTCATTAGTTGCATCTTTTAAGGTTTTACTTCCGGATTTTGCTGGTCGTACTTCTGCACCAAGCATTTTCATACGAGCTACATTGGGAGCTTGGCGTTTAATATCGATTTCTCCCATATAAACGATGCATTCAATACCCATCAAAGCACATACTGTTGCTGTGGCAACTCCATGTTGCCCTGCACCCGTTTCTGCGATGATTCTGTTTTTACCTAATTTTTTAGCAACCAGAATTTGCCCAATAGTATTATTTACCTTGTGTGCCCCCGTATGATTGAGGTCTTCACGTTTTAGGTATACTTTAGTATTATGTTTTTCTGATAAGCGATTAGCATAATAAAGAGGAGAAGGTCGACCTACATAATCTTTAAGTAATTGATGAAACTCTTCTTTAAAAGAAGGTTCATTTATGATGTCTAAATAGGTAGTTCTTAATTCTTCAACATTAGGATATAGCATCTCTGGAATATAAGCACCTCCAAAATCTCCGTAATATCCTTTTTCATCTACTTGATAACTCATTTTTTCTTAGTTTTTGATTGATCATTATGAGATTGAAGTTATTTCTGAAAATGAAATTCATATTCAATTTTTAATGTTCAATACATTCATGAATTTTTTTAAATCTTCGGTATTTTTTAATCCTGGTTTTATTTCAAATTTACTGTTGACATCAATTGCATATAACAACTCTGAGATGTCTTTTTTGAGGAACGATACTATCGAATTTACTTCGTCTAGTCCAATACCTCCACTTAGAATAAACGGAGTAGGGGAGTTGTAGTTGTTCAGAACACTCCAATCAAATACATATCCATTGCCTCCTTTTTCTTTTCCTTTAGTATCAAAAAGAAAATAATCTACAATCCCTTCGTATGGTTTTAGTATGTCAAAGTCAAATGCATCTTTAATAGAGAATACTTTTATGATTTCAAAACTATAAGGCTTAATCCTTATTTCTTTTCCATTCTCTATAACAGGTAGCAATAGTTCTGCTTCTTTTATTGCTTTGCAATATTTTGGACTCTCATTTCCGTGCAGCTGAATTGCTTTTAAACCGTATTTTGCGATTTTCGAAATAATTTGACTTACTGATTCATCTACAAAAACACCTGTTTTTTTTATGTCATCAGGAAGCTTAGGGATCTCTCCTTCAAAATTTCTGGGAGATTTGTCATAAAAGATAAAGCCTAGATACGCTGGAGATACTGCTGCTACCGACTTTATATTTTCCTGGTATTTCATACCACAAATCTTAAGCTTCATAGTTTGAGAGTTTTAATAAATTCTATAGCACTTGTCCCAGGGTTTTCTGTTTTCATAAAATTTTCACCAATTAAAAACCCTTTATAACCATAAGGTTGTAAGTCTTTTATTGCATCGATACTACTAATACCACTTTCTGAAACTTTTACAAAATCATCAGGAATATGTGTACTCAATTCTTTACTCACATCTGTACTCACCTCAAACGTTTTTAGATTACGATTATTGACTCCTAACATGTCTAGCGACGGCATAATGGATTTCTCTAACTCCTCCAGGTTATGAACTTCTAATAATACATCAAGAGATAAACGTTTAGCAAACTCAGATAATGATTTAATTTCTTCTCTTGATAGTACTGCTGCAATTAGTAGTATAACATCTGCTCCATATGCCTTTGCTTCCAGAAGTTGATATTCATCAACAATAAACTCTTTACGAAGGATAGGTAATTCTACAGAAGCTCTGGCTAGTAGAAGATCATCCATAGAACCTCCAAAATATTTTCCATCAGTGAGTACAGACATTCCACAAACGCCTGCTTTTTCATATCCTGTGGCTACATCTTGTACACTGGATTTTTGGTTAATTACTGATTTTGATGGAGATCTGCGTTTATGTTCGGCAATAATACCTGTATCGCTATTTCGTAATGCCGTAGTCAGAGAATTTGTAGAACGATCAAAAAGTACTGATTTTTCTAATTGTGTAGTAGGGATCAACCCTTTTTTTAGTGCTACTTCTATACGTTTGTCGGCTATTATTTTGTCTAGTATGTTCATTTTTATTGACAGTTGGTCATTCTACAATTAGTCATCGATTTATGATATTTTCTTTAATTTGGGAGATCTTTTTAATTCATCATTCATTAGTAAACGGATAGACTCAAAATAATCAGACTCAAATGCAATGACTTGTATCTCCTCTGTTGTAAATTCATAATCATATTCTGGTATAATCTTGCCATTGGCTTTGATCATATTAATGATAAAATTTGTATCCGCTGTAGCGCATATAGTTCCATAGAATAATTCTGTATCATTATCCTGAAACTCAAACAATCCATACGTTTGTTCGCTCCATGCAAGCATTTCCAGATCATTACCAAATTTGAAGTTTGCAGGGCGCTCTAGTCGAATATTTTTTAATTTGAGAACTCTGGCAATTTTTTCTTCTTTGGTTTTTGATTTTCTTTTCTTTATGTATTTCTTTTTATACACTCTATATCCATCAATTACATAATCTATAGGTATGTGTTTTACTAAAATCCATTCTTCATTCTCAGCGATGAGTGCTCCTCGTTCTTTTCCCTGATATCCTTCGATGGTATAGGTTTCTACTTTCATAGATGTTTACGATTTACTAAGTTCCTGCACTTTTTTTAAGGCAGTTAGTCCTTTTCCTGAAAGTAACGATTCCCTTGCTTTTTCATACCCTTCTTTGGGTTGTAACCCTTCTACTGTGGCAATTGCTATACCAGCATTCGCACAAACTACCTGGTTTTGAGCATCCGTTCCTTTGCCTTGTAGGATATTCATAAAAATTGTGGCAGATTCTTCAATAGACTCACCACCTGCAATTTGTTCTTGTTTTAGAGCTGTTACCCCAAAATCTTCTGGCGTTAACATTCCTTCTGTATGATTAGAAATTGTTTTAGTGCTGCCTGTCAAAGAAATTTCATCATACCCATCCAGCGCATGAATAATCGTAAAATTCTTATCCGTATTTTGATATAAGTATCCATACATTCTGGCGAGTTCTAGATTAAATACACCTACAATCTGATTTTTGGGAAAAGCAGGATTTACCATTGGTCCCAACATATTAAAAAATGTTTTTACTCCCAGTTCTTTTCTGATAGGCGCTACATTTTTCATTGCCGGATGAAATAGCGGTGCATGCAAAACACATATGCCTGCCTCATCGATACTTCGCTTTAGAAAATCTTTATCATTACTGAATTTAATTCCCAAATGTTCCATCACATTAGAGCTTCCACATTTTGAAGATACCCCATAATTGCCATGTTTGGTAACCTTGATGCCAGCGCCGGCAGAAACAAAAGAAGAAAGTGTAGAGATATTAAATGTGTCTTTACCATCACCACCAGTACCACAAAGATCAATTGGATTATATTCACTAAGATCAACAGCAATACAGAGTTCTAACAATGCATCTCTAAATCCTTCTAATTCTTCTACAGTAATACTACGCATCATATATACGGTAAGAAAGGATGCAATCTGGCTCTGATTATATGCTCCTTTAGAAATATTTACTAATACGCTTTTTGCTTCTTCTTTGGAGATGGTTTCATGATTAATTAATCGGTTTAGTAAGTTTTTCATTACTTTATTTTTATTGTTGTTTCTATAGGGTTAGAAATCTAAACAGGTTTGTTATACAATGTCATTATGTGACCTTATTCTTTATTCGAAAACTCTTTAATTATGAATCCAGTTTTCCAGCATTTTTTTTCCGTTTGGTGTTAATACAGATTCTGGATGAAATTGTACACCACGAACATCAAGTTCTTTATGGCGTAAAGACATGATCTGACCATTTTCATCAAAAGAAGTTGCTTCTAAGCAAGAAGGTAAATCATTGTCTTTAACTACCCAGGAATGGTATCTGCCTACTTCAAAAGTGTTATCAAGTCCTTTAAAAATAGGTTCATCAGTTACAGAAACGGTTATTCCTGTAGCAACACCGTGATAGACTTCATCCAGGTTGATCAGACTTCCCCCAAAAACTTCGCCTATTGCCTGTTGCCCCAGACATACTCCAAAAATACTCTTGGTATCTGCATAGGTTTTGATGATTTCTTTTAATAACCCCGCCTCTTCTGGAATGCCGGGACCAGGAGAAAGTAATATTTTATTAAAAGGAGCTACCTCTTCCAGACGTAACTGATCATTACGTCTTACCGTAACCTCGCAGCCTAAATCTTCTAAGTAGTGAACCAGGTTATAAACGAATGAATCGTAGTTGTCTATTACTAATACTTTTTTATTCATTATTCTTTTTTTAGTTTATATTGGCAGACTTTGATGCTTTAATTCTTGCGTTTAGAGATGATATTTATATATCAGGTATCTGTCTTACACTGATAAAGAAATATGTTTAGATCTCTTCGGCAAGTTTTAATGCTTTCGTTAAAGCTCCTAATTTATTGTAAACTTCTTGTAATTCATTTTCTTCATTGGATTCATTTACTAATCCAGCTCCGGCTTGCCAATGTAATTGATGATTTTTACTTAAAAATGTTCTGATCATTATTGCATGGTTAAAGTTTCCGTGGAAATCCATAAAACCGATAGCGCCCCCGTAGAAATCTCTATTAGTGGTTTCGTATTTTTCGATCAGTTGCATAGCCATATGCTTAGGCGCACCACTTAATGTTCCTGCAGGAAAAGTATCAGCAACTACTTGCATCGTAGTAGTATCCGAGTGTTTTTTACTTGTTACTTTACTGACAAGATGAATTACATGTGAGTAGAATTGTACCTCTCTATAATTTTCTACAGTAACATTACTCCCATTACGACTTAGATCATTACGAGCAAGATCTACCAGCATAACATGTTCTGCATTTTCTTTTTCATCTATAGATAGTTTTTTTGCTAATTCTGCATCTTGCTCATCATTACCGGTACGTTTAAAAGTTCCTGCAATTGGATGAATCTCTGCAATTTCGTCTTTTACGACTAACTGAGCTTCTGGTGAACTGCCAAAAATCTTAAAATCGCCATAATCAAAATAGAAAAGATAAGGAGAAGGGTTTATGCTTCGCAAGGCTCTATATACATTAAACTCATCACCTTTGAATTTTTGTGAAAACCTTTTTGATAAAACCAATTGAAATACATCCCCGCGCAAGCAATGTTTTTTTGCTAGAGCTACGTGAGCTTTGTATTGGTCGTCATTAAGATTAGAAGTGGTTTCATCGACAGTATTAAAACTGTAAGAAGCAAAGTTTTTTACACGAAGCAAAGACTCAATTTCATCAATATTGTTATCAGTTTCATAGCAATGTGCAAAAATATAAGCTTCATTATTAAAATTACTGATAGCTATAATATTTTGAAAAACAGTATAGTGAACATCTGGAATATGTAAGGCTTCTGCTTTTTTAGAAATATCAATATTCTCAAAATAGCGAACTGCATCATATGAAATGTAGCCAAAAAGTCCATTGTTTATAAATTTGAAATCACTTATAGATGTTTTGAAGTTCTTACCAAAATTTTCTATAACGTCAGGAATATCTGTATCTGTAGTAATTGGTGTTTCTTGCACGCTTTTATCTGGAAACGATTGATAAATAGTCTCATTTACAATTTTTATGGTTGCTATAGGATTACAACAGATATATGAAAAACTGTTTTCACTACCTCGATAATCATTGTTTTCTAACAAAAGGCTATTGGGAAATCGATCACGGATTTTTAGATAAACACTTACTGGTGTAATCGTATCGGCTAAAATTTGTTTAAAATGTGTGGTTAGTGTATAGCTCATTTTTATCGTTTTACCTATTTATGAGAAATGAAAAAGGCTTGTCGTGATTCGACAAGCCTTTATATGTTTATATAACAAAATGATGCGGGTCTATTTCACGACGTTTATGTTTTGAGAAAACCACCACCAAATATTTGTTACTATTAAATTCATTTTTATTGTTTACTGAGTCAAATATATAAATTAATTATAATTCTTAAAACAAAAATTACATTTTTAAATTTACGGCTAATTCAAACTCATCACTAATTGCTTTGTCACCTAAGTTGTCAAAGAAACTACCTGATCCATATTTGATGTCATACTTAGTTCTGTCTACGCTCAGAGTTGTTGTGGCAGAATTATCGTTGACAGCAAGGTCAAAACTGATAGGGTTAGTCTTTCCTTTAATAGTTAGCACTCCTTTGATGCTATATCCACTTTTTGCTTTTACCGCTTCTTTAATTACCAGTTTTGCACTTTTGTGATTTTTAATACCAAAGAAATCATCAGAACTAAGATGACCTTCTAGTTTTTCTTTTCCTTTTCCGGTTTCCAGATCAGTGACAGCGAGAGAAGTCATATCAACAACGAATTCTCCACCTTTTAGATTATTACCTTCAAATACAAGAAAACCACTTGAGAAAGCAAGAGTTCCTGTATGTGTACCCGTAACTTTTTTACCAGTCCAGTTGATAGAACTTTCTGAAGTTTTGATTTCTTTTTGTTGTGCAGTAATTGTCAATGTAGCTATTAATGTTAATGCTAAGATTAATGATTTAAGTTTAGTTTTCATGATTTTTTATTATTTAAGGATTATATAAATTTGATTATGTATTTATTCTCTTAGTTTATTTAGTAAGGTATTTAATTGCTGAAGTTCTCCATCAGAAAGCTTAGAAGTAATTCTTTTTTCGAAGCGATCCATCACTGGACTTACTTCTGCTAAGAAATTAGTACCATCGGGTGTAATTGTGATTTCTATTTTCCTTCTGTTTGTCTCACAAACTATTCGATTTACTAACTTTTTTTTAATGAGTTTATCTACTAATCTGGTTGTATTACTCATTTTACTTACCATTCTTTCTTGTATCGTGGATAAATTAGCGGGTTTACCGTTTTGCCCCTTTAGTATCCTCAATACATTAAATTGCTGAATAGATATATCAAAAACTCTTAATTCTGAATTTATTTTTTCTCTTATGCTTTTCTCCGTATATAGCAAATTAATAATTGCTTTTCTGGATAATGGTAGCTCTTCTTTAGTTTTTATGATTTCTTCTATTGTCATTTGTGTATACAATAATTGTATATACAAATGTATAGCTTTAGATTTCATTTAATTTATAGTAGGATATTAATTCTTTGTTAAAGTTCTAATGAGTACTATTCATTAATACTATCATTGTTTGATAAAAATAATCTATGAAATCCTAAAATTCTCTATATGAATAGTATAAACCTTGTTAATTTTCTTTTACTTACTAAAGTGTTTTAATATTTTAGTATAATGCAGAAGCATATAATATATATAGGGTTAGTGGTGTTTTTTTTTAATTGTAAAGGAGAGCAGAAAATTGCTTTGGAAGCAACCGATATCTTTTCTAGCAAAGATATGGAGATACCTGTTTATGATTTTGAGAGTTTACAACCATTACTAACAATTAATGATGGGAAAACACGGATTATTAATTTTTGGGCAACCTGGTGTAAACCTTGTGTTGCAGAATTGCCTTATTTCGAATTGATTAACAGTAGATATCCTGATGAAGAGGTAGAAGTGATATTAATTAGTCTGGATTTGCCTTCTCAGGTAAAGACTAAATTAATACCGTTCTTAGATAGGCAAAGAATAGAAAGTAAAGTAATTCTACTGGATGATCCTGATGCAGATAGTTGGATACCCAAAGTTCATAAAGATTGGTCAGGTGCCATTCCTGCAACGATCATTTATAAAGGTAATACAACCAGATTCTATGAGCAATCCTTTACCTACAATGAATTAGAAAACGAGCTTAAAAAGATATTGTAAGAAGGGATCGCCCCTGAGTTAAAAAGTATAATACGCTAAAAACGAAAACAGATGAAAACTTTAAAAATTTTAGTTGGTATTGCCTTGGTCCTTGCCGTAAGTGCGTTTGCTTTGGATAAGGTGAACGTATCAAAGACAGATTTTGGGTATGCTATAGGAGATGTTGCCACAGATTTTAGTCTTAAGAATATTGATGATTCGATGGTGTCATTAGCTGATTATAAGGATGCGAAGGGTTTTATCGTGATTTTCACGTGTAATCATTGTCCGTATTCTGTTGCTTATGAAGACAGAATTATAGAATTGGATAAAATGTATAAAACTAAAGG
Organism: Aquimarina sp. RZ0; assembly: GCF_008370685.1. Lineage (GTDB taxonomy): Bacteria > Bacteroidota > Bacteroidia > Flavobacteriales > Flavobacteriaceae > Aquimarina. The sequence continues at coordinate 46,461 of NZ_VTZU01000023.1, forward strand.
GTATCCGGTAATAGCAATAAACCCTAACAATCCAAAAGCGTATCCCAAAGATGATTTTGATCATATGAAAGTAAGAGCTAAAGACAAAGGATTTACGTTCCCATATTTATTTGATGATGGGCAGAAAATCTACCCACAGTATGGAGCAACCAAAACGCCTCACGTATATGTTTTGCAAAAAACAGATAAAGGTAATGTTGTAAAGTACATTGGTGCGATTGATAATAATTATAAAGATGCTGCTTCTGTAGATAAGAAATATGTAGCCGATGCGGTTAATGCACTATTAAAAGGAGAAGAAGTTCCTGTAAAAACAACCAAAGCTATAGGTTGTAGTATTAAAGCATAAATTTTAATTTATTTAAAATTGGATGCATTAATATTAACAATTCACTAAGTACCCTTATCTTTGTAAAGAGTAGTACAACAAATAAGTTCAATCTAAAAAAAATAATACTATAGTACATGGCTAATGATATCACACAAGAGGAATGGGAAGATCTTATTGTTAATGATGATAAGGCAATCATATTAGATGTAAGAACAGAGGAAGAAGTAGAAGAAGGTTTTATTCCTAATATGGTTAATATTGACATTCGTCAAGGTCAGGACTTTCTCGATGAACTTAAAAAATTAGATCCATCAAAAAATTACTATGTATATTGCAGGTCAGGAGCTAGAAGTGCGCAAGCCTGTGAATTAATGACTCAAATGGGTTTTGAGACAACATATAATCTAATAGGAGGTTTTATGAATTGGGATGGTGAAACTGCTGAGTAATGCATAATATATTTGATTGATGAGAATTAAAACAATACTAATAACAGCCTTTTTTTCTTTATTGATATGCAGCTGTAAAGATTCTAAGAATACTAATATTGCTTCAGTTCAATTAATTACTGTAGAAGAGATGGATAAGCTTCTCGAATTAGAAAAAGTGCAGCTTGTCGATGTTCGTACTCCAAAAGAATTTGCCAATGGGCATATAGATGGAGCTATAAATATTAATTTTTATGATGAAAATTTTGAAACCCTTATTTCTACGATTGATAAATCAAAACCGATAGCAGTATATTGTGGGCGGGGAGGTAGAAGTGCTAAGTGCTCGGCCTACATGGAAAAAGCAGGCTTTACTAAGATATATGACCTTGATGGAGGCCTTACAGAATGGAAATATAAAGGCAAAGAGGTAGTTAAATAGTAGTTCCCTAAAATTAATTAGTAAGAAAATAGAATTTTACAAAGGTATTCCATATCTAAGAGTATGTTTAAAAAGAATACAAATTGAAAATCAATAGTTTGAGGTTCTGAGGACACTTCAAATGATGAGTATATCGAGATATTTACATTAATTTGAAGTAACTTCACGGTTCTTAAAATATTTGTTTTCAAGAAGTAAGGTTTTTAAACATACTCTAAATACTCATTAAAAAACCTGTCAGATTTTCTTTTTTATGAAGTTTAAACTTTTTACGTAATCTGTAGCGTGCAAGTTCGACACCTCCTTTAGAAATATTCATAACCTCAGCAATTTCCTTTGTAGACATATTTAATAATAAATAGGTGCAGAGGTCTAATTCTCTTGGCGATACAGTAGGGTGTTTTTCTTTTAGACGCTTTAGAAAGTCAAAATGTACATTCTTAATGTGTTTCTCTAAATCTTTCCATCTGTTATCTGTAGTAACCTCTCTGGTAATGTTTTTTTGGAGTTTATTAAATTGAAATTTTGTATGATCATCGAGTCTGTTCTCATCTATGTCTTTTAACATATGGATAATGCCTTTTAAAACTTTATTTTTTTTGGCAACCTGAATTGAGTTATTCACGAGCTCTTTGTCTTTTGCTAAAATTTTGATTTGAAGCTTATCTCTTTTTAACTTTTCAATCTCTTTTTCCAGTTCATATTGTTCTTGCTTTATTTTAGACTCTTTTTCTAAATAGATCTTTCGTTGTTCAATAGTTTCGTAGTATTTGTTTTTTTGTATTTTATGCTTTATCCCTCTTTGGGTACTATAGAATCCGATAAGCAGCAGTAAAGCATATGAAATGTAGGCGATATAATGGCGATGCCAGGGAGGAGAAATTATAAAATCAATCGTGGCTTCCTCTGATTGCATTCCATAACTATTTCTCACTTTTACTTTCATGGTATAGATTCCTTCTCTTAGATTTGTATACTCCTTCATAGCGTTTACAGACCAATTGCTCCAGATACTATCAAAGGGATCTAGCCGGTATGAATATTCGACATTTTTTAAGTTTTCATAAGTAGGAGACGAAAATGAAAATTTTAGATGATTAGAGTCATAAGGTATTTTATATTCTCGAAGCTTTTCCTGAGGGTTTCCCTGGATAAATGTATTTTCTGAAAAAGAAAAACTTCGAATAAAAATTTTAGGATTAGTAATAATATCTGTCGAAAATTCTGAATCATAATGGGCTAAACCATCTGCCAATCCAATGAAAATATTTTTGGAATCTATGGTATTTACAGATAAATAGCCTGGGATCAGATTTTTTGATAAATTAGAGAAAGGGGCGACAACGTTTTTATATTCACCAATTTTGTTTTTCATAAATACGCTCAATGATGTATCATAGGTATACCATAAATTTCCTTGAGAATCCTCTAATAAAGAATTGATGATAGGTGTTTCTTGAAATAATGAACTCATTTTTTCATCTTTATAAAACAAGTCTTTTTCTTTTGAATATTTAAAAAAGCTGTTTTTTGATTGAAAATAAACAGTTTCTCTTATCTTTTGTAAACTATTAATGCCGTGTACATCATTGGTTATTTGAGGTATCTTTTTTATACTATTGAATTCCTTAAAATCATCAGACCAGCTCATTTGATAAATCAAGTCATCTTTTTTAAGCCATAGATGTGTATCATCTAACTCAAAAGAGTTTGAAGATTTATCAAAACCATCGATTTGATTTTTATAAACTAAACCGTGTATTGTTTTTTCAAAAATTGCAAAACCATTGTAATTTGATCCTATGATGTAATCAGGATAACCCGGTATGGATTTGAACCCAAAATATCCTTTATTATCTAAGATATTTATTGTTTTATTATTTTCAATAAGCAAAGCACCTCTGTTATTGGCACAAAGTAATTGTCCCCCAACAACCTGTATATTCCAGCATTGTGTAGCTGTACCTTTTACCAGAGTAAAAACGCGATTCTTGAAACTATCATTTTTTGGGCGACAAAAAACTCCCTGATTGGTTGCAACATACAGATAGTCCTTATGCATAACTGATCCATAAACAGCATTAATGCCCTCACTAGCCCTGAAATATGTAAACGGTGAGTTTTCGTGAACAAATGTAATCCCATTATCAAGACCTAACCAGAGATTATTCTTATTATCTATAAATGAGCTGAGTACAGTATTGTTTTGAAGTCCTTTATCAAGATCGATATGTTGGATAATGTCTCCCTGGAGATTACAAATAATTATTCCTCCCAAAACTGAATTTAATACTAATAAATCTTCATTAATTCTAACTCCGCCGAGAGAATTATTTGATAAGATAAAAGAATTAGCCTCAGTGTCCCAGGGGATCACTTTTTCATTATCATATAAAAAAAGACCTTTGTCCAGTGTAGCAAATAGTAATTTTTCGTCAGGCATTGCAAACATTTCCCACACCTCGGTTTGATTAAAAAAAGGAGTACCCTTCATTGAATGTAGCTCTCCATTTTTGTACTCCATCATTCCGGCTTTTGCATCCTGAAAATAAACCCTTTCATTGATCTGGAACGAAAATTGAAAACGATTAGGAGCTTCAAGTAATTTAATATTATTGTTTTCCTTGAATATATATGCTTTTTCAAAAGATTGAAAAATTATTTCATCTTTATTTATATGAATTTTCCAGATAAAATCTAGGGTGTCAATATCATCTTTTTGTAGAAGTTTTGTTAATGAGATATATGTTAATTCGCCATTAGTATCAGATTCAAAATACCCAAACCCTCTATAGCCTCCTACAAAAATCCTTCCTGTATTGTCATCTACTTTTACACATCTGGCAGTACTATAATCTGGGATTGTATATTTCCTCCATATGGTACCATCAAACTGTAAAAGGCCATCGCTATTAGCAAAGTATAGATTATCATTTTTATCTTGATCAATACCCCAGTTCTGAGTGCCCCCCATATAATCTACTTTCTTGTAATTCTTAATGTTGGGTAAACCAATACTTTTTACCTGTGCTGTTAGTAAAAGAGGAGATAAGATACATATTATTCGTACTATATTTTTCATAGATATGTGGCATAACGATTTTGTTTAACTAAAACAAGGAATCTGATAGGTACAAAAAATAGGTTGTCCTTACTGATTAGTGAGTGTTCGCTAATTTTTTTCACTTTCGTGGGCTGTGTTTTGCATATTGATATTGACGTTTCTTAAAATTATAAATACGGTTAAACCATATCGTTGATACTTTTTAAGCGCACAAAAGTCGAAATTTCTGACTTAAAACAAAAAAATAAGAAGAGTATAATTTAGAAATATAGATGGGAATTAAAATAATTAATTTTTCAGGAATAGTAATACTTTAATTTATATTAACATTTTAGATACATCAATATTTTTTGTTTAATAGATTGATAATTAATTTTTTACTTTTTTGTTTGATGTGTTTTTGTATAGTTTTAAACTCTAGTTTGATGTGTTTTTGTAATGACATGTAATCCCATGTTCACTAAAATAAGTTTTATAATTGCTTCAAATTAAAACACAAAACTCACGAATAACTCACTTTTTTAAAATTTAATTATGAACTCAACAAAAAAAGAATTAATGACCTCTTATATACTTTATGGGGTTTATCACTTTAAAAAGCTATTTATACAGAAACATAAAACCTTTTCTATTTTTAGTATTATAATTCTATGTTTTATTAATACTATAAATAGTCAGAATTGCTGGCTGGAGACTGAAGGGAACCAAATTGTAAGTGCAGAAACAAAACAACCAGTAATATTAAGAGCTGTAGGTTTAGGGGGTTGGGTGTTACAAGAAGGATATATGCTGAATCCACAAGGGTGTAATGGCTGTCCTGGTACACAATGGGAAATCAAACAAAAGCTTTATAGTGATGGGCAGGATTATGATCAGGTAGAAGCTTTCTATCAAAGTTGGAGAGATAATTTTATCACAAAAGCAGATATTGATTATATCGCCTCTTTGGGGTTTAATAGTGTACGATTACCTATGCATTATGAATTATTTCTTACAGGCGAACAAAGAAGGGTTAGAAATAATGTTATTAATAATAGGTATGCAGGCCACGATACCTATAAAAATGCGCTCAGAAACTGGTATGAACATGATAATCTATTTACTAGTAATAACTTAGAAGGTTTCAGGATTATTGATAACCTGATACGTTGGTGTAGAGCAAATGATATGTATATTATTCTTGATCTACATGCTGCTCCCGGTGGTCAGGGTCAGGATAAAAATATTGCTGATATCTTTCATAATCATAATTTATGGCAATTTCCGGTTTTTCAGGATGTGACCAATCGTTTGTGGCAAAAAATTTCTCAGCGATATAGTAATGAACCTACCATTGCATTTTACGATTTGATTAATGAACCTAATAGTGTTCCGGGAGGAGGACAGGTTATTCATTCTTTATTACAACGCTTATTGACAACAATCAGAAATCAGGGAGATACTCATATGATTATGATAGAAGGAAATGGGTATGGAAATAACTATGATTATTTGGAACCATTTACATTTTCGCCCAATAAAGACTTGATATATAATGCACATAGGTATAATTGGGGCATGCCTCTCTCTGAAGATTGGATTCCGGATAGCAACCCTAACCAAATAAATAAAATGATTAATCTGATTAATTTCAGAAACAATCATCAAGTCCCAGTTTGGATTGGAGAAACAGGAGAAAATCCAAATTGGTGGCTAAGACAAAATATTGTATGGTTAGAGGAACAGGAAATAGGATGGTGTCATTGGACTTATAAACGTCATGATGTAGGACAAAATGCTGCCTTAATGCGTATTGGAGGGCCGTATCTTACTGATGGAGCCTCTGCCATGTCTGAAGTTTTGGAAAGTATCAAATTTGAGAATTGTATACCTAATATCAATACTATTACTGCTGTAACTCAAGATAATCCTGCTCCAGGAACATCTGGATGTACATCAGATCCAAACCCTACTAGTGCTCCTATCGGAAAAATGATTTGGCTAAAAGGGAATAATGGGCTCTATGTGTCTTCAGAAAATGGTGACCAACCTATGAACTGTAATCGTGATATTGCCCTTACCTGGGAACACTTTAGAGTAATTGATGCAGGTAACGGAAGGATAGCTTTACAAAATAATGGAATGTTTATTTCTTCAGAAAACGGTGAAACTCCCATAAACTGTAACAGAATTAGAGTTGATGATTGGGAGGCTTTTGAATGGATTGCTACAGAAGATGGGAAAGTTGGGTTTAAAGCAAATAACGGATTATATATGTCTTCTCAAAATGGTACTACAGCAATGACCTGTGATAAAGAAGTTCTTTCAGGATGGGAAGCTTTTGAATGGGGAATTGTTACTGATACACGAGATCCGTTTGATAATTCTGATAATTTTTTAATATATCCCAATCCGGCAAAAGAAGGAAAGTTTACAATACAGGTAAAAGAACCTTCAGAGGTTCGAATATACGATTGTACAGGCAAAGTGATTTATAAAAATAGTATTTCTACTACACTAAATGTATCAGATTTTACGTCAGGAATATATTTTGTAAGAATATTGAATAAAACAAAAAAAGTAATCAAAAAACTTATAGTTGATTAATCATAAAATCTATTAATGATCTTCACTCCCCTCGAATTAATAGATTAATAAGGATACCCTGATTAGTAAACTTTTTCTATTCTTTTTTTATAGAAAAGTAAAAACTAAGCATAGCGGGTAAACACTATTTCACATTTTTTAAAACACAAACTTAACTAAATTAAACGTAACAAAATGAAGACAAAAACGAAATTACTCCAAAGTACCAGCATTCAAATTATTTATTTTCTAAAATTTAAAATCATCTAAATTCCGAATGTAATTTTTAACATAAAATCATTTTGAGTAGTAGTATTTAAACTAAAAATACTGCTTTTGTACTATAATTAAGTAGATTCTTTTTAGGCATAGCTATAACTGGGTTTTAAAAAAAAATCAAGAAGATTAGAGTGTAAAGTATAAATTTTTAAGGAAGTTAAACTACTACAGGGAAAGCCCACGGGGCATTTAAATCTCGATTATCGGGTAAAGCATTACTCAAAATGATTACATAATCATTTAATAGTCTAATAAACAGAAACCTCACTTATTATGTACATTTCTATGTATTTATCAAGGAGGAGATCGATTACACAAGTTTTTTAATTAGCGTGAATTTTGATAGAAGTGTTTGATGGTATAAAAACCTTCAAATCGAGTGATTTTTCGAAAAAAAATATAGAAAAATAGTATCGAGATTCATTTGTTTCAAAAAACTAGGTACGATATAATCTTTGGATACGTCATAGAAATCAGGTTGATGTGATTTTTTATACGAATTCAAACTGATTGGATAAAAAACTCGATAAAGAACCAGAGAAAAGGAATATTCCTTTTTAAGAGGTTTTTCAACGATTAGAAGAGGTGTATCCGGGTTTAAGTTTATGAACTCATCTTGCATAGTGGTTTTCAACCGAAAAGCTTGGCTTTTGTACTATAATGAAATAGGTTTTTTTTAGCATAGCCATAGCTGCTGTTAAAAAAAAACAAAATTAGGGTGAAAATGTAAATTTTGCAGGTTAAAGCATTACGCAAGATGAGTTCTATAAGAATAAGACTTTTAAAGCAATTTTTAGTGCTAAAAAAATGGAGTTTTAAAAACTAAAACAGAACAAAGAATACGCATAAGGTTACAGATATAATCTAAGAGAAGTAACATCTTTTTGTGCTTTCTAAAAAAACAAAAATCATGAAAAAAATATTTTATATACTCATATTATTAATAACAACACATCATGGCTTTTCTCAAAATTGGGAACTGGTATGGCAAGATGAATTTGATTACAATGGATTACCAGATCCTACAAAATGGGGATATGACACAGGAAATAGTGGATGGGGAAATAATGAACTCGAAAACTATACATCAAATCGTGTAGAGAATGCTCGAGCAGAAAACGGAAACCTAATTATTGAGGCTCGCAGAGATTTCCATAATGGGATTGAATATTCATCTGCACGGTTAGTAAGTCGAAATAAAGGAGACTGGAAATATGGTCGAGTTGAGGTTCGCGCTAAAATTCCAATTGGAGCAGGAATGTGGCCGGCTATATGGATGCTGCCTACAGATTGGGTATATGGCGGTTGGCCTGGTAGTGGCGAAATTGATATTATGGAAAACTTTGCTGCCTTTGGGATAGACCCATCCGGAATTCATGGCAATGTGCATACGCAAGCGTATAATCATACAATAGGAACAAATAAAGGGGCACATATTGGGAATCTTTCTAATATAGAAGATAACTATCACATATATGCAATCGATTGGTATGAAGATCATATTGATTTTGAAGTAGACGGTATTAGATATTTTTCATTTGCTAATGAAGGAAACTGGCAAGCCTGGCCATTTGATCAACGCTTTCATTTGATACTTAATATTGCAGTTGGAGGAAATTTAGGCGGGAATCCGGATCCAAATATATTCCCCAAAAAAATGATTGTGGATTATGTTCGTGTGTATAACCAGACAACAACATCTGGTCAAACTCCCTTTACAGGATCTCCAATAGCCATTCCAGGGATTGTTGAGTTTGAAGACTATGATAAAGGAGGTGAAAACATAGCGTATCATGATCTTACTTCAGGAAATCAGGACAATATGTATAGAAGTGATGATGTGGATATCGAAGCTTGCTCAGAAGGAGGTTACAATGTGGGATGGGTTCAACCAGGCGAATGGATAGAATATACAGTTGATGTTGCTCAGACAGCCAGCTATAACTTTAATATTCGTACTGCATCAGAGCAATCAGGCTCTTTGAGAATCGAATTAGATGGACAAGATGTTGCGGGAGTAATTGATATACCCACAACAGGAAACTGGCAGCAATGGTCGACGGTAACCAAAGAGAATATTGAGCTTGTTGCAGGAAAACAAGTGATGCGAGTACATGTTTTATCAGGCGAATTTAATCTGAACTTCGTAGACATTTCCGAGAATATAATATCTGGTCAAACCCCATTTCATGGAACTCCTGTTACCATTCCCGGTATTGTAGAATTTGAGGATTATGATAATGGAGGAGAAGATATCGCTTATCACGACCTTACAGCTAATAACGAAGGAGGAGTATATAGAGATGATGCTGCTGATATAGAAGTTTGCTCAGAAGGAGGTTATAATATAGGATGGGTTCAGCCAGAAGAGTGGGTTGAGTATACAATTGATGTAGCCCAGACAGGTATTTATGATTTCAATATTCGCTGTGCATCAGAACAATCAGGCGCTATGCGCGTAGAATTGAATGAACAAGATATTACCGGTACAATTACTATACCTGCTACCGGAGGATGGCAAAACTGGATTACAGTACATAAGCAAAATGTTACACTTACAGCAGGAATACAAGTCATGAGAGTGTATATGCTATCTGGGGAATTTAATTTAAATTATGTAGATATTTCTCAAAATAACCCATCAGCTCAAACACCATTCAATGGAGTTCCTGTAACAATTCCTGGTATTGTAGAATTTGAAGATTATGATAACGGAGGAGAAGGTATTGCCTATCATGACCTTACGGCCAATAATGAAGGAACCGCATATAGAGATGAAGATGCAGATATAGAACCTTGTTCAGAAGGAGGATATAATATTGGATGGGTCGATACAGGTGAGTGGTTAGAATATACCCTTAATATAACCAAAACTGCGATGTATGATTTTAGTATTCGAAGTGCATCAGAGCAATCAGGTACCATGAGAATTGAGTTGGACGGTCAAGACATTACCGGTAATATTGATATACCTGCAACAAGAGGATGGCAGCACTGGAATACCGTAAGAGTAAAGAATAAGGAGCTTACTTCCGGGCAAAAAGTAATGCGTATATATATAACTTCCGGAGAATTTAATTTAAATTATATAGATATTGCCGAACACAATACATCAACTACTTCTGATTTTAGCGTAGTGGGATACTTACCATCTTGGTCAGGAAGCACAAATACGATACAGTATGATAAATTAACTCATATTAATTACGCCTTCATACGACCTACCTCCTGGGGAGGTCTTACGAGTGTTGATAATCCCGACAAATTAGCATCTTTAGTTCATAATGCTCACGCGCAGCATACAAAAGTGGGTATCGCTATTGGTGGCTGGTCTGATCTTAATAATAATGATTTTGAGATTATGGCAGCTTCAGCATCGACAAGAACTACGTTTATAAATAATGTAATGAGTTTGATCCATCAGTATAATCTTGATGGAGCTGATATTGATTGGGAATACCCTATAGCATCAACCGGTGCTAATTATGATCTATTAATGCGAGAATTAGGGCAGGCATTACACGCACAGGGAAAATACTTAACGGCCGCTGTAGTAGGGCATGGTGATTATTATGGACAACATATCCATAATTCCGTATTTGAAGATGTTGATTTTCTTAATATTATGGCATATGATGGTGGATCACCACATTCCTCATATGCTTTTGCTCAAGACTGCACAAATTATTGGTTAGGAAGAGGGTTGCCAGCAAATAAACTTGTATTGGGTGTTCCTTTTTATGGAAGATCTGCTAATAGATATGTATCATATCGTGACTTATTGAATGAGAATAGTAATGCTCAGAATTTAGATGTAGTAAATGGTGTTGAGTATAACGGAATTCCAACTATCAAAGCAAAAACTCAATATGCAATAGATAATAACCTTGGAGGTATTATGATTTGGGAAATATCTCAGGATGTAACAGATCACAGATCTTTATTATCAGCTATTAATAACCAGATTCAGTCTAATAAAGAAAATACTACTTCTATACCGTCAGAAGTAACCGAAAATGGAGAGATGAAAATTGTTCCCAATCCAGCTGAGAGTCAAATAAAAATAATTGGTTTACAAAAAAAAGCTAGAGTTGATATCACAGATATGGCTGGAAACAAGCTAAGAAGCTTTAAGTATACAGGGGCTTCTGCAATAGATATTTCTTCATTGCCCAAAGGATTGTTCATCATTAATGTAATTACGCTTAACGGAGTTAAAACATTAAAACTGGTAAAATGATAGTGTTGCATATATCTGTATTTAGAGTATGTTTAAAAAGAATACAAATTGAAAATCAATAGTTTGAGGTTCTGAGGACACTTCAAATGATGAGAACATCGAGATATTTTAATTATTTGAAGTAAGCTCATGGTTCTTAAAATAGTTGTTTTCAGGAAGTAAGGTTTTTAAACAAGCTCTTAACAAGATTATTTCAACAGATAACAAAAAATATTAAAAAACTTAATTATAATAATTATGAAAACATTGAGAAGTAGCATGATTTCCTGGCTACGCTGTAAAACTCATACTAAAACCGTCTGTATTTTTTTCTTTTTCGTAAGCCTGAGCACTTTAGTTGCTCAGGTGAATACCGGTGGAAACGCAAATACATCCAATCATAGCAAACAGATCATTGGCTATATTACGAACTGGGATGCCTGGAAACAATCAACAGCAGGAGTACCAGCTCAGGGAGCATTAACTCAGTTGAATATTGATTATTCTAAATATACAATCCTTAATTATTCATTTTTTGGAGTAGCAGGTGATGGGTCTTTGCATAGTGGAGATCTTAGGGATAAACAGATCTATCAACCAGGAGTTGTACAAGCACCAGGAGCTATATTGTTTAGTGATATATATAGCAGTTGGGATTTTCATATTTTGTTTGGAGAGATAGAAGCGGTTCAATATATCAATGAGGCTGTAAAACAAAGAGCCGAAACTCTGGGGTATCAAGTAGCTGTTGGTGGAAATACATGGGATCATCCAGAATGGGGACTCCATGGGGATTTGCCATTGCCATTGCCTAAAGAAGGTAGTGGCGGAAAAGGTCTATTAGAATTGGCTCATCAAAATGGAGTAAAAGTAATGGCATCCATCGGGGGATGGAGTATGTCTAAACATTTTCCGGAAATGGCAGCAGATCCAGTTAAAAGAGCACGTTTTATAAAAGATTGTAAAAGACTGATCCGCATGGGGTTTGATGGAATCGATCTGGATTGGGAATATCCCGGACCATCTGCGGGAATGAATTTTACAGGAACAAATGCAGACTATATTAATTTTGAGAATCTGGTTCAGGAAATCAGAAATGAAATAGGACCGGATAAATTGATAACAGCCGCTATGGCAGCAGATCCCGAAAAAATAAAAGGATTTAATTGGTCAAAGTTGATCCATACGATGGATTATTTTAATATGATGACCTATGATTTTAATGGTGGCTGGTCTGGTAAAGCGGGACATAATGCACCTGTATATCCATATGATGGAGCAGAAGTACCAGATTTTAACTGGGAATCTGTAGTAAAGAAAATGATTTCAATGGGAGTGCCTACTAATAAAATAAATTTTGGTATTCCATTTTATGGAAGAGGAGTAGTAACAGAAGGGAATGCGGCCTTAAATGCTCCTACAGTTAAAAGAAATATAACAATACAACCAGATGGCCCTGTAAGTACAGCTACCGATTATACAAATTGGCCACTAGAAATATATGACGGAACACCAAATTATTTTTTTATCAAACAAAAAACCGGAGAAGAAAATGGATGGGTCAGGAAATGGGATGACCAGGCAAAAGTACCTTATATGACAAAAGGAAATTTCTTTCTGAGTTATGATGATGAAGAATCTATTGGGATAAAAGCACAATATATCAATGACAATAATCTTGCGGGAGCTATCGTCTGGACTGTATATGGTGATTTAGAGATGAGTGGATCTGTTCAATCTTTTGGGGCTAAACTTAAAAAATGGTCAAAGGTGAAATCACCTTTGATCAACAGAGTGAATGAGGTATTTGCTAATACGATGGTTGGTAATGTAATGCCTACTGTTGCTATTACTTCTCCCAAAGCCGGAGCAACATATACAGCCGGATCAGATATTACTATTGAAGCAAATGCATCCGATAGTGATGGTACTATTACCAAGGTAGTATTCTATAATGGGAATACGCGCTTGGGAGAAAAAATGACAGCTCCATATACCTATAATTGGAAAGATGTTGCCAATGGGGACTATACGATTACTGCTAAAGCCTTTGATAATAAAAATGGAGAAAGTTCTTCGTATGTTTCTATTACCGTAAGTAATATAGATAATAGCTGTGCCTCACCGACATATGTACATGGAGAAATATATAAAGGAGGAGATAAGGTTTCTTATCAAGATAAAGAGTACAAGGCCAAGTGGTGGACACAAAATAATGATCCACTTACAAATAGAGAAAATGTATGGCAATTAATAGGTTCCTGTCATACTGGAGGAGAAGCTGCACCACGAGTATCGATAACATCTCCAATGTCTGGAGCAAATTTTACAATAGGAAATGATATTACGATTAGTGCCAATGCAGTAGATAGTGACGGATATATCTCTAAGGTAGAATTTTATGATGGAACAACAAAATTAGGTGAAGACGCTACTAGTCCGTATAATTATACCTGGAGTAACGCAACAATAGGGGATCACAGTATTACCGCAATCGCTACTGATGATGAGGGGATATCAGGTACTTCTGCGATAATAAATATTTCTATAAATAAAGATATAGGAGGAAACAGCTGTAATGTTGCTCAGTATACAGAAGATGCTACCTATATTACAGGTGATATTGTACAAAATTTTGAAAAAAAATATGAATGTATCGTTGGTGGATGGTGCAGTATAGGTGGTCCATATGCTCCTGGTGATCCAGACGGTTGGGCCTGGCCAAATGCATGGAAAGCAATCGGGAGTTGCACAGAAGTTGATACTACTGTATCGATAACACAACCTGTTAATGAGGCAAGCTATATAGTAGGACAATCTGTAAACATAATCGCTACGGTCAATGATATTGATGAAAATATCTCTAAAGTGGTCTTTTTTGTAGATGGGATTCATATTGGAGAAGATCTTTCTGTGCCTTATCAAACAAATTGGATTGCCACCCAGGGAAACCATGTACTTACGGTACAGGCAATAAGTACTAATAATGAAGTGTTAGATTCTTCACCGGTTGCTATATCTGTTAGACCAATAAACCCACCATCAGGAGGAGATCTTCCTAAAAGAATATTAGCAGGATATTGGCATAATTTTATAAATCCGGCAGGATTAATGAAACTAAGTGAAATTTCAGATAAATGGGATATAATTAATATTGCTTTTGCGGTTCCCACAGTTCCGTTGGGTTCTACAATGACATTTACTCCAGATCCGGCAATTTATGCTAGCGTGCAAGCATTTAAAGATGATATTGCAGCATTACAAAGAAAAGGTAAAAAAGTATTAATCTCTATGGGAGGTGAAACAGGAGTTGTCGGTATTAATACTCCAGGGGATGCTCAGGCTTTTAGTAACTCAATGATCAATATTGTTAGAGAATATGGATTTGATGGGATTGATATTGATTTTGAAGGACAGTCTATTTCTTTGGCAGAAGGAGATACTGATTTTAAAAACCCTACTTCACCAAAAATTGTAAACCTGATTAGTGCTTTTAAAACAATTATATCACGATTTGATACTGATTTTATAGTATCAATGGCACCAGAAACCTTATTTGTTCAAGGTGGTTATAGTTCTTATGGAGGTTCTGCGGGTGCCTATCTTCCCGTAATTTATGCATTGCGAGATGATATGGATTACATCCATGTACAACACTACAATACAGGATGCATGCTTGGGTTAGATGGTGTATGTTACAATTCTGCAAATGCAGATTTTCATGTAGCTATGGCAGAAATGTTATTACAAGGGTTTCCCGTAGCTGGAAACCAACAATTTCCTGCACTGAGACCTGATCAAGTAGCAATAGGTTTACCCGCAAATACGATGGCAGCAGGAAGTGGATATACAACACCGGCAGAAGTGCATAAAGCATTGGATTATTTGATTAAAGGAAAACCTTTTGGAGGGCAATACACATTAAGAAATTTATCCGGATATCATGACTTTAGAGGATTAATGACCTGGTCTGTCAATTGGGATAAATCAAGTGATTATGGATTTTCTAACCCTCATAGGGTGTACCTAGATGCCCTGGATACGAGAGTAAATATGACAATCAATTCTGTAGCTATTATTCCCAATCCAGTTATCGGGGATTTGATCAATATAGCTATAGAAACTTCGAGGCCTAATACAGATTTTAATTTACAGATATTCAATACAGCTGGGATTAAAGTACTAGATGCTTATAGTACACTTACAGTAAAAGGGAATAATTTTAAATCGTTTGATGTCAGTAAGCTTCAAACAGGTTTGTATTTCTATAGTATTTCTTTACCAAAAGAAAAAACTAGAGGGAAGTTCTTAAAAAAGCGATAACTCTAATTTCTAACCACCTGATAAAACAAATCTACTGAGATATCGGGTGGTTTTTGATCTTATACGATTTATAACTAAAAATTTCGCATATTCATCGTTTCTTTTTCCTTTCTACTTCGTTTAAAAAATAAACCGTAGCTATAGCTATGCTTGATTTTTTTGCCTTGCATAAAGAAAAAATAATTCAATGAATTTATACGAATTTTTTAATCACAAATCGTATTATTTCTTTTCTGATAAGAAATACCTTATGCTATTTTTTTAACCTTATTTCATAAAAATGAGACATATACTATTAAAGAATTTAATTATAATTCAATTTATTTTTTGGCTTTTGGTGAGTTTTGTTACTAATGGACAAAATACTCCAGTTGCTCAAAACGGTCAACTTAAAGTCTGTGGGACATATCTTTGCAATCAATATGATAAACCTATTCAACTCAGAGGAATGAGCACTCATGGCATACAATGGTATGGATGGGGGAATTGTATAACAGAGGCATCTCTTAATACGCTAGCATATGATTGGGAGGCAGATATTCTGAGAATCTCATTGTATGTGCAGGAAGGAGGGTATGAAACAGATCCAGAGGGATTTACTAATCAGGTAAGCCAATTGATTGATGAAGCAACGAAGCGGGGAATGTATGCGCTGGTAGACTGGCATCAATTAAATCCCGGAGATCCGAACTATAATTTAGAAAATGCAAAGCGATTCTTTACAGCGATCGCAACACGGCATAAAAATAATGACAATATTATCTATGATGTGTGCAATGAACCAAATGGCTCGGGAGTTACCTGGAATAGAATTAAAACGTATGCAGATCAAATAATACCTGTTATTCAGTCTATTGACAATGATGCAGTAGTACTGGTAGGAACTCAGGGATGGTCAACTTTTGGAGTATCCGGACAGGGGAATCTACAGGATGTTCTTAACAACCCCTTACAATATGAGAATGTTATGTATACTTTTCATTTTTATGCAAAAAGTCATGGAGAATTATATGTAAAGAGATTAGAAGAAGCTTCTCGTCAATTGCCAGTTTTTGTTACCGAATTTGGGAGTCAGGAAGCTAGCGGTGATGGTCCTAATGATTTTGGGATGACTCAGCAGTTTATTGATTTGATGCAACAAAAAAAGATCAGCTGGACCAGTTGGAATTTTTCTGATGATTTCAGAACAGGTGCTGTTTGGGAAACAGGAACTTGCTCGGGTGGATTATGGACGACCGATAAGCTTAAACCAGCCGGGGCTTGGATACGAGATAAAATTAAGTATCCTGTAGATGATTTTCCCGGAGCAGGAGGAAATACGGATCAATCCTCTTATGGCGGCACTCCTATACTAGTTCCAGGCAAGATAGAAGCAGAGAATTATGATCTTGGCGGATCAGATATTGCATTCAATGATGTTTCTGTAAATAATGAAGGAAATGCATATCGTAATGAGCCTGTAGATATTGAGATCTGCTCCGAAGGAGGCTATAATATCGGATGGGTAAAAGCAGGAGAATGGCTTGAGTATACAGTAGATGTTAGCACATCTAAAAAGTATGTATTAGAATCAAGAGTGGCAGCTATTTCTTCAGGAAGAAAATTTCATATAGAAATTGATGGTAAAAATATCAGCGGTCAGATCAATATCCCTAATACAGGTGGATGGCAAAATTGGGAGACAGTAACTACTGATATTTCACTAGATAAAGGAATGCAAATCATGCGCATTGTTATGGATAGTGATGATTTTAATCTCAATCATATGATATTTAGGGATATAATAAATCCACCTAATCAGCCGCCTACAGTAGTACTAACTTCTCCCAAACAAGATAGTGTATACAAAGAAGGGCAAACTTTGAACATGACAGCAAATGCAAATGATATTGATGGCGCTATTATTAAGGTAGATTTCTTTATTGATGGGATTAAAATTTCAGAAGATAGAGTAGCTCCCTACACTGCAAATTGGACTCCTATAAAAGGGAATCATACAATAAAAGCAGTTGCAACTGATACTAATAATTCCACGATGTTTTCTGAGGTGACTGTTACCATAGAAGCGGCTACCGAAGAAGAAAATTGTGATGCACCATTATATTCACAAAATGAAAGCTATATGGGAGGAAATCGGGTGCAAAATGATGGAAGCATCTATTCGTGCAAACCTTGGCCATATTCTGGATGGTGTAACGGAAACCCCAACGCATATGCACCGGGAACCGGAAGCCACTGGAAAGATGCATGGATAAAAGTAGGAGATTGTACTACCAGGATAGAACCACAGGAAAGTTCTTTTATAGTGATAAAAAACTACCCTAACCCATTTGATAAAATAACCAATTTTCAATTAAAATTGAAACAATTAGGTAGTGTAGCATTTGTTATATACAATACTAAAGGAACTGTGGTAGCAATACAACCAGAGATCAAAATAAATCCAGGAGTACATACCATACCAATGGATCTATCGAGTCTTAATGCAGGAATATATTTCTGTAAGATATCAATTGATGGAAAAGATCGGATTATTAAAATAATAAAGAAATAGCCATTTTAATTTGACAAAATAATATATATCAATAAGATGGAGTTACGTTGTCATAAGAGCTTAGATCTGACTTCTTATACCAAATTATTATTTGAATGTACTCGATACTCGAGATTTAAATGCTCAGAGGCTTACCTCAAAATCGAAAATGTTTTTTTCAATAACTGCTTCGTGAGCTAGCCTCGAGGTAGTTTACTATTATAAAAGTCATTATTGAGGTTAGCTCATTATCTTATATACTATACAGGCTAAAGTAGAATATACTTTAGCCTGTATCAATAAGAAAGTAATTAATTTACGACATCCCCTTTCTTAAAGCAATAGTTTGATTATGAAGGAATAGCAGCGACAATCTGTTGTTTTTTTAATTGTTTTTTGGTTAAATCACGCGTTAGCCAACCACCTCTACCAGCAGTAACAATAGCATATGGGGTAATCCAGAATAGCGTAAAGGCATAAAACACACTGTAGGGATATGCCCAAAATGCTTCCAGAATGCTGTTTTTTCTAGCATAAAATAAAGCTTGAATACTGGAGAAAACTAATATACTTACCAGTGTTGAGCTAAGGAATAATACTGGATATGTGATAATAAAAAATAACATTAAAAATAGCGCAGGATACGCCATGATCATTTTTAACCATTGGTTTAACAATAATATCCTGGTACCACTTTTAGAACCTTCTCTAAAGTTTTCGAAGGCAAATTTGCTCATTGCAATATTCTCACGAACATTACTTCTTTCCCAGCGAATAAACATTTTATATAAGTTTTTATAACGCTCCGGAATATTAGTATATACATAAGCAGTACGTTGAAAAAATACTTTATACCCTTGTTTTAAAATCATATTGGTCATAGCCCGATCTTCGCCAATTTTTGAGACTTGACCCATAAAAGTCTGATTGATCCACTCTTCTCTGCAATTAAAAACGGCTTCTCTGCGATATGCTGATAATGCACCAGGTGTGCATAGTACAGAACCCAACGTACTTTGTGCAGAACGAATAAATTCAAAACTGAAAGCAAAACTCACATTAAGCATACGAGGAATTAAGGCTTTCTCGCGATTCAATACACGTACATTTCCTGCTACCGCACCACATTCCTTATTCTTAATAAATGGGCTTACCATAATGCGTAATGTGTCTTTCTTAACAATAGAGTCACTATCAACTGTTATAAAAACATCTCCCATTCCTAAATTAAAGCCACGATACAATGCATGTCTTTTTCCTTTGTTCTTTGATTGTTGATAGATTGAAACACGATTTCCCAGCTCTTTTTTAGCTTTTTTCATCCACTGCCAGGTATCATCCTGACTTCCGTCATCTATAGAAATTAGCTGTAATTTTTCCATTGGATAATCACTCTCTGCCAGGCTGATGAGTGTTTTATACACTAATTCTCCTTCGTTATACGCGGGAACAATAACAGTACATAACGGTAGTTGCTTATCCGAAACCGGTTTTATAACTTTATAACGTAGATATAGCGATAAGATGTATACTAAAAAACTGATTTTGACGATCAATAAAGAGATCCCTATGATAACCAAAACACTTCCCCATACAGTATTCATTCTCTCCAGATAAATTTCTTCAAAATAGGGTTGTAAGAAATAAAATGATGCTGCTGCACCAAACATCAGTAGAAATGTTCCTATTAAAATAATGGGAGATCTCGAATTAGAAATAAATTTCTCAACTGGATTTTTATATTCGTTATTAGATTTAGATATTGACGTATCCAAAGATGTCGATCGTTTCATAAATGTTTCCTTATTTTTTTGGAAGGAGGGCAATATCGATGCCATTTTTCATAAATCTAAAGATCAGTTAGTTATGATATTTTGTGTGTTTTTAAAGTGAGAAGACTTTCCACACCTGTGTATATTCGACACACTTTTGTGTGCTTTTTTTTGCCAGTGTCTAGTCAGAAATAGACAGTTTTCGTGAGTTCGCAAAAAGATATATAGTTGATTTCACAGTATTTCTGACCAAATACTAGATAACAGTAGGCTTTCTGCGCTTTTTATTTGATCAGTTTTAGAGATGTGAGAATTCCCCAGTAAACCTATGTCATAAAGATATAAGGCGAGTAGGTTTTAAGCGAATAGGTAAGATGAATTCAAAAAAAAGACTACTTAGCATAGCTGCAAGTAGTCTTTTTTTAAATAAAACGTGCTTTTCAATTAAATCTTAATCATTTTGGATACTAATTCGTTCTTAGTATCATTAAAAAGCTGAAGAATATAGTTGCCTTTTGCAATAGAGTGTAGGTTTACTTTAGTATTAGATCGACTTACGGATTGTGAAAAAACAAGCGTACCAGAAATAGTAAATATTTTTAGTTGAAAAGTTCCAGGACCTAAGCCACTAATAGTAACTTCTTCTTTAAAAGGATTCGGAGAGAATTCTACGGTATTTTCAATTTCTCCATTAAACTCTTCTGTAGAAAGTACTCTGTCTATAGGTTTTTCAAAATTAAAAACCTGCATGGCTATACTCGAGATAGTACCTCCGGTGTCTGGAAAAGTCAAACTAATTTCATTAGTATTTTGTAGCAGGTCAAAAGGAATGGGAACCTCGATTACTCCAAAAAAACGATTTCGGGTTTTCTGATCATACCCTTTCCAGTCTTCGGCCATAGTAATTACTTGATCATTAACTTTTAGTATTGGTAAAAGTGATTGCCCATGATCACGGCCCAACCCAATTCTGAGTACTGCCTCTCCTGTATTTTCGATTTGGACATTGTCTATAGTAAATGTTGTTTCATTGTTTGCCGAGATGGGTTGCAGGTATGTATTGGCATAGTATTTCTTTTCTGTCGATACATTGGTCATTTCAATTGGATCTCTCAAGATGTATTCGAGGATTACTGTAGCTTCTTTGCCTATCAAAATTTCCTGTAAGTTCACATTGTCATTTTGATCTAAAACAGGAGTTCCACTATCATTTGCATATAAGTGTCTATATTTTACATCCGTAATATTAGCAGCATTGAGTGCAGGAATATTTAGATTCACCGTTATTTTTTCGTGTTCCAGATTATTCATAATAACATACGCCTTAGTTCCCTCTGTATACGCATCAATTAATAAGTCGGGATCATTTGCCTGGCTATCAACCCGTGTTCCTTTGATATTAGACCATAATTCAAAAAACTTTACAAGTTCTGTATACACCCATTCTTCTCCAGTCTCACCCTCTAATTCTTTTTTCTGCCTTAATAACCGATAGCTATACGTGAAGTTATCGGGACTTTGCCACCATTGTGCTTTTAATATCATAAATGGGATTGCACTTATGATATGATCCTGACGTTCCATAAGTTGCATCATCATCGAAGAGAACGAACGTATATTGAACCAGTCTCTTTCTTTATTATAAGGACCATTTAGCGGGCGACCTAACCAGCCATATTCAGAAATACTTAAGGGCTTGACTTCTCCTAGTTTCAGGTGGCTATAATGTTCTACCATATCCAGAATAGCTTCCATATTACTTCCTTTACGCTGTGCTTCTTTGCTTAGATCATCTTCTCCCAAAAAATCATACAGATGCAGGGAGAAAAAATCCATATCAGTACCCGCTTCATCAATAAACAGTTTCCAATTATTTCTCCAGTGGTTAAAATTTCCATCCTCATAGGCTGGGTGAGCAGCAGAATATCCGCCGACTTTTACTGTAGGGTTTAATGATTTTATTTTTTGAGCAACTACCTTGTGCATCTGTGTTATGTTCTCTCTTGTGGTGCCCAGATTATTTGCTTTTACAAACGGTTCATTCATCACTTCTATATATTGAGGTTGCGGTTTTCCTGTCTGCCCGCCTTCCCCAAAAAATTCCTTAATATAAGTAGCATAAAATTCTGCAACGGCATCATAATTTTCGTATGCCCAGGGGTCGCTATCAGAACAACAAGAACTGGAGCGGGTCATTTGTCCGTTGGGGTACATAGGGATCGGTTGTCCGCCAAACATCATATTCTTATAACGATTTTCGAACTCATGAGGAGCTGTTTTTTGGGCATAAGAATTTTTTGAAGATGTTCCCTTCTGTCGTAAAACATCCAAATCAGGCCACCCGGATCTAGTAGGATCTTCTGATGATTGATCAAACTCCCAGACGAGCCCTCCATTGTTTCTTCCCAGATATACATCATAATCATCAAGAAATTGCTTGCGTTGGGATTCACTATCCCATTCGTTGTCATCGATATCAGCATGAAGAATTATAAACTTGCTTCTATCAAACTCTGAAACTCCATTGACACTATGTTTTACATCTAGATTAACTTCTGCGCTAATAATTTGCTGCGCTTTGATGTTGCTTGCCGATAAGCATACCAGCAAGAATAAAAGTATTTTTTTCATAACCATGAATTTTTTGTTGAATCTAGTAGTAAAACTAAATGATTATTATAAGAATAAGCTTAGGGTAACTCATTGGATTGTAGTGTATATGTTTATTTCTATAGCACGAATGGTTTTTAGTTTTATTTTCTGAATACAGGCATAGAATATGGGAAGAATGGATAGAAATTACAATGTACACGTATATAAGAGATAACCACTAATTATGTAATACGATTTACGGATGAGAATTTCGTAAAAATAATGGCAAGGATTTTTCGCTAGATTGATGAAGAAAATATAGTAGAAAAAGAATGTCATTAGATGCGAAATTTTTATTCGTAAATCGTATAACAACTTCTTAAAAGTATAAAAACGGGAAGTAAATGCTTATTACGACATTGACGATGCATACGCTCTATATCAGTCTTCTGAACCTTGATTTTTATGAGAAAATTTACGGTTTACACGTATTTAGAAATTGATAGATTAACTATCAATTCAATTATCTTTGAACTCTTAAAAATCAAAACATTGTGAGCATACAGGTAACACTATTTGTAGATGATCAAGAATTTCGTGTCTTAGATTTCTTTTTCGGTTTCTTTCAAGATTCAGATTATACAGGTCGCCCCAGCAGCAAACCTACTGCAGATCCTTTTAAATTTACGGTAGAAGCCAGTAAGGACACTACTTTTTTTGAATGGGCAATACATCCTACCATGCAGAAAAAGCGTGTAAAAATTGTTTTTTCTCCTGTCCATGGGATGAGCAAAAGTACTACCATTGAGTTGCTGGATGTGCATTGTACCTATTGTAATTATCTTTATACGGCAACAGGCAGTCAACCATTTGTAGAAAATTTTAACCTGTCTCCAGCAACAATTATACGTGATGGTCAGGTACTCATGAAGAGACATTGGGCAGTTACTGATCCTGCAATGCAACATATACAACCCATAGAGCGAGAAACAGAAGATACTGAACCGCGGATAGTAAAACAGTATATCACGGATCGTAATGATACTGAATTAGAGGATTACGAGCGCGGACAAGAAATTTATTGCGTAGTTGAATCAGAAAACATGAATAATAAAAATATTGATATAGACCTATCACAGTTTGAAGTATCACTTTTGTATCGGGGTGCAATACTAAAGGATAACATTTTGAAAGATTATGTTATAAGTACAGAAGAAGAAAAAATACCATTACAAGTAATCTCAGAAGATCACGAAGATGAGCAATAAGTATAAGGATCAATACGGTACGAATATTATTAAAATCATTTACAAAGGTAAAGTAATCAGTCAGGCAGCTATGAAAGTACAGCTTGGCGGGGGTGATGTGATTGATAAGCCTGTACAAACGAATATTACTTATACCGATGATGACCGTAAAGGATTAATGCATATCAATCATCAGGCGATTGTCGTGGGAGAAAGCGTCGCACAGGTAAAACGCTCTACCACTGCAAAAGTAACCGATAAAGGAACGATACTGGTAAGTCAGGTAAAATCAGAAATCTCATCAAGGGGGGAAGAGGTATATTTCTATGACAATTCTTTAGGTACCTGGGAAGGGAGTTTGGCAGATGCACAACGCTTATTCCCAAATGTGAATTTTTCAGAGTTGCATGTCCCTGATATTGTAGACCGTAGCAATCCAGAATTTGCAAACTATACTATTGTTTCATCAGATCAAGCGGTGTTCTGGCAAGAAATAAGCAAGTATGATGCAGAAGAACATGGCGGAAATCCTACGACCTGGGACAATTGGGCTGATAGTTTACAAACAGGATTGGATATTGCTGGGCTTGTTCCGGGATTAGGAGAAATTGCAGATTTAGCCAATGGTTGTATATCTTTGGCTCGCGGTAATTATGGTGATGCAGCATTGAGTTTTGCGGCAATGGTTCCGGGTTTTGGAATGTTTGCCACTGCTGCAAAAAAAACAAAACAAGTCTATGAAAAGACAAAAAAACTAGAAGGTGTTTATGATTTTGTTATCAAAAATGCTGATGGTCTACAAAATTATGTAGGGCAATCTAAAGATATTTTTAAAAGAACTCAACAGCATTTTGGTAAAAGAGGTAAATTAAATTTTGATCAGCTTATTGAAAGCCCAGTTATTTATAAAATGGCTGGCTCTACAAAAAAGCAGAGAGAGATTTATGAACAGTTTATTATAAATGAAAAATATGGAGGTGTTGTAAAGAATTCAAATGTATTTAAAAAGCTTTTAAATAAAATAAACCCTGTTGGAGGAAGATTTGATTTAAATTCTATCGAAGGGTCAAAAGAGTTAAAAGAAAAAGCTTTAAAAATTGCAAAGGAATACAATTTACCAAACGAATTTTGAACTAACAATTAATTAATATGTATTTGACAGGAAATGAAAAAGATCCTTATCTAAGGATTAAGTCTAATTCAAATTTAAATGAAGTTAAAGAAGAGTTTTTAACTGGAAAATATAGTGTTCGTTTATCAGAAGAATTTTCAGAAGAATTTTTAGAAGAATTTATGCGTAAATTTTACAAAATAAATTCCCTGAATTTATCTGATTGTTACAATTACAAAGTAAAGAATTCTTTTGTTTATGCAATGCAAAACTTAAATTCTCTCTCAATTTCGGTTTGGAAAGATACCGATTTTATATTGGATTGTACTACTCTTCCAAAGTCAATCACTACTCTTTGGTTTACAGTATACACAAAAAAAAAAATAATCAATTTAGATTCTATAAATAGTCATGTTGAAAATTTAATAATTTCAGGATTTGACGAAAAAGACCTTATAAAGCTAAGTAACCTTACTAATCTAAAAAGCCTAAGTTTTGCTACTGCAAAAATCAAATCTTTGAAGGGAATAGAAAAGCTTACAAAGCTTGAGTACCTATCCTTAGGTGGTGTAAGGAGTCTTACTGATATTACCGATATTACAACCTTACAAAAGCTAGAGCGATTAGAGTTTGATATCTGTTGGAAGCTTAAAGATTTTAGTGCTATCGGAGAATTAAAAGCACTTAAAGAGTTAAAATTATTAGACTGTAAAAACCTGGAAAGTATCAAATTTGTTAAAGGCTTACCCAATTTAAAAAGCCTTTCTACTTTGGGAACTACGATCATCAATGACTTTGATACTACACCAGCCGAACACGTACCCATATTTTTTGGTAGTCAGTATAAAAAATATAACAAACAATATCCCGAGAAAGAAATTCATAAAAAGTTGGATGAATTGTAAATAAAATCCGAAATCTCATCAAGAGGGGAAGAGGTATATTTCTATGATAATTCATTAGGTACTTGGGAAGGGAGTTTGGCAGATGCACAACGCTTATTCCCAAATGTAAATTTTTCAGAGTTACATGTCCCTGATATTGTAGACCGTAGCAATCCAGAATTTGCAAACTATACTATTGTCTCACCAGATCAAGCGGTGTTCTGGCAAGAAATAAGCAAGTATGATGCAGAAGAACATGGCGGAAATCCTACGACCTGGGACAATTGGGCTGATAGTTTACAAACAGGATTGGATATTGCAGGGCTTGTTCCGGGATTAGGAGAAATTGCAGATTTAGCCAATGGTTGTATATCTTTGGCTCGCGGTAATTATGGCGATGCAGCATTGAGTTTTGCGGCAATGGTTCCGGGTTTTGGTGCAGCAGCTACTATTGCAAAACAAGCAAAGAAATTAGGGAAAGTAGTTGATAATAAAGGGGTTTATGATCTTATTGTCAAAAATGCAGATGATCTGGAACAAGCCTATGTAGGTCAATCAAAGAACATTTTTAAGAGACTTAAACAACATTTTGGGAAAAATGGTAAATTGAAAAGTGCACAAGAAGTAATAGGAGGAGTTACTCATAAGATGGCAGGATCTACAAAATTTGAGCGTGAAATTTATGAACAATTTATAATTTTAGAAAAATATAGAAAGAATGCGATTAAAGATAGTAGTTTATGGAAAAAACTTCTAAATAAAGTAAATCCTGTAGGAGGTAGATTTAACCTTAATACTCCACAAGGCAGGGATAAATTTTATAAAATGGCGGAAGAAATAGCAGATAAATATGATTTACCTAAAACATTTACAAAGGTTTTTGATTAAAATATAAAAAATGGATATCAGAGAAGGAGCAGATTTTAATGCTGCAAAAAAATACTACATTGATAATAATGAAGGGATAAATATATCCCGAGAGATACAAAACTCTAACTTTTTTGAACAATTTTTAAAATACTTTGGTGATATAGAAAGTCTAGGTATGTCTGCTTATGGGGATGGAGTATCTTATGATTTTTTGTATCAAATGCAAAATTTAAAATCACTAGATCTACATACAATGTATGATATAAATTTTGAACGTTTAAGAAGCTTAGAAACCTTGTCAGTTTGGTGGAATAAAAAAACGATAAATAACTTTGATGCTCTTTTGAAGTTAGAAAATTTACAAATTATAGAATTTGACGAAAAAGACCTTATAAAACTAAGTAACCTTACTAATCTAAAAAGCCTAAGTTTTGCTACTGCAAAAATCAAATCTTTGAAGGGAATAGAAAAGCTTACAAAGCTTGAGTACCTATCCTTAGGTGGTGTAAGGAGTTTAACAGATATTACCGATATTACAACCTTACAAAAGCTAGAGCGATTAGAGTTTGATATCTGTTGGAAGCTTAAAGATTTTAGTGCTATCGGAGAATTAAAAGCACTTAAAGAGTTAAAATTATTAGACTGTAAAAACCTGGAAAGTATCAAATTTGTTAAAGGCTTACCCAATTTAAAAAGCCTTTCTACTTTGGGAACTACGATCATCAATGACTTTGATACTACACCAGCCGAACACGTACCCATATTTTTTGGTAGTCAGTATAAAAAATATAACAAACAATATCCCGAGAAAGAAATTCATAAAAAGTTGGATGAATTGTAAATAAAATCCGAAATCTCATCAAGAGGGGAAGAGGTATATTTCTATGATAATTCATTAGGTACTTGGGAAGGGAGTTTGGCAGATGCACAACGCTTATTCCCAAATGTAAATTTTTCAGAGTTACATGTCCCTGATATTGTAGACCGTAGCAATTGGAATGTCCACTACCCATACCTTTTGTGGTCATTACAATATTATTAAAGTCAACTTTTGAATATTTACCATTATTAAATAATTCTTTAAGCTTATCTCCGACTACTTTGGACATAGTATTAGAAAATTGATGAGCTATATCTGATCCATTTATAAATTCTTTTCCTTCATATTGACCACTACATTCGTTTTCCGAACATTTTATAGAATCACTATTGTTTTCCATACTTTGGAAAGATAGCATAAAAAAGATGGATAAAATAAAGATGATAAATTGCTTCATATGGTTTTACTATAGATCTAATCCAAATGAATAAGTGTCCGAAATTTTATCACAGTCCATAGTATCAAAAACTATATCAAACATAAATTCTATGGAGAAAAAACCACTTATTAAGATAGTGAATATTGCAAGAGCAATAAACCATTTTTTACTTTGGAAAATAGTTTTTGATTTTTTAAAAATTATCAGAACGAGGAAAAACAAAATAGCTGTTATTACGTAAGATAACGTGAAATCTATTAGAAACATTTTAATATCTACTAACTTGCTTAAAGAGGAAACGGGATTGGACATATTCCATATAACAATATTTCCGTATCCTAGTCCGATTGGATCTCCATCACAAAGAAGTTCTGATCTACCTGAAAATGTAGTAAACCATATTAAAGTAAAAAATAGGATTACTACAAATGTTTTGATGTTTATTTGAATATTTTTCATTTCAACTCAGTTTTTTAAAGCCTATTCCAATTACGCAAGTTTCGTCTTTATTTTCTCCTTGTTTGGCTAAAAAGCTTCCTTTTTCATATAACATAGATGAATCACTTCCATCAAAAAATACAGCGTGAACACATTTTTTATCTTTAAAATAGTCCTTTACTTTTTGAACCGACCATCTTGGACTACCGTGTTGTTGAACAACAACGTATATACCTTTTTTACTAATTCCTAAGCAAGTTTTACCTAACTTATTTCCTTGTTTTTTGTCATTTGCTGAGAAAGATGTGTATTTGTTTGAACTCCTTTGAATAAGAAACTTTTTAGCTTCTGAACTTGGTTCTCCTTTTAGAATAGCATTTTTAGGCGCACCCTTTTTATACTTATTTTGATGTCCATATTCTAAACCGTTAAGAATTAATGCTCCAAGTCCTCCAAAACCAATAGCCGAATTACTTGGAGTGTCTCCTTGTCCTGACTGAAATACTTTTGAGAAATCATCTCCAGAACAAATTGTAGATTCTTTTGAAGCAATGTAGAAATCTAAGTTTGCAGAAGTTCCTGTTAATGGTTTTTTATTAAAAACAACTCTACCTAAAGGAATAGTTTCTTTAGCAGCAACGGGATCGTGTCCATTAAGAGCGTCCAACTTACCAGCATAAGTCAAATCATAAAAGTTAACATTTATGATAAAAGAGTATTCTTTTTCTTTTGATACACGTGACACAGTATCGCTAAACAATTCTTCTTTAGTTCTAAATACTGGTTCAATCAGAAAATCACTTTCTATTTCTTTAATTATCATAATCTTCTAATTTAAAAAACTTTAGAAATTTCATCCGACAATACTTTATTTGATTCAAAATCAGAAAATTTATTCTGAAGATCATTCAATGCTAATTGAAATCTATAATAACCTTCTTTTAATAATTGATCTTTTACACTTTTTGAATTTTCCATACCGTTACCAATAGGTAAATCGGATAAGGTATGAAGTAAATCAAGTTGATTTTCTAATGATTTAATAGATTCTTTAGGATCAGATACAGTACTAATCTCATTACTAGTATCAAATGTTTCGTTTCCTATAGTAACTTCATTTGTGTTAAAATTACTTAGCGTTTTAGGAGGGACAAAATATGCAATCCCATCACTATCAATCCAATAGTCATCAATATGGAAGTTCCCTATTACAATAGTTACATTTTCATCAATTGGATTATTGTCCAATCTTTCAATTGATGCAATTATATTAGTTCCTACAATAAAATCATAAGGTTTAATTGATGCCTTTTTATCTTCTTCTGTTTCTTCCTCTCTAGTTTCTGTTAATGTGGTAGTTGATGGAAATGTAGTGCGCCAATATTCTGAGAATTCAGTAGTACCTTCTTTTACTCCTGCGGAGGTGATAGATAAGCTTAACGTCATTGGATGTGTACTCTCGTTATTAAACAGCTCTACATAATCAACACAATGCGCATCAATAAAGTTTAGCGTTCTACCTTATACCATTAAGGGCTCTGGGTTCAATACGAATTTGTAGTTGTTTTGCTAATGAAGGATTGATCATCCATTCTAGTAAGTCACTATCCTTAGTAGATTCAATAACTACAGATAATCCTGCGAATTGCGGTTTAGAAGAAGGCTTACCATTTTAGTCACTTTCCTGTCTAAAAGTATATGAAAAATCAAGAATGTTTATTTCCTGATCATCAAAAATAAGTTTGGCAGTAAAACTCATATGTGTTTTGTGTATAAAGAATACAAATATAAAAGTATATCCGTGATGTATGTATACGGTAAAACCTTATACTTATTGTTTTTATGAATAAAAAAAATGAAATCATCAGCTGGGGAAAAAATATTACTTTATTAGTTGTGACTAAAACACTATTTTTAACATTGAAAATAAAAACGATCCATGTCAGAAGAACAGAAGAAACTACTCGAAACACAGTTGTGGAATATCGCCAACGAGCTACGTGGCAAAATGGATGCAGATGAGTTTAGAGATTATATACTAGGCTTTATATTTTATAAATACTTATCCGAAAAGCAATATTTATATGCCAATACGCTATTAGAAACCGAAGCTATAAAGGACTATGCGGCAATTACCGATACGGATGATCTAAAGGCTATAAAAGAAGAATCCTTAATTAAGTTGGGGTACTTTTTAAAACCCCAAGAACTATTTAGTGCTATAGCCAAAAAAGGAAATGCCAACACCGAAACACAAAGTGACTTCATATTAGAAGATTTAGAAAGTATCCTGAATGGTATAGAGCAAAGTACAATGGGTACAGAAAGCGAAGATGATTTTAACCAACTGTTCGAAGATTTAGACCTGAGTAGTACGAAGCTAGGAAGAAGTGCCGATGCTAGAAATAGTTTAATTGCCAAAGTGTTATCGCATTTAGATAAAATCGACTTTGCCTTGCAAGATACTGATGCCGATGTGTTGGGGGATGCTTATGAGTATTTGATTTCGCAATTTGCAAGTGGTGCAGGTAAAAAAGCAGGAGAATTTTACACCCCGCAACAAGTATCCCAGATACTGGCTCAAATAGTAACTACAGGCAAGAAACGCCTAAAAAATGTATACGATCCTACCTGTGGTAGTGGGTCGTTGTTACTGCGTGTAGCAAGAGAGGTAAAAGTAGATGAGTTTTTTGGGCAAGAACTCAACCGTACTACCTACAATTTGGCACGTATGAATATGATTTTGCACGATCTGCATTACCGCCAGTTTGATATTAGACAAGAAGATACCTTAACCGAACCCCAACACAGAGAACTACGTTTTGAAGCCATTGTAGCTAATCCACCATTTTCTGCCAAGTGGAAAGGAAAAGACAATCCATTAAACGAAAACGATGATCGTTTTAGCCAGTACGGAAAATTAGCCCCTACCAGTAAAGCCGATTTTGCTTTTGTACAGCATATGATACACCAACTTGCCGACAACGGTACAATGGCGTGTGTATTACCACACGGGGTATTGTTTAGAGGTGCTGCCGAAGGTACGATACGACAATACCTTATCGAAAACCTCAACTATTTGGATGCCGTAATAGGTTTACCACCCAATATATTTTTTGGTACAAGTATCCCTACCTGTATTTTGGTATTGAGCAAATGTCGTGTAAACAATGATAACATCTTGTTTATAGATGCCAGTAAGGAGTTTGAAAAAGATGGTAATAAAAACAAACTACAACCCAAGCATATTGAAAAAATAGTAAACAGTTACAGAGAGCGTAGTACCATAGATAAGTTTAGTTATGTAGCAACATTAGATGAGGTGATAGAAAACGACTACAATCTAAACATACCGCGTTATGTAGATACGTTTGAAGAAGAAGAGCCTATTGATTTAGATGTAGTTTCTGAGAAACTAAAAGAGGTGGCAGAGGCTCTCGAAGCCACCGATACCACCATAGCCGACTTTTGCCAACAACTGAATATTAAAACACCTTTTTAGTATGAATGAAGTGAAGGAAGTGCCTAAGTTGAGGTTTAAGGAGTTTGATGGTAAGTGGATAAATAAGAAGATAGGAGACGTTTTAAGTATTACATCATCGTCTCGTGTTCTCAAAGATGAGTGGACAGAAAAAGGAGTTCCTTTTTTCAGGACGAGTGATGTAGTTGCTCATTTCAAAGGAACTAAAAATTCAAAAGCATATATTTCTTTTGAATTGTATGATTCTTTATCAAGCAAGACAGGACGTGTTAAAAAAGATGATCTTATTATTACAGGTGGAGGATCTATTGGTATCCCCTTTTTAGTAAAAAATAATGAACCATTATACTTTAAAGATGCAGACCTATTATGGATAAAAAACACTATGGGGGTAAGTGGTTATTTTTTATACTCATTCTTTCTATCACAATCATTTAGAAAATATCTTAAAAGTATTTCTCACGTGGGAACAATAGCTCACTATACCGTTGTTCAAGCAAAGAATACTCCTTGTCAATTCCCTTCGTTTTCAGAACAACAAAAAATAGCCACATTCCTTACGGCAGTAGATAAAAAAATAAGCCAACTACAACAAAAGAAAAGCCTTTTAGAACAATACAAAAAAGGGGTCATGCTGCAAATATTATCTTACAATATTAGATTTGATGAGTATAAAAATCAAGAATTAAGAAATGGAAAACTAAAAGATTTTGGATATTTCTATTATGGTAAAAGTGCACCAAAATCATCAGTTACCTCAGATGCTAAAACCCCTTGTGTGAGATATGGTGAATTGTATAGTACATATTCAGAAGAAATTGCAGAAATAAAATCATATACTAATATAAATCCTGATAATTTAAAATTTAGTAAAGGAGGTGAAGTACTTGTTCCACGTGTTGGTGAAGACCCACTTGATTTCGCAAACTGTAGTTACTTGCCCTTACCAAATGTAGCAATTGGAGAAATGATTTCTGTTTATAACACTTCTGAAAATGGTCTTTTTATGACATATTACATTAACGCTATGCTTAAAAAACAATTAGCACAGCGAGTAGAAGGGGGTAATGTTTCAAATTTATATTTTAGATATGTTGAAGAAATAGAACTTTCAATACCTTCCATAGAAGAACAAACCAAAATCGCTAATTTCTTATCTAGTATAGATGCTAAAATAGGGTTAGTTGCCACCCAATTAGAAAATACCCAACAGTTTAAAAAAGGCTTGTTGCAGCAGATGTTTGTTTAGTTATATTATGGAAGAAAGAATAGCTGAAAATATTGACCAATTAATTAAATTTTGGAAAGATGATATAAAAGTAGAAATCATTTCAATTCCCGAAGAAGGTATTTATGAATTCGATGATAATGAAGATGGTTTTAAAAATATTATAATTGATTTTGAGTTGTTTATACCTTTTGATGAAGATGCATTTAATGATATGCAAAATCATCTTAGAAGAAATGTTGATCCATATAAATTTAAAGGTTGCGCTTTTAAAAAAGAGGTTAGAATACATAACAGAAGCGAACATTATGTTATTGCTCAAAATTGTTCTTTTGAAAAAGAACTAAAAATAAGAATGCAGAAAAGTAATCTTACACTTCTAAACTGCTCTATTAATACCTTGAACTTTGAAAATGCAATTTTTGGAATTGATGGAGATAACGATAATAATGGCAAATGCCGTTTAAAGTCGTGTAAAATAGAAAACACCAATTTTAGAAATACTACATTTTATGGGTTGGTTGATTTCTACAACTCTACTTTTATAAAACCGGTTAACTTTTATAAAACCGATTTTTTAAATATTGTTGTTTTTTCAGCTACTAATTTTACAAGTAACGTGCTTTTTACATATAGTCTTTTAGGAAATAAAACAATATTTAGAGGAACAAAGTTTGACCATGGTTTAGATTTGTCTTTGGCTATAATTAAAGGCGATTTATTAATTTTTAACATATCGCTTGATGATAGGAAATATAAGAGTTTAAACAAAAAACTGTCCGAAACCGAATATGAAAAATCTGTTTCAATAGAAAATACAATACCAATACTTAATAAGCGTGAAACTTATCGAATCATTAAGAGATTACACGAGAATAATAACAATATAGTAGCATCTATTCCTTTTAAGGTTAATGAGAAAAAAACCTTATTCAAAGAATCTTGGACTAAATTATGGAGATTTGAAAAAGTGAGTATTTCTTTTTCAAATATTTGGGTTTTAGGATGGAACGCTATATCAAATAAGTTCGGAAGTTCTTATATAATTGGTGCTTTATTTACAATAGTAATTGGGTTTGTGTTTTTCTATTTATCGATAATACAGTCCAGTCTTTTTGAATATAGTAATTCGGTTGACTGGGAAAGTTTCACTAAAGGATTTAAGTATTATATTCAATTTTTAATTCCAACTCACAAATTCAATTATTTAGGAGAAAATGTAAATTTGAATTGGTTATTCTATATGTGGGATTTTACAGGAAGACTTTTCGTAGGATATGGAATTTATCAAACCATCCAAGCATTTAGAAAGTATAGGTGATAATTTATGGAGTTAACCAATAAAGATATAATAGCACATATAGAAAGTATAGATATTCAACTTAAAACAAATGCAAAAATAAAATTTGAGTATAATACCAATTGGGCTAACCTAAATTTTGAAGATAGCCCAGCAATATATGCTTTATTCGATAAAGGAACATTAGTGTATATAGGGCAAACCGCTAGCTTGCTTAAAAGAATGAAAGATTTAAGGAAAACATATAATCATTCTTTTAGAAAACAGTTAGGAAGAAAATTATTCGAAACTGTTGAGAATAAGAAGGGTGTATTTGTAGATAAAGATGAGCATGGATTAACGCTCTATTTCGAGAAGAATATAGAAATAACCTTTACCTGTATATATTTTGGCAGGCTAGAAGCTGAGAGTTACTTAATACATAAAAATAAAGGAGAAAATTCAGATTTACTTTTTAATAAAATAGGAAAAAGAGATTTGAAAACTATAGAAAAAATGAAAGCCGATAATTAAAGCGTTATTCAATAAAGACAATGGCTGTGGTAGGTAGAGAAAAAGATATTTTAGAGAAAGTAAAAATGATTGTTTCTCACCATAAACAATTAACAAAAGCAAAAGGCGAATTGTTTAATATATATAGCATCTTAAATTTAAAAACAAAAGAAGTAAGAACACATTCAGCATTTATTGCAGAATTGTTAAACCCAAAAGGCACACATTTAATGGGGGCTGTTTTTTTAGAAGCATTTATAAACTTGTTTCCTGAAAATACTTTTGTAACTAAAAACAATGACACTTTTAATATAGAATCGGCAACTGTTTTTGTAGAACACTTTGTAGGTAGGATAGATAAAAATAAGAAAACAGGAGGAAGGATAGATATAGTAATACAAGATGGTAATGGATATACAATTTCTATTGAAAATAAAATAGATGCACCCGATCAAGAATTTCAAATAGAACGCTATTATAATTATAATAAAAGTAAAAATAAGGTTGTCTATTTAACGAGTGGAGAAGAACCACTAGAAACCAGTAGTGGTAAATTGGTTTATGATAAAGACTTCTTCGTAATCAGTTATCAAACTGAAATTATTAATTGGTTAGAAACGTGCCAAACAATTGCTTCTGATCAACCTATACTCAGAGAAAGTATTAAACAGTATAAAATTTTAATTCAAAAAATAACAAATACTTTGGGGGATAAACAAGACAAAGAATTAAAATCAATTGTAATTGAAAATCTAGAAGAAGCATCTTTAATAGCTTCAAAATATAATCTAGTCGTTAAAAACATAAGAAACGATTTTAGAAATAAGATAACCGAGCTTTTAAATGTAGAAGTTAAAGGTTATTCGATATCTAAAAGAAATGATATTTCTAAAAAATATGCAAGCATATGGTTTGATAGCGAGAAATCCAATATTAAACAAGCGTGGTTTGGAGTAGAAACTTTTAGTGGGAATGGACATCTTGGTGGTGAATTGTTTATTGGTATATACAATGCTAATAGTTCTTTGAATTTAGAAAAAGAATATGTGCGATTAAACAAAGGATGGGTGCACCATGAAGTATTAACGCATGATACTATAAAAATAAATGTGACAGATAGTGTCTTTCTTAAAAGTATAAATACATACGAAAAATTAGAAGCAGTTGCAAAAAATGTTGTTGAACAAATTGTTTTTTTTATCGAAGAACATAATCATCTTATAGAAGAATAAAAGAAACCTTATTTATGACCACACAACCAGAATACATCTTAGAAGAAAATTTAGTGCAACAATTAGTTGATTTAGGTTATAAAAAGGTAGTCATTAAAGATGAAGATGATCTAATTACAAATCTTAAAACGCAACTTGAGAAACATAATAATTGTAGTTTATCAGAAGGAGAGTTTAAACAAGTGCTAAACGACTTATCTAAAGGGAATATCTACGAAAGAGCAAAAACCTTACGAGATAAGATTACGTATGCTAAAGATGATGGGAGTACAGGTTATTTAGAATTAATAAATCAAATACATTGGTGTAAAAATCAATACCAAGTTACACATCAAGTAACTATGGAGGGTAGTTATAAAAACCGTTATGATGTTACTATTTTAATTAATGGTCTGCCCTTAGTGCAAATAGAATTAAAACGTAGAGGCTTAGAGCTAAAAGAAGCATTCAATCAAACAAATAGGTATCAACGGCATTCGTATCAAGCAGGTAATGGGTTATTTCAATTTATACAGCTCTTTGTGATCAGTAATGGTGTAAATACTAAATACTACGCTAATAATCCAATTAAAGCTCGTTCATTTAAACAAACCTTTTATTGGGCAGATATAGAGAATAAGATCATTACACAAATAAGTGAGTTTGCAGCCCAGTTTTTAGAACCTTGTCACGTATCAAAAATGATAACGAAGTACACCGTTTTGAACACCTCAAAAACATTGATGGTATTACGTCCTTATCAATATTATGCAACCGAAGCTATTGTAGAGCGAGTTAAGAACAGTAATAAGTTTGGGTATATATGGCATACCACTGGTTCGGGTAAAACTCTGACCTCATTTAAGACAGCGCAAATATTGACTAATCTTGAAGGTGTAAAAAAAGTGGTGTTTGTGGTAGATCGTAAAGATTTAGATTATCAAACTATTAAAGAGTTCAATAGTTTTAGTGAAGGGAGTATAGATGCTACCAATAATACAAATGCTTTAGTTAAGCAGTTTTCTAATGATACAAAACTGATAGTAACTACCATTCAAAAATTAAATACAGCCATCTATAAACCAAAGTACTTGGGAAAAATGGATGCTCTGAAAGATGAAAGAGTTGTGTTTATTTTTGATGAGTGCCATAGAAGCCAGTTTGGAGACACGCATAACCGTATTAAAGACTTTTTTCAGAATGCACAATTATTTGGTTTTACAGGAACACCGATCTTTAAAGATAATTCTGTTAAGAATGCTTTAGGAAAGCGCACAACAAAAGATTTGTTTGATGAATGTTTACATAAATATGTAATTACAGATGCTATTAGAGATAAGAACGTTCTAAAGTTTGCAATTGAATATATTAGCACCTTCAAAAGTAAAGATGCGGATGAAATTATTGATATTAATGTAGATAATATTGATAAGGCTGAGGTTATGGAAGCACCTCAGCGATTGAATAATATAACTGAATACATTATTACTAATCATAATCGTAAAACACATAGCCAGAAGTTTACCGCTATTTTTTGCGTTTCTAGTGTCAAGACACTTATTCAGTACTACGACTTATTTAAGACAAAAAAAGAGGCAGGTTTACATGATTTTCGTGTAGCCACTATTTTTTCATATAAGGCGAATGAATTAGACGAAGATGCTAATGGCTTTATTCCCGATGAAGATTTTGAAGACTTTCAGGTTAATGAGCCTTCTGCTTCCTATGGGCATACCAGAGAAAAGTTAGATGGTTTCATTGCTGATTATAATGAGATGTTTCAAACCAATTACTCTACGAATGAGTTTTATAGTTATTATAAAGATGTTGGTAAACGTGTGAAGCATAAGCAAGTCGATGTATTACTGGTGGTAAATATGTTTTTAACAGGTTTTGATTCTAAATTATTGAATACCATATATGTTGATAAAAACCTACAATACCACGGATTAATACAAGCCTATTCGCGTACCAATAGAATATTGGATGAGGTAAAATCACAAGGAAATGTAGTTTGTTTTAGAAACCTAAAAGGAAAAACAGACGAAGCTATTACCTTATTTTCTAATAAAGAAGCGATAGAAGAAATCGTAGTACAACCCTATGAAGATTATACTGCAAAATTTGAGGAAGCTATTGAGCGCTTATACGAGATTGCTCCAACAGTGGATAGCGTAAACGAATTGCCTTCTGAAATAGAACAATTAGAATTTGTAAAAGCCTTCAGGGAGTTAATGCGGCTAAAGAATGTATTAACCACTTTTACTGAATTTAGTTTTGATGATTTAGGGATTACCGAGCAGGAGTTCGAAGACTACCAAAGTAAGTATTTAGATATTCGTGATGATGTAAAAAAAGAAAAGGAAAAAGTATCTATCCTAAACGATATTGATTTTGAATTAGAGTTAATAAGGCGTGATGAAATTAATGTAGCGTATATCTTAACCCTTTTAGCGAAATTATCAGAAATAAAGAAACCAAAAGAGCAGGAGCAGCAGCGCAAAGTGATTTCGGATATGTTGGCATCCGATAGTCAATTAAGAAGTAAGAAAGAATTGATTGAGCGTTTTATTGAAGAAAACCTACCATTGGTAAGAGATTCAGATTTAGTAGCCGATGAGTTCGATAATTACTGGACAATCGAAAAGAAGAAAGCTGTTGAGCAATTAAGTAAAAATGAAAACTTAGACTATAAAAAATTGGTTGATGTTATTAGTAATTATTTATTTACAGAAAAAGCACCTCTACGTGATGATGTTATAGGTCTACTAAATGAAAGACCTAGTTTAAAAGAAAGAGCTTCGATAGCAGAAAGAATAACAACTAAAATAACTGATTTCGTTGATACTTTTATTAATGGGATGGGTTAATTCATATGTCAGAACCTATTAAACAACATTATGTACCACGTTCTTATTTAAAGAACTTTGCTGAATGTAATAAAAAGAAGAAATGTTTTGTTGATGTTTATTATAAAAGAGATGATGTAATTAGGCAAAATATTGATACAAAAACGATATGCTATCAAAAACATTTATACACTCTTCAAAGTGAGGATGATAAGAATAAATATGATTTAGAATTATATTATGCTAATAATGTTGACGCAGAGTTTCAAAATATCTACAGGCTCTTAATAGATAAGAAAAGAAGTATTTTATCTAAAGAAGAGAAGTTAAAAATTTTGTATGTGTGTTTATCCTTTTATTTTAGAACACCTATTCATCTAAATCATAGTAATTCCTTTACGGACGATCTTTTTGAGCGCTTAAAACTCCTTGCAGACGATGAAGGTATTATTAAAACATCTATGTTTGGAGGAGATAAAGTAAATGTTGAAGAGTTAGATGAAATTAAGCAAAAATCAAAAGAAGATGCTAAAACTAAGTTTGATATTGAACACTTGCAAAAATGGTTTGATTTTGTTCAACATAAATATGAATGCACAATAAATGTGATTGAGATTCAAGATAAGGGTGCATACCTTATTACTTCTGACAACCCTGTCATGATTAGAGAGTACCGTACTAATCAATTCTGTGGATTGTTTAATCCTAATAATGTTATAACAATGCCATTAGATTCAAAACATTTTTTAGAAATTCATCCAAATACGGTAGCAAATGAAGAATATGAAATTCAGCGATTGACCCATGATACTGATTTTGTATTTACTACAAATGCCATGACTGAACAGAATGCTGATAATCTATTAATTGGTAAAAAGAACACCATAGATTTTCATTTTAAATTGAAAGAAAAATATGAAGACGCTGAGAATGGGCAGAAGTTTTTAAATAAGGCTAAATTTAAAGTTGAGAGTTTACAAACATTTTTTAATATAGTTCGAGAGAAAGGAATCAAATCGGGTGAATCCGTCAAACAATTAAAAAAAATGTCCTCTCATGAACACTTTAAAAACGATAAACAAATTGAAGGTCTGATTAACTTATTTAAGAATAGTGGAATATGGTAAAATATAAAGAATTGTCAACTAAGAAATAAGATCCTTGTAAATCAAATGAGGAAAAGAATTTTTATGGAGAAAGAGGAGTTTGTACCTTTATTGTCATAGGATCAAAAAAACAATAATTGTCGACCAGATTGTCGACTATAAATTAAAACTCCCGTAATCATTGGTGATTCGGGAGTTTTTTGTGGAGTCGGAGGGACAGAGTTCGAACTTTTTGGTCGAAGATATTGGGTTGATCATTAGAGGATTTATTACTTAAAAGTTTTAGGAATTTTTAAATTATAAAAGATTTTGTTTAATGAATTCACTTTATATGTCTA
The DNA here is from genome assembly GCF_008370685.1 of Aquimarina sp. RZ0. Lineage (GTDB taxonomy): Bacteria > Bacteroidota > Bacteroidia > Flavobacteriales > Flavobacteriaceae > Aquimarina. The sequence goes on from NZ_VTZU01000023.1 coordinate 86,823, forward strand.
TTTGAAAGTAAAATAATTTTGTTGATTATGCCGAGTTCTAAACTTAATAAAATGTTCTTTGTTTTTGAATTGAAAATAAATATTATTCTTCAATAAATGATCTAAACTTTTACCAGGTGCTTCTCCAAAAGAGTGTCCAGGCCAAAACAAGGTAGTTCTAGGGATATATGATTTTAAAAATTGTATTGAATCATATAATTCATCTACATTTTTTAAATCACATATTCCGACACCTTCAATAAAAACAGTATCTCCAGAAAACAAATTATCCTCTATTAGGTAACAAATACTTCCCAAAGTATGCCCAGGTGTAAGAATAGGCACTATATTAAAGTGACCAATAGTTATTTTTTTTAAATGATATACTCTTTTGATATTAGGTAAACTGAAATTATAGATATTGGTTAATTCGGTTCGATTTGTGCCAATGATTTCGGAGTTATAGTGCCAGTCATTTCGGTTCAAACTGTGCCATTTATATCGGTTCGATTTGTGCCACTACGAGAGATCAAGTAATTACCTTATCGC
>NZ_VTZU01000226.1 GCF_008370685.1 Aquimarina sp. RZ0
GGTGAGCGGAACAACACAAAATACAGAGGGTTTTTGCTTTTTCTGCAAAAAACTGGATTTTGTGTTGTGTGGATTTATTCGGTGTAATGATACCTAGTTCCCTTTAATTCTCCTGTTTTTAGTATTAAACCTTCATTCACAAGGTAAAAAAGGTCTTTTTTTAATGTATTTCGAGAGTGATTTGTAAACGCTTTTTCAAGATCACTTATGCTAACTTTTTTGATTTCTTTAATGAACTCTAATACTTCTTTTTGCCTTTCATTGAGTTCTTTTTCAAGCTTTTTATACGTCTCATATTTCTTTTCTAATCGTTGTATTAATGTTACCATACAATCTAAAAAGAATACTATCCATTTATCAATCTTTTCATTCTCATTATATCTGTTCTTTTGTCCATCCATTAAAGTTCTGTAATATTCTTCTTTCCGTTCTTCAATGATGTGTTCAAAAGAAATATACTGAGTAAACTCATAACCTTGTTTCATTAAGATTAATGTCGTTAAAAGCCTTGACAATCGACCATTTCCATCTTGATAGGGATGTATTGACAAAAATTCGTAGATAAAGGTTGCTGTTACCATTACTGGATGCATATCTAGGGTTTCAAAACGCTTATTTAACCACAGTAATAAGTCCTCCATTTCTTTAGCTGTTAAATGTGGTTCTGTTGTTCTAAAAATGGTTCGTTGAGTTCCGTCTGGATAATTTGCTACAACTTGATTAGATAGGTTTTTATATTTCCCTTTGTGAGTTTGGTCTTTATCGCTGTGTTTTAACAAAATACTATGCAACTGATGTAAATAACGTTCTGTAATTGGTAAGTCTTTATAATTATCTAGAATGATTTGTAGAGCATCATAATAACCAACAACTTCTTGCTGTTCTCTTGTGGTCAGTTTTGTAATTTTTACTGACTTTAATAGTTTTTCTACTTCATTATCTGTTAATGTAGCACCTTCTATTCTTGTAGAAGAACCGATACTTTCTATAGTTGCTATTTTGCGTAGCTCTTTTAAATGTTTACTGTACCTTAAGTCAATGATTTCCCAATTTCCTTTAAAATTATCAATGATACTTAACTGTTTCATTATTTTTCCATAAACAGTACTTGTAAACTCTAATTTTTTAGACATATCCATAATGTATCCATATTTATCCAAAAATACT
>NZ_VTZU01000227.1 GCF_008370685.1 Aquimarina sp. RZ0
GAAGCCGTAAATAGGGCTGGGTCATCAACTGTAACTGTTTGTCTATCGACACATTCTCCATCATAGGATAGTACCTCTACATCATAGGTATCTGGATCTAAACCTGTAAAGATATGGTTCGGATCTGTTGTAGGACCTTCACTCGCCGTAAAAGCAGTCGTGGTACTACTGATATTATAGGTATAATTAATATCGCCATCACTAACCTGAATCTGAACCGATCCCTGATCATCTGGACACGATGGACTCACTGGTGTAATGCTAACAGTAGAATCAAACTCCTCCAGAAATTCAGTCGCTACAAAAACACATGCTGTCGGCAATCCGTTATTCTGGCGTACATTAACTGTGTAAGTACCCTGCTCTGTTAATCCTCCAAATTCAGGTGAATTCTGATAACCTATTGTGCCTGAAGAAGGTGTAACCAATTGATACTCGTATTGTGTAGAAGAGTTCTGAACTCTCAATATACCTGGGATGTTACAAACGATATCCCGAACAACTACCAGATTCGGCTCAAAATTATTCTTGAATACATTAAAATAAAAATCTATCTCACAATTACCATCAAACTCTACACGGATTCTATATTCTCCTGCCTCAGTAACAGTAAAATCCCTCGTAGTAGCTTCTTGTGTCCAAAAAGTAGAACAGGTGTTATCAAGGGTAGGACAATCCTCATTACGAATCACTGCTGGACAATCCATAGGATCTAATCGTTCCCAAACAATACTGGTCGCATTCACAAATCCTGAATCTAAATATTGACTATCGGTAGCACCACATAAAAAAATCTCCGGTAATGGATCTCCAGTAATTGGACACGTACGTACATTACCATTAACCGAAGGGTCTTGAGCGATAGGAACTATCGGATTGGTAACTGTATTAAAAGCGGTAACGGTCCAGATCTCAAATAGATCATTACAATCGGGGTTTCCGGTTTTATCAACTCTGTAAACTCCTCCACTACTAACCGTCAGTGTCTGAGAATTTCCTATAACCATACCAGTGCCTAAATCCGTCCAAACATAAGTCGGAAAGCCTCCTCCTGCCGTCAGATCCAACGTACCTGTACATAAAAAAGCATTAAAATTACCATCGCAACTATCCAAATCTATTAAAAAATTTGAAGCTCCAG
>NZ_VTZU01000228.1 GCF_008370685.1 Aquimarina sp. RZ0
TTTGTGGATGATATTCAATAAATCTGTGCATTCTTCTTTGGTTAAGCTAACTTTATATCTAATACCCATTTTAGTTTTTTTTCAAAGATACTAAATTACGCCTATTTAAACTTGACTTGACACTAGTGATATATTTAGGAAAATGTTTTTCATTATTGGTGGTAACGCTCCTTGTATGTTGCGTTTGCTTCCCGAAGGGAGCATATGCAATATACAAACTGTTAGCAAATGTTATTTCTTTATTTTTTCCAATTCAATTAGTCTATTTTGGAACGTATCTATAATAGATTCAGGGTTCCAATTTTCACTTTCAGTTTTTCCGTGCCCTAATGAAATGTGGGTATATAGCTTTTCATTATTAAAGTAATATTGGCAATTCCAAGTTATAACGTCAAACGAATTAATTGGTATTCCAATTTCGGATTCCTTAGCATATATCAATTTGTCATTTTGGATAACATACAATTCTTCGAATTTAGTTTGATTCGAATAATACATTATTGATATTATTTTATTCGTTTTATAACAAGAACTAAATTCCCAAAATTCTTGAATTTTATTGAAAGAAGATATCCCTACTCTTTGATTACCAGTACACGTAGATAGTAATTCCTCTATTGTAACGTCCATTTTATCTCTAAATGTTTCCTCATCATTATAGTCCACTTGACAAAATGTAATTAGCGGGAAAATATATAATATTAAGTATATTGGTAATTTCATCTTATTTGTTAATAAATTGTTTTTTAAAACAACCATTTGATAACCGTTATAAATCCAACAAATAGAAAAAGAATTAATACGATAATTATTAGGAAAATCAGACCTTCATAAAATCTGTCACTATTAGTGCGCTTATATTCAGGAAATTTTTCTTCTTTTTTTGCTTTATCCTTATTTGTTATTTCAATTGAGTCAAAGAAAAAATCACTGTCATCATCCGTCCAATCTATGTCAATTTCACTATAACAAAATTCATTATTGTTATAATCGTGTTTTTCGGAATTAAGGTTACCTCTAAAATTAATTTATTTTTAATCAAATAGTTATAGTATTTTACTGACTAAACACAGGTGAGATGAATAGTTACAAACGCACAGGAACAACTTCTTTATTTTCAGAAAGTTATCGA
>NZ_VTZU01000229.1 GCF_008370685.1 Aquimarina sp. RZ0
TGTAAGTTATTGTTTTATAGCTACTTGTTGTTTTTTACATCTCCCAATTAGACATAGTTATCCCATCTAACCTGCTTACTTGTTCATATCTAAAGAGATTATAGGTAAGGTTTACCAAACCTACAAATCCGATGGCGCGTTTTATGCCTATAGATCTTATATAGAGTTTGTTCATACTTTGCTCCATAAATCCAAATACATGTTCTACTCGGGCTCTGGTTTTTGATTTTTCTTTATTAGATTCTTTTTGTACTTCAGTTAGTGGGTTATTTTTACACCCTTTTTGATGTACCTTGTTTTTCACCTTATATTTCTTAATAGTATTCTCTTGTTCTTGTCCTGTATAAGCACTATCTGCCCATAAATCTTGACCTTGATCTTTCTCTGTCAATAATGTATCCAATACCTGAGAATCGTGTACAGAAGCATCCGTTGTGGCATAAGTGTCAATGAATTTATGAACATTATCAACTTTTGCATGATTTTTATACCCAAAATAAGATTGATTATTCTTTTTTGTCCAACGGGCATCTACATCTTTTTGACGCCTCTTATTAGGTTGATCATTCCACTCTTCTGGTGGTGTACCTTCTTTTATTTGCGTATTCTTTTCTCTACTATTACGTTGTCTAGGAGCTTCTACAAAACTTGCGTCAATAATTTTTCCTTGGTGAGCAATCAGCCCATGCTTCTCCAATAAGCTACTGAATTTATCAAACAACTCTTGTTCAATACCTTTAGAAATTAATTTATCTCTAAAATTCCAAATAGTATTTTCGTCTGGAACTTTATCGTTTAGAGATAAGCCTAGAAAACGGCAGAATGTTAAACGATCTAATATTTGATATTCTAGCTGAAAATCACTCAAGTTGTAATACCGCTGTAATATCAATATTTTGAACATCAATAATGGATCATAGGGCTTAGGACCAGCATTGACCATCTTCTTCTGATGGACTTTTTCGATAGTGTCTCTAAAATATTCCCATTCTACTACTTTAGTGAGTCGTTCTAAAGGATCTCCTTGTTTACTAAGCTTTTCTAATCGATAACTTTCTGAAAATAAAGAAGTTGTTCCTGTGCGTTTGTAACTATTCATCTCACC
>NZ_VTZU01000230.1 GCF_008370685.1 Aquimarina sp. RZ0
GCACAGATTTATTGAATATCATCCACAAAGGAAAGCATACCTCTCAAGCTTATCGCAATGCTTATATTTTACTGAATACCGATAAGAGCGAATTTTCTACCCCCTTAACCAATATGGAAATCTCTAAAGTTTTAAAAATAGGAATGCGCACTATTGATAGGGTTAAGAAGCGCTTTGTGGAAGAAGGTTTTGAAGCTTGTTTGAAACGCAAGGCCACTACCCGTATTTATGACAGAAAAGTAGATGGAGATGTAGAAGCTCATTTAATTTCAATAGCCTGCAGTGAACCTCCCAAAGGGTTTTCAAAATGGTCGCTTAGACTTTTAGCAGATAAAATGGTTACCTTAAATTATATAGAAAGTATTTCTCACGAAACAGTACGAAGAGTTTTAAAAAAACGAATTAAAGCCCTGGAAAGTTAAAGGTTGGGTAATTCCTCCTAAAGAGAATGCTGAATTTGTAGCTAACATGGAAAATGTTTTAGATGTTTATAAACGTCCATATTCAAAAGATTTCCCTGTAGTTTGTATGGATGAATCTCCAAAACAATTAATAGCAGAAACAAGGGTTACTGACAAGATGAAAGATGGAACTAAATTGATTGACTTTGAATATTCGAGAAAAGGTGTTTGCAATATTTTCATGGCAAATGAGCCGCTATCTGGTAGACGGATAGTAAAAATAACCGAAAGGAAAACAAAAAAAGATTGGGCTGTATTTATCAAGGAAATAGCAGATCACTATCAAGAGGCTAAGAAAATAACATTAGTCATGGATAATCTTAATACTCATAAAGCAAGTTCATTTTACGAAGCATTCCCTGCTAATCAAGCCAAACAATTATGGGATAGATTTGAATTTGTTTTTACACCAAAGCACGGAAGTTGGTTAAATATGGCTGAAATAGAATTAAATGTGTTAAATGGACAATGTTTAAACAGAAGAATTGATAAGATCCAGACAGTAAAACAAGAAGTTGAAGCTTGGCAAGAATATAGAAATAATCTTAATGCCAAAATAAATTGGCAATTCACAACGGAAAAT
>NZ_VTZU01000231.1 GCF_008370685.1 Aquimarina sp. RZ0
TCAAAGATCAACTTACTTTGCAGGAAATCGCCTCAAAGTTTGACATTCATCCTTCCCAAATATCTACTTGGAAGCGAGAGTTTATAGATAATTCATCAAAAACTTTTGACTCCAAGACCAAAACAGAAGAGACAGATAATGAAAAAAGCGCTCTTTATAGTAAAATTGGTCAGTTACAAGTTGAAAATGATTTTTTAAAGAAAGTCTTGGAGAAATGAGTACTATCCAGAAACGGCAAAAGGTTGTAAAATCTCATCCAGGACTTAGCCTTAAACAACAATGTAAGCTATTAGAGATTCATCGTTCAGGTTTATATTACAAACCTAAAGGCGAGAGTCTATTGAATTTAAAGTTGATGAAAGAGATCGATAGGTACTTTTTAGAACATCCCTATTACGGTGTAGAACGCATGACCGATTATCTCAATCTGGATTTAGGATATCGTGTCAATGTCAAGAGAATCCGAAGGCTCTATAAACTAATGGGGCTTCAAACCATTTATAGTAAACCAAAAACAACTATTAGAGATAAAACGAATTATATTTATCCGTATTTATTGAAAAACATTAAGATTGATCAGCCTAATCAGGTTTGGCAAACCGATATCACTTATATTCCGATGTTCCGTGGATTTATGTATATGGCTGCCATCATTGATGTGCACAGTCGAAAAATATTGAACTGGAGTGTTTCTAATTCAATGAGTGCAGAATGGTGTACCGAATTATTAAATGATACTGTTGAACAATATGGAACCCCTAAAATCCATAATTCAGATCAAGGCTCGCAATATACAAGTGATCTCTATATAGCTGCTCTAAAAAAGCACCAGATACAAATTTCAATGGATGGGAAAGGCAGAGCTCTTGATAATATATACATAGAACGGTTTTGGAAATCCCTAAAATATGAGAAAATATATCTCAATCCGCCTAATGGTGGATTAGATTTATATCAAAAAGTAAAAGAATATATTGAGTTTTACAACACCAAAAGAAGACATACTGAAATTGGAAAAGTACCCCCAAA
>NZ_VTZU01000232.1 GCF_008370685.1 Aquimarina sp. RZ0
CTACTGCATTATCCCAACAATTCCCCTTTCGACTCATGCTTTGTGTTATTTTTATATTCTCATTAAACAATGTCATTACTTTAGTTGAAGTGTATTGGACTCCTCGATCTGAATGAAAAATAAATCCTTCCTTTATATCTCTAGTGTTTCTAGCTTTTATCCAAGCTTTGTATACGGTGTTTTCTGTAGTCATGTCTTCACTTAAAATCCAAGAAACCACTTTTCTATCTGCTAAATCTATAATAGTAGTTAAATAATTCCAATGATCTCCTACTCGTATATAAGTAATATCAGACACCCATTTTTTACCTATTTCTAATGCATTAAACTCTCTATTTAGGAAATTTGTAGTTATAGGGTTATCATGATCTGAGTTCGTGGTTACTACAAACTTTTTCTTCAAAACACTTTTGAGTCCTAACTTTCTCATTAAATAAGAAATATAAGATACTGAATAAACTATGTTTTCTCTTGCTAGCATTTTTTGAATTCTAGTACTTCCATAAATCTGATGACTTGATTGAAATATAGATTTTATACGTTCCTTTAATTGTATTAATTTAGTATTTTTGTTATCTTTAGTTTTAAGCCAATGATAATAAGCATTACGACTTACTTTCATGCTGTTACACATCTTTTCAACAGAATAAATTTCTTTATTTTTTAAAATAAATTGATATTTTATTTGTCGCTCTTGGAAAAGATGCTCACTGCCTTTTTTAATATATCACGCTCGATTTGAACGTCTTTTAATTCTTTGCGTAATTGACGTAGTTCTAACTCTTCTGGGCTTAGTTCTCTCTTTTTAGAGAAATCTCCTGATTTTGCCTCATATTCTCTTCTCCAGCGATTTACTGTGCCGCTATCTAGATTATATGCCTCAGAGACTTCCTTCGTTTTTTGACCTGATTTTAATAATTGGACTATCATTACCTTAAAATCGTTGTCATAGTTCTTCTTTACCATAATTCAAATGTATTAATTTGAGACTTATGTTTTTTGTAACAACTAAAGTAGGTACTCCA
>NZ_VTZU01000233.1 GCF_008370685.1 Aquimarina sp. RZ0
GGATTTGGTAGGTATTTGTTTGGATCGTAGTTTAGAGATGATCGTAGGGATCTTAGGTATTTTAAAGGCAGGAGGAGCGTATGTTCCTATAGATCCGGAGTATCCAAAGAATCGTATTGATTATATGTTAACAGATGCAGGGATTACCATCATATTAAGTAGCGTAGCATCTAGATCTGTATTGGGGGATAGAACAGGACTTGAGATTATCCTGTTGGACAATGATTGGGGATTGATAGCTAAGGAATCAGAAATAGCATTAGAAAGATTGGCTTCTCCAACGGGCTTAGCTTATGTGATTTATACTTCTGGTAGTACGGGGAAACCAAAAGGAGTGATGATAACACACCTTAATGTAGTCAGATTATTCAAACACGAGAATTGTTTATTTAATTTTACAGGAACAGATGTTTGGACTATGTTTCATTCGTTTTATTTTGATTTTTCAGTTTGGGAATTATTTGGCGCTTTGTTGTTCGGAGGGAAATTAGTTATTGTTCCAAAACACATTACAAAAGACTTGAAATTATTTAAGAATTTATTATTATCTGAAGGAGTTACAATATTAAATCAAACTCCAAGATCCTTTTATATGCTTCAAGAAGAATTCTTTTTAAATTTAACCAATCACAATCTAAGATACGTCATATTTGGAGGGGAAGTGTTACATCCTAACCAATTAAAAAGGTGGAAACATAGCTACCCATCGACTAAGTTAGTCAATATGTATGGAATTACAGAAACTACGATACATGTTACATACAAAGAAATTACAAAAAAAGAGATTGAGTCTTCGATTACTACTATAGGTTCTCCAATTCCAACATTAGCTAATTACATTTTAGATTCAAATGAGAATCTACAGCCCATAGGTGTAGTTGGAGAATTATGTGTTTCGGGTTCAGGCTTAGCCAGAGGTTATCTAAACAGAGTAGAATTAAGCAGGGAGAAATTTATTGTT
>NZ_VTZU01000234.1 GCF_008370685.1 Aquimarina sp. RZ0
AAGAACATAGCTTCAGCAAATCCCTCACGAGGTTAACTGTATGCTTTTCTTCAGAGTGAACAGTCAATTACTCTGATGGGATTCTCACCCACTGGATCACCACAGCTTCGTGGCACACCAACGTTTAGCTATGCGTAGTGCGGAAGTCGAAAATTACTGACCTTTGAGCTATCACTTAGCCAAAGTTTATGTTTTGTTTTTATATTTTCTAAAATACTAAATTTAAATCTTTGGCGACAAACCAAATAGACAAGAACCTTTCGATCAAACCTAAACCCCGCATTATCGCATAGGTGTTGTTGGCAATAGTTATTTTTTTATTCCGTTTTCGAATTCTTTGAGCGATATTTTATTTTTTCGCTGTGTATATTCTCCGTGAGCAATTCCGTTTTCAAAATCTACAGTCAGATAATCAGTCCAACAAGCAAAGAAATCATAATCTCCTTTTTTTCCTTCTTCAGAGTCATTTTCAATTCGTATGGGTGAGATTAAGTAGTATTTTCCTATTTCAAAATTCGAGATATATGGTCTGCATAAAATTCCATTGTCGCCCCAAATTTTAATTCGTTTTTTTGATTCAGTTCCTTTGTATTTTTCAATTATATCAACAGTCATTGAAAAAGGCATTTTTTTATCATATCCGTCAATTTCATAATCTAGAAAATCAGAATACTCAATAACTTTTATAAGAGCAACAAATTCGTTTCGGTTTGATATTACACTAAACGAACAATCTCCTTCGCAATCACAGTCGCAAGCAAATGAGTTGAAAGAAATCAACATCATTATAAGAATTAATATTTTCTTGAGATTCGGTTTTTTCATAATTTTTGGTAACATTATAGGATTAAATCATTTAAGCCAAAGGCGCAATTTGATTTAATCCGCTGTTGTACTATGCGTTTTTTTTTCTTTTTTTAACCTTCTATGGGGATTGAATCCACTTGTTGTTTACTCAAAG
>NZ_VTZU01000235.1 GCF_008370685.1 Aquimarina sp. RZ0
CTCTGTTTAGATAACCTCTGGCTAAGCCTGAACCCGAAACACATAATTCTCCAACTACACCTATGGGCTGTAGATTCTCATTTGAATCTAAAATGTAAACCTGAGTATTAGAAATAGGACTACCTATTGGTACGTTTACTATGCCTTTTAACCCTTCACTTTTTTTACCTTTATATTCTGAAATATCAATAGTAGTTTCAGTTACTCCATAACAATTGAAAATCTGGATTTGATCCCCAAATCTATCCAGTAACCTCTGAAAATCTAATAGTTTACAATAATCTGAACCGATTTTGAGTATTTTTAAAAAACTGTAATCAAGATCATTATCATAAATATAATCCATTAATGGAATGGCTAAACTCGGAGTTAAATCAAGAATCGTAATACAATTAACAGATATTAATTCATAAAACTCTTCTGGTGAATATAAAAATGAAGGACTAGGCAATATCAAACTACCTCCAAATAATAAGGAAGTACTCACTTCAGCCAAAAATACATCAAATGACAAACTTGCTACTTGTAAAGAATTCATTTGGCTATCAAGCCCAAAGGTATCTTTCCAAGAAAATATGACATTCATTAAACTGATGTGCTCAACTGTTACCCCTTTTGGATTACCTGTACTCCCTGATGTATATATTATATAGGCTAAGTTCTCTGGAGAAGACACCCTATCTAAAGGTTGAAAATCTTCTCTCTCAATAAGGAACCAATCCCTCTCTAAGCATATAATGGAAAAATCGCTCTGGTTTTTCAAAGTATTTATAATCTCTGACCTACTCACGAGTATCTTTATACCAGAGTCTTTAACCATATAATCAATACGATTCTTTGGATACTCCGGATCTATAGGAACATACGCTCCTCCTGCCTTTAAAATACCTAAGATCCCTACGATCATCTCTAAACTACGATCCAAACAAATACCTACCAAATCC
>NZ_VTZU01000024.1 GCF_008370685.1 Aquimarina sp. RZ0
GTATCTTAGACTGATGAATATTCGACTAGATGTAGTGGTCAAAGATGTGGTGGGTCTGACAGGACTTAAAATTATTAGAGCAATTGCTCTAGGCGAAACTGACCCAAAAAAATTAGCTAGTCTCAGGCATTATAACTGCAAGAAAAGCGAAGAGGAAATAGCTAAAGCGCTACATAGTAATGAACGTAAAGACTTCCTTTACGCTCTTAAAGACGAATTGGATACCTACGAGTTCATTCAAAAGAAAATCAGAGAATGTGATGACCAAATTGCTAAGAAACTAGACGATATAATAGGTAAAGATCCTGAAAAGCAAGAACATCACATCGATAAAAAACCATATAAACGCATCAATAAAAACACCCCAAAAGATATTGACATCAATTTAAAATCCTATCAAATGTTTAAGGGTACAGACCTACTTGCTATCGAAGGTATGAGCTATAATACTGTCCTTACCATTATGAGCGAAGTAGGATATGATGGCATCAAGAAATTTAAGACCGCAAAACACTTTACATCGTGGCTAAGACTCGCACCAAACAATAAAGTCAGTGGTGGCAAAGTGCTATCCAGCAAAATTGGAAAAGGTAGTAGCAGACTCAAAATAGCACTAAGAAATGCCGCAAACTCTATTGGAAACCTAAAAGACAGTACACCTTTAAGAGATTTTTTTCATAGAATAAACTTTAGAAAAGGACGGGTATCTGCAATTACAGCAACAGCAAGAAAATTAGCCGTTATAATCTGGAATATGGTCACTAAAGGAATTGCATATCAAAATCCAGAAGGCTATCTCTACCTCGATCAAAAAAGAAAACTAGGACTAGTGAAAAGAATTAGAAAACAAATTGATAAATTTGGATTAACTAATGATGATTTGCAAATAACTGTAAATCAGTAGTGTAATTTTACGTTAGTCAGAATTTTATATTGTACAGTCTGAATGTTATCAGGAATTTGAAGTGCCCAGGATACATTGGTATTGCCAGCAGCTTTTACCGAGAAATCCTGGCTGATATTGGTATTCTGTAAATCAGTATTAATAGATTTTCCTGTAAGCGCATCTGTTAATTGTAATTCTATGACCCCGCTAAGATCTTTTGTAGAAATATTAGAAACCTTAGAACTGAATACAATTTTGTCTCCTTCTCTTAAGAATCGAGGAGGATTTGGCAGAATCATTAATTCTTTTTGAGTTACTGTTTCCAACATAGTAGTTGCTGCATGCAATTCTTTTGTATGCGCTACTAACTGTAGTTTCCATTTGGTCAGCGCTTCAGGAGCAGTAAAATTAAAACTTACATTTCCTTCGGGGTCTGTGGTCAAATGCGGAAAGAAAAATGCGGTTTCCTGTAAATTTTTTCGAATTTTGACACCTTCTAATACAGTTTTTGTCGTTTTATCTTTTGCCTCCGTACTGGCTGTATTAGATGTGTCTTTCTCTTGGTTAGAGATAGAGGCGACCTCTTCTAACTGAGCCTCATCCTCTACCATTTCCATAGCATTAGACATAGCAGCTTCTCTTCCAGGAGCAGCAGCGCTTTTCATTTTTATACCAGATGATAGCCCTCTTAGTCTATAATTATTGCTTTGTCCAAAATACAATCCAAACCAATTCAACTGGTCATATCCTTGTTGAGTGAAACCTGTATGTTTTTGATTTGTATTAAAGAGTCTGAAATTGGTTGTTTTAAAGCTGTTGTTTCCTTTTCTCTTCGCATAAGAGTAATATATAGGTCTGTTTATAGGATTAAAAGACCAATCGTGCATTCTAAATTGATCCAGAGAAGCATCATACATGCCAGCCAATAATTCTGCAGTAACTTTGTCTCCTTTTGGCCCTTTGACTGTAAAACTCCAGATTTCCTCTTGTCCGGGTTTCAGCTTGTCTCTAAAGGTTTTAGTTTCTATGCTCAATTCGGTTGATTCATAAGGAACTGCTATTGGTAACACACCATTTTTATGATCATTATACGTTACTAAGCTGTATGCTACTGCGAAGCCTCCCAAATTTTCTTTGTTTACGGGTATTTTTATCGTTTTACTATTGTTTGATAGTTTGATCAGTTTGGTTTCAATAATTTCATGATTCTTTTCTATATCCAGGGTAACGGTTGCATTTTCTGAGGCCGAACTTACTTTTAGAACTACTTCTTCTCCTGATTTATAAGAAACCTTATCTGTCGTGATTTCAAATAGCTGATGATCTGCAACCTTCTTGTCTGATTGATCAACTACAGAAACATATTTAATATCTTTTACTTCCTGACCAAATCTGTCTTTGGTAGTTAATTCTATAACATAGTTGCCAGATTCCCATTTTTTTGTATTTCCTAATGCTATTAGCTGATTTCCTTTCTTCTGGTTTTTGGTTTGTTGAGTATCATATTTTTTTTCCAATACTAGTTGTCCTTTTTTCCAGTTTCTATGATCATCTTCATTTTGATACGCATCGTGCGGGAATAGTTTTTTAAATTCTTCTTTTGTCAAACTAGTATAATCTGGAGCTTTCCAAGGTCGCGATCGCAATGTATACTCAGGAGATTGAAGTTTAAAAATTTTGATAGCCCCACTATTTGCTACGAATTTATCATTCAAATTTTTGGTCGTAATATTCAGAGAGTTATCTTTTTTCGTTTTTTCAACCGTCGGGGAGATGCTTATGTCGGCCGTTAAGGCATGATACCCAACATTCACAATAGTTGTTGTACTTCTGGTTTCGCCATTAATATCAATAACATCCGCAGTTACTTCATAATTAAAAATAGGCTGATCGTCTTTAGAAACATTTTTATCAGGTATGGCAGCAAAGGTGATACTATACTCGCCAGTATCATTAGTTCTAGTCTCTCCGTGTGTGATTTCCTGTGATTCTACAGTATATCTGGGAAACCAATAGCACCATTTGGGATATTGCACTTTTCTGTGTACCCGGTATACTACTTTGGCATCCGTAATATTGCTTCCTGCATAGGCAATGGCTGTTCCTGTTAGTTTGATACTGTCATTAACCTTATAGGTTTCTATAACGGGTTTAAAGGTAGTTTCAAACTTAGGTCTTTTGTATTCTTCTACAGAGATGTAGGTACTATTATAATTATGAGTCTGGATAGTATAATTTCCTGTAAGACCTGAAGAAGGCAGTATAAATTCTCCTGCAAAAGAACCATACTCATTGGTGGTGAAATTTATATTTTTTATTTCCTGCCCATTTACATCTATTAGTTTTGCGAAGGTCTCTTTTCCGGATGTTACTTTTGGATCTTCTTTACCTATAGATTCCATCATAATTCCTTTAAAATATACTGTTTGTCCAGGTCTATAGATGCTTCTATCTGTAAATAAGAAGGTGGTGTAGCGTGTTTGGGTATCTGTATTGTTTCGATCAGGGTATTGGTTGATATAGTAATTTCCAAAAAAAGCTGTATCTGTTCCACTGCTTACTGTGGCCATTACGTTATAGTAGTTGCCTTTTTTACTAAAAGATGCTTCGCCTTTCTCGTTTGTAGTAATTGTTTTATTGAGGCTGTTTCTATGATTATCAGTGGTAAGAAGAATACTTGCTTTAGGAATAGGACTACCATTATTTCTGTTCACAACCTGAAACTTAGTTTCTTTGGTTGTCTTGTTTTCTAATAAAGTAAGGTCTGTTACCTGGAGATCACCAAATGAAAAGGTATGTTCTTCATTGAGATCTTTTGCTGTAGAACCTACGATAAGGTATTCTCCTTGTGCCAATGCAGGTACGGGGATTTCTGTACTGTGATTTTGGTAGTCTTTTTCGTTAATTAAGGAGGAATCCCAACTTGTTACTTCGGTAAGTTTGCTCAGAAATTCTATTTGTTCTTTTTTTCGATACTTTTTCTGAAGCGATTTTAGTTGATTTTTATCTATTTTTAATACTTTAAAATAGAGTGCATTCAGATTTTTATAATTTACTAAAATTTTTGAAGGCTGCTTTATGGGGATATATTTTTCTAATGTAATTGAATTAATAGTCTTATTAAGGATTTGTTCTTTAAGAGAAATACAATTTTTTGTTCCTTTGGAATCAGGAAATCCTGAAACAGCATTTTCACATATTTCTAAAGCTTTTTTTAATTCCCAGCGGTATGTGTCATTTTCTTTGGGTATATATGTTGCTGCCTGTTCTCGATAGAGATTGGCAATTTCATAATCATATAGGGTAGAAGAGGGACTGTTTTTATATTTTTCTTTTTCAGAAAGTAGAGTCTCTAATAATACGGTTTGTTTGTTAGAAAAGGTAGCGTGGTCATCAACAAAATTTAAGCGTTCAATATTTATAGCAATTAATGCATCAGCTTGTTTGTCTCGCTTATGGAAATTAACAAGGTTTTGGTATATCTTTATTGCATGAAATTGAAGTGATAGCGAATCCTGCGTAGTAATTTTTACTCTAGAAAACGGTTCGGCTTCCTCCATATATTCTGGTGTGTCAATCTCAAAAGCATATGCCGGTTTGGTAATACTCGTTTCTGAAGTTTTATAAAACGCTAAGGCATTATGGGATAAAAAATCATACAATGTAGACCTATAAATTTTAGAGTCTTCTTGCTGAGTAAGAATATCATTGAATTTAGTAAGATCAGTTTGCTGCGCCAAAACTCCATTTTGAAGAGATTTCTGATAATATAAGTGGATTTCGGAAAATAAGGTTTCTAAATCCCAGGTTCTGAAATCTTCCGGATCTACTTTTTCAGAAGTTTTGGTTCGGTTATAGAATTTCCATCGGTTTTCCTGAAAGTATTGCCAATATAGGTTTGCCAAAATACTTTCCAGAATATTTCTGCTAGGAAAAGCAGTTTCTTTGATCTCATTTTTTAACTCTTTGATAATACTTAATTGCGCGTTCTCTTCCAGGGTTAACGTATACTTTGCTTTATAGATAAAAGCTTTAGTAATCTGGTTAGCGTTTTTATCTTTTTTTGCCTTGTTATGAATAACCTCTACTACTTCCAGTGCAGATTTAGGTAATCCTTTTTTATCAAAATCTTCTATTTTTTTCCAGTCACTTTGATAATCTTGTGCTATCATATAATAAGCATTAGTAATGAAGAGTATAAAAACTAAGATGATGTGCTTTTTCATTTTTTTATAATAATTTGTTATCGGTTTACCAAGCAAGCTTTATATCATAAAACTCACAATAGATAAATAAATGTATAAAACTACATAATAGAAATGAGCATTGGCATTATTAATTAAATTAATAAGCCAAAACATACATACTATTTGGATGTAAATAAACAACTAAACCAAAACTAATAAAACGATGAATTAGGGAAAAGCTTGTATTGCTTAGTGAAAGGTTAGAATTGATGAGTAATCTTATCTCGAATTAGGTAAAAAAGAAAAAATCTGAACGGATTTCAGCCATTTTTCAGGAAATAGAAAAAGTCAAGACAAATTTCTACAATATCAATATAGAAATTTGTCTTGAATAATATACTTCTATAATGCTATCTGTATACTATTATTTAAAATAAATTTTGGTGTCAAAATTAGTATATGAAATTAAGGTAATACAATATTAAACCAGAAGTTAAAAGTGTCCAATTTTGACATAAAAATAGTAAATGCCGATTGACTTCCTTCAAGTTCCATTTCACCACTATCTATTAAATCTTGGACTGTAGATTCTCCAGACATTAGCTTATCAAAACTTATTCTCTTAGTTGTAATAGTAGCAGTAACATTTTCAGAGACATGTTTATCCATTCTAGGGGTGACAGCTCCATTACTTACGATAAGAGCTAATCTATGAGGTATTCTGTTGCCTTCTTGTGTAAGATTAATATTAAAATTGTAATCTAGATTAGAGTTTTCAGTTCCTTTGAATTGCATTCCGAGATAGTTAAAATATAGTTCGTTAGACATTCCTGCAGTCATATCAGGAGAAGCTGTACTAACAGATTCTGTTTTATGAATACCATTTCGTAGTTCTTTGGCTCCTGTCAAATAAAAATTTCTCCAGGGACCGGATTCTGCCTGATACCCCAATTGTTCGTAGGTGTCGGCCAGGAGATAACGTGCCTGGGTATTCGTAGTATCTGCAAAAACTAGATTATTAACTAGTTCAGCTACCCATTGATACTCTCCTCTATCAAAAGATTTCTGAGCAGTTTCTAGTAATTTTGAAGCTCCTCCAATTGCTTCAACATATTTTTTACCTGATTTTTTAGGTGTAAGTGGGTTTAGGTTAGCTGGATTTCCATCAAACCATCCAAAATATAGTTGATATTGAGCTTTTGTATTATGCTTTACAGTACCATAATAGTCTCTATTATAAAATTCATTACTCAAGGAATCTGGCAATTGAATCATGCTGGATAGTTCTCTGGGAGTGTATCCTTGATTAGAAAGTCTTAAGGTTTGGTCGTGTATATATCTATAGGTGTCTCTTTGTTTTTTTAAAAATTTGAGAATGTTATCGTTCCCCCATGTAGGCCAATGATGTGATCCAAAAGAAATTTCGGCTTGATCTCCCCATTTAGAGATTGATAAATCAATGTATTTACTCCATTTTTGACCATTTCTCACTTGTGCACCTCTGAGAGTATACAAATTATGAAGAGTATGACTAACGTTTTCTGATTGACAGAAAGCTTTTAGATCTCTAAAGTAAAACATCATTTCTGCTGGAGCCTCTGATTCTGGAGTATATATAAACTCGATATTTACGCCATCGATATTCATAGATTCTCCTTGTTCTTCTTTAATATCTATAGTGGGTTCTACAATACCTGTTATACCATTAGATGTAGTGGTTCCCAATCCACTTCCTAAAGTTCCTAATGTATCTTTAGTCATTATGTTTCCATACATGTATGAAGCTCTTCTACTCATGGCATTACCAGCCATAACATTTTCACTGATAGAGCTATCAAAAAAACCTTCAGGAGCTAGTATTTTATAATCATCATCTATAAAATCTGTAAGCCCTCTGACTCCGCCGAAATGATCTACATGAGAATGTGTAAAAAGAATGGCTTTTATTGGTAAAGTACCAAAATTTTTATTGACTAGTTCCATTGCTTTTTTTGCAGTGGCAGGAGTTGTCAGAGGATCAATTACTATCCATCCATTGTCACTTCTTACTAAGCTCATATTAGCTAGATCATACCCTCTGACCTGTAAAATACGATCATCTTTTACTCTAAAAAGCCCGTGAATAGCATTTAATTGGCTTTGTCTCCACAAACTTGGGTTCGTTGTTGTAGGGTGAGAGCCTTTAATAAAATCAAATAAAGAAGTGTCATAAGAGAGACTTCCGTCAGGGTTGATTATTCTTGATATTTTTAAAGTATCAATAAGTCCTTGATTTGCATTAATAAAATCTGTAGAGTCTTCAAAATTTAATTTGGTCAATAATTCATTGTTCTTTTCAATGGTGAAATTGGAAGCTTTTTTTTGATTTTTAGTTCTAATAATCTGAGGTAGTGTAGTAGGCGTATTATTACAACTGTAAATGATTGTAAGAAAAGCAATGATGAAAGTGATTCTAATTTTTCTCATTTGATATATATGATTTGTTTATTACTAGATGATTGTATTTGCAGGTAGAAGATAAAATTAAAGATGTATGGTTTTGAGGAGATTAATTTTTAGGTTACATAGGGTAGTAATTCATGTATTGTAATCGATGGTGTAAAAAAATAAATGGAAAGAGGTATTGATGTGTGGTTCGTTTGTAATTCATAGTTGTGCTAGAGATGTCCATGTTTGTGAAAAGTCAAGAAAAGTATTATTACGATATAGAATTTTAATAAACAAGGATTTATTTTTGTGTCTTTTTTTAAGAAGATTGTGACGTGTGTTTTAAATAGTTGTTTATCAGTTAGTTTGTTGTGCAGTGTGTTTGTGCTGAGTATTTGTGGTATAGTATGTTTACTTTTTTAACGTAATGTTTAAAATAGAAAAACAGTATTAGAGTTTTTAGTTTTTGTAAGATTTTAAGAATAGATTTGTTTTATTCTATTGTAGATTTTCTTATGTTGGTAGTTAACAAAATGAGAATAAAGTATTATAGAATATGATTACTATTATGCTTATAAAAAAGATATTGTCTTAGCAATTAATTTTATATTTACATTCAATTATATAATTAGACTATGCGCGTACATTTTATTGCTATCGGAGGAAGTGCAATGCACAATCTGGCAATGGCACTATATCAAAAAGGAGATGAAGTAACAGGTAGTGATGATGTAATTTTTGAACCTTCAAAATCCAGATTAGATCGTTATGGATTATTACCTAATGAATTTGGATGGTTTCCTGAAAAGATTACTACAGATATTGATGTGATTATATTAGGAATGCATGCTAAAGAAGATAATGAAGAATTGAGGAAAGCTCAGGAGTTAGGGTTAAAAATATATTCATATCCAGAGTTTTTATATGAACATTCTAAAAATAAAACCAGAGTAGTTATTGGAGGATCACATGGTAAAACGACTATTACTTCTATGATTTTACATGTGTTGCATTATCATGATAAAAAAGTTGATTATATGGTGGGTGCACAGTTAGAAGGTTTTGATACTATGGTGCATTTAACAGAGGAGAATGATTTTATGGTGCTGGAAGGTGATGAATACCTTTCTTCTTCGATTGATAGGAGACCAAAATTTCATTTGTATCAGCCTAATATTGCTTTGGTCAGTGGTATTGCCTGGGATCATATTAATGTGTTTCCTACTTTTGATACTTATGTGGATCAATTCAGGATTTTTATGAATTCTATTATTAATGGAGGAGCTTTGGTATATAATGAAGAAGATATAGAAGTGAATCAGTTAGCAGAAGCTACAGAAAATCCAATTCGTAAGTTTGCATATAATACACCAGAATATCATGTAGAAGATGGAGAGACTTTATTATTAACTCCAGAAGGAGCGATGCCAATTGAGATTTTTGGAGGACATAATCTTAGTAACCTCGCTGGTGCTAAATGGATTTGTCAGCACATGGGGGTTGATGAAGATGACTTTTATGAGGCTATTTCATCTTTTAAAGGTGCATCAAAGCGATTAGAGAAAATTGCAGAAAGTGATGTTGCAGTAGCCTATAAAGATTTTGCACATAGCCCTTCAAAGGTAAGTGCTACTACAAAAGCAGTAAAAGAGCAATACCAAAATAAGCGATTGATAGCTTGTCTGGAGTTGCACACATACAGTAGTCTTACTGGAACTTTTCTTAAAGAGTATAAAGGAGCGTTGGATGCAGCAGATGAGGCAGTGGTTTTTTATTCTCCTCATGCTATAGAAATTAAAAAATTAGAAGCAGTATCTGCGAATCAAATCGAAGAAGCATTTAATCGGGATGATCTTATCATTTACACAAATCCTGAAGAATTCAAAAAATATTTATATCAAAAAGATTTTTCTAATTCAGCCTTGTTATTAATGAGTAGTGGTAATTATGGAGGATTGGATTTTGATGAAGTGAAAGGAATGATTTAAGACTAAAAGTGCTTTTCAAATAATCCATTTACAAAATCTGTAATGTTTTTTTGATTATTTTTAATCAATTCTTGTTTTGCATTTTCTATATCTGCCGGAACCTTATCTTGGCTAAGTTTAAATTTTCCTTCCCATTGTTGCACTTCGATTTCGAAGCAATGTATGTGAGGAAGTAGACGATCCATTCTTGTATCGTTTATAGATAAAGTAAAATTTTGATTAGGAGTTTCCAGAAATTCTGTCATAGTAATTATAGATTTTTTGATGATATCAGAGTCTTTAATTTCTGTTACTATCCCGATAGCGTGCGCAATAATATAGTTCCACGTAGGCAATTGATTTGTGGTATATATAGAAGGAGATATATAGGTCTGAGGCCCTTGAAAAATACAGGTAACAGGATAATCATCCTTTAATAGTTCTACATGAGGGTTGTTAGCATCTATGTGTCCTACAAGTTTCTGTCCGTGAAGAATAACGGGAGCGTGTGTTATAAAAGGTGTTTTGTCTTGTGCTGAAACCAAAACTGCGAAAGGATATTGTAAAGCAACTTTTTTTATATTCTCTAAGTTGTGTTCTTGATGATGTTTTGGAGGATACACAAAAAAACTTATTTGTTATACATTAAATTGTTGTAAATGGTGATCCAGATGTTTGTATTGCATCTTACCCCATTGCTCATTAGTGAAGGCTCCAAACATTGGATGTGGCTCCCATTGAGATACATTTCTTTTTTCAGAAAATTCTTTTACAAGCTCAAGCAATGTCTTTTTTTCTTCATCAAAAATTTTAAGATCTACTACTTTTAATTTGGGATGCGTTGGTAAGTTCTTTCTCCAGGGTTTGTCATTGTATAATGACTTTTTAAAAAACAATTTTGCCATAAAACTTGGTTTCATAGCAGGATGCTGTTTTTTTAAAGCAATTTTTAATGGAAATTGACAATGATGTAACATTTGAGATACGTCCATTTTACCCCAATTGGGAGTGCTGGTGTTCGACAGTGCATCAATGCGATCTGCTATCTCATCTTTTGAAGCTTCATTAAAAAGGGATTTCATTTCTGATGTTTTACTATGCTGATACTCAAAAATAGCAGATTTATTTTAAAATTAAGCATAGAAACGACTTGCCATCATAAAATAGCTCACTTTTTAATGTTTTTAGAAAGTAGAAGTTTATTAGCCTACCTTTTCAAAAACAAGCTTAAGCACACCGTCTAAATCACTATTAGCAGAAATATCAGATGGAGTTCCCAAATTAATCATTACGGGTTGATTCTTGATTTTTCCTCTCAGGAAATATTGAAAAGTAGTTCCAGATTTAAATTTATAACCTTTAAGGGGTGATCCAAACGAAGTGAAGATAACTTCAGTTTTAGAAGAACTACTAGCAGCAAATGCTTCTATTGTAGCGTCAAAAACAGCTGATAACATATCATCACTATAATAATCCCATTTGATGGATGTTCCATTACATGCTTGTAATTCGTATTCAGATTGCGCTTCGCAACCTCTTGGAACTTGTATGTGGTTTCCTACTAAATTTAAAAAGCCAATACGTTTGCTATCTTGTCCATAGAAACTTATAGTAGCAAATAATAATACAAAAGTAAAAATGTTCTTCATAAATAGGTTAATTTGAAGTTGTTAAATTCTATATTTTAGACTTAGGATCGTCAAATATAGTAAAACTTTCATTTTCAAACAAATATCTGGTCAAAGAATCTAGGTTTACAAGAGGGCTTTATGTTGGAACTCAAATATTTTGGGGAATAATATATTGTATTTGAGATAAATAGTTTATACTTATGGCATAAAAAAAAGTAGGTAAAGTGTATAAAAATAAATAAATGAGTAAATATAATTCTTCATTTTCTATCAAGGAGTGGAGTGAAAATGATCGTCCAAGAGAAAAATTATTGGTTAAAGGGAAGAATTCATTAACTGATGCTGAGCTAGTTGCTATTTTGATAGGTTCAGGAAATAGGGATGAAAGCGCAGTTGACTTGAGTAAAAGGATTTTGGCGAGTGTAGGTCATCAAATAAACTCTTTAGGGAAATTATCTGTAAAACAGTTAATGGATTTCAAAGGAATTGGAGAAGCAAAGGCAATTTCTATTGTTGCCGGATTAGAATTAGGTAGGAGAAGAATCGATGAAGATGTCCCTCAAATTCAAAAAATTACTAGTAGTAAAGATGTTTTTATGGTTCTAAACCCTTTAATTGGCGATCTCGAGCATGAAGAGTTTTGGGTGTTGTATTTGAATAATTCAAACAAGATACTACAAAAAAAGCAGATTAGTATAGGAGGGAAGACCGGAACTTTGGTTGATCCGAGAATTGTATATAGAGCTGCGTTGGATTTTGGAGCTACTTCTATAATTTTGGCGCATAATCACCCTAGCGGTTCTTTAATACCTAGCCAATCTGATAAGAATTTAACTCAAAAATTAAAGCAAGCAGGAATATGCCTGGAGATAAAACTACTAGATCACTTAATAATTACAGAAAAAAAATATGTTAGTTTTGCTGATGAGAAGATTTTGTAGTTTCTTATATCATATTGATTTTTGATATGTTAAAAAAATAAGAAAAAGTAGGGTTAATTCTTATCTGCTTGTTTATAGTAGTTATCATTGATAATGATGATCTCCTGAAGATGGGAAGAGAAGTGGTTATAAAATTCTAAGTTCAAATAACTTTCTGGATAGAAAATTGAGAAAGAATAGTCTTAATAAGTCTATTTCTGATTTGTTTCTGTACTGATTAGAACCATTTGGATTGACAAATTTGATAGTAAGAAAATAGGATGCGTGCTAGTATGTTTATAAATAAAAAGTAAGATTAGTTAGATCATCACCTTGATAGTATGGTATTAATTTATGTTCACAAAATTACTCCTAGAATCTCCTATGTGTTTAAGCATATTTGCAAGCGCATTTTAGGATGTGAAATTGATTTTACATCTAAAATAGAATCTTTTATAGCACACAAGGGTTCTAAATTTTCTTATGGTAAACAACCGCTGGGAAAAGAACTGTATTTTCAGAGTGTAGATTTGCTTTTTGAACAGGGATTTAATGAAGTAGCGATACAAGTTCTTCCCTGGGAAGATACTCAGTGTTTTTTTCAGGTTAAGAATCCTAATTCTGCATTACCATTTGATGTATTTGCCGCAACATTTTATTTATTATCGAGGTATGAAGAATACCTTCCACACGTAAAAGACGAACTGGGGCGTTTTGAAGCTACAGAAAGTGTAGCATACGTTCATGATTTTTTAAAAGATCCTGTAGTAGATATTTGGGCTTATAAATTCAAGAAAATCATTTTAGAAAAATACCGAGATATTAAGTTTAAAGAAAAAGAATTTAATATCATACCGATTGTAGCGGTTTCGCAGACATTTGCGTATTGGCAGAAAGGTATTCTAAGATCTATTGGAGGTGGATTGAGAGATTTATGGAACTTGAAACTGGGAGAAGTAACGGACAGAATAAAGGTTATTATGGGGCTAAAAAAAGATCCGTATAATACTTTTGATTTTATAATAAATTTTCAAAAAACAAAAAAGAGAAAGGCTATTATATTGTTTGGTTTGGGAGATTACTCTAATTATGAGAAAAATGTAAATTATAATAAACCAGAACATAGAGAAGTTATAAAACATGTTTCAGATTATATTGATGTTGGGCTTAAGGTATCTTATAGTGCTATTTCGGATGTAACAATTTTAAAAGAAGAAAAAAAAAGAATAGAAGGGATCGTAAACAGACAACTAAAATATTCGTTATGTTCTTTTTATAAAATAAAATTGCCTGAGGCGTACAGAAGTTTTATAGAACTAGAGGTAGAAGAAGATTTTTCTATGGGATATCCTGAACATTCTGGGTTTAGAGCCGGAACGTGTACACCTTTTTTGTTTTATGATTTGGATTATGAAGTGCAAACTCCATTAACTGTTTATTCTTTTTGTTGTACTCCCGGAAGTTTTGAAGATTTTAATAATGAAAGAATGGTAAAAGAAGAGGTGATTTCTTATATGAAAAAAATTAAAAAAGTTAATGGAACTTTTATCTCTATTTTCAGTAATGGTCTTTTTAGTGAACTTAATACTCAGACTTTTTGGAGATTAATATTTAAATTTATTTGGGATATAGATGAAAATAGAAAAAGTTGATCATATTTTTTTTGATCTGGATCATACACTTTGGGATTTTGATAAGAATTCTTCACTGGCATTTCAGATGCTGTTTGAGAAATTTGAAATTGGCATTCCTATAGAAGAATTCTTAAAAGTATATCAGCCAATAAACATGAATTACTGGAAGTTGTACAGAGAGGAGCAAATAACACAAACAGCATTGAGGAGAGGACGTCTGATAGATGCTTTTGATGTCTTTAAGGTGTATTTACCTCTTCATATTATAGATTCTTTATCAAAAGATTATATATCTTTTTTACCAATCAATAATTATTTAATTGATGGTGCCAGAGAATTATTAGAATATTTAATACCAAAATACCAGTTACATATTATCACCAACGGGTTCAAAGAGGTTCAGGATACAAAGCTCATTAATTCCAGAATCAAGAACTTTTTTAAGACAGTTACTGATAGTGAGCAGGTTGGAGTTAAAAAACCTAATCCGGCTATTTTTGAACATGCGCTTGAGGTTTCTGGTGCAGATGCAGGCAGAAGTTTAATGATAGGAGATAATTATGAAGCTGATATTATTGGAGCTGAGAGTCTAGGAATCAAAACAATATGTTTTAATTACCATAAAGAGAAATTACCAGATGAATCGATTCAAGTTTCAGAATTGATGCAAATAAAAAAATACATTTAGTAATAAATATTTGTATCTTTTCGTTAACATTAAATAATCCCCCCCCAAATGAGAATAAGAAAATCCTATTTACTATTATTAATTATTGGTGCAATTTTGTTATCTGCGTCTTGTGTAAAAGACTTGGATTTTGATCAAATAGAAGAGGTTGTTTTGACTCCGGTTTTTGAGCTTGATTTTATTTTTTCAGAATTTGATATGAATGATTTTGTTCCAGATGGTTTACCAACTGATACAGAATTTGATGTTCCTCGCGAGCAGCTGCGAGATACAGTAAATTATGATCTTGTGGGATCTGATTTTGCTGTTGATAATTTAGATAGAATAGAGCTCACTTTTGAAGTGCGCAATACAATACAACGTGAGTTTACCATACAGTTTCAGTTTTTAACAGATGCGGATCAACCTATAGGCGAACTTTATACTATTCCGATTCAGGCAGGCTTAGGAGAAGGAACAGCACCTGTAATTTCATTTTCTGTTCCCAACCCTATTGTATTAGACAATGCTACCCTTAATGAATTGTCACAGGCTCAAAAAATTGCTACAGAGGTTATAATCCCTACGCTGAATACGGATTTAAGAGGTGTATTGCATATAAGATCGAAAGCCAGTTACTTTGTAAATTACGAATTATGAGAATCCTATTATATACTTGTATTAGTTTATTGGGATATTCATTATGTGCCCAAAATAAAGAAACATTATACGACTTTACTGACGTACCACAATCATTACTGCTTAATCCTGGGGCAGAAGTGAATTTTAACTATCATACGGGAGTTCCTTTTTTATCACAGATTCACGTAAATGCGGGTCTTAAAGGAGGTTCTTTGTATGATGTCTTTGGTGATGACGGAAGAAATATAAATGATAAAATAGAGAATACGCTTAATACACTGACAAATAATGATTACCTAACTTTAACACAGCAATTAGAGCTTATCAATTTTGGATGGAGAAGCAAATTTAATAGAAATCTTTATTATTCTGGAGGATTATATCAGGAGCTTGATCTTATCGTATATTTTCCAAAAGATTTTGCAGTATTGGCATATCAAGGGAATCAGGATTTTATCAATCAACCATTTAGATTTTCTAGTGTAAGTGCTACTGCAGAAATGCTAACAGTGTTTCATTTTGGATACAATAAAAAAGTGAATAAAAAGCTGACTTTTGGAGCGAGAGCCAAATTGTATTCCAGTATTTTTAATTTCAGAACTACAAAAAATAGAGGAACCTTTACAACCATAGAAACACCGCAAGGAAATAATATCTATCGGCATGTACTAAGTAATATAAATGTAAGTGCGCAAACTGCCGGGTATGCCTCATTACGAGATATAGAATCAGAAGACATGAATGATGGTGCTAAACAAGTACTTAATAAATTTTTAGGGAGAGCTTTTCTGGGAGGTAATTTAGGACTGGGAATGGATGTTGGGTTTAGCTACAAATTAGAAGATCAATGGACTGTTACGGGAAGTATGACAGATTTGGGAATGATTTTTTATACAAAAGATGTGGAGAGCTATCAAGCAAGAGGAAGTTATGTTTTTGAAGGTTTTGAGACTCCAATTACTGAAGGTAATGGTCAGGATATACTGGATGAATTAGAAACCGCAATCCCCAGGGATACGATAAACTCTAGTTATGTGGCTTTGCGTCCATTAAAACTAAATGGATCCATTAAATATTCATTTAATAGATATGATGATGGTAGCTGTAATTGCTTTTTAGAAGGCGAAGATCCTCCATATCTGGATGCTTTTGGGTTACAACTTTTTACACAATTTAGACCTAGAAGACCTCAATATGCTGCTTCTCTATTTTATTATAAACGCCTTTCTAATCTCTTTAGAGCAAAATTAACATACACATTAGATGATTATTCTTATAAAAATGTAGGTTTTTTATTATCGACACATATTAACAAAATTAATTTCTATATTTCAGGAAATAATATTTTAGAATATTCTAATCTTGCAAAAGCTAGAGGGATATCGGTACAATTAGGATTTAATGTAATAATGTAATGAGTGTAGTTCGTATTTTGTTTTTATGTATAAGCGTTTTTTCTTCTATAAGTTTTTATGGAAAAAAAAATGTAAATGATTATAAATATGTTATAGTACCAGAAAGGTATGGTTTTTTAAAAAAGAATGATGAATATCAATTAAATTCTTTGTCAAAGTTTTTATTTAATAAATATGGGTTTCAAGCTTTTATCCAGGGAGAAGAATTACCAGAAGACCTCATTAATAATGGATGTTTGGGGTTAAGGGCAGAGGTTAAGAAAAATTCAGGGTTATTTGTTACAAAATTTATAGTAGAATTAAAAGATTGTAATGGAACTGTTGTTTTTTCTTCTTCTGAAGGTGCAAGTAGAGAGAAAGATTATAAAAAAGCATACCATGAGGCACTCAGAGATGCGTTTAAGGATGTGAAAGCTCTTAATTATAAATACACACCCAAAACCCAAAATATAAAAGAAGAGGATCATAATGATGTAACTACTAAAAAGGAAGTTTCTAAGCCCGTAGTTTCAATGCCAAAACATCCTGAGACTAATGCAACTCCTATCGCGCAAAAGGATGGGCTACCAAAAAAAGCAATAGAAGAAAAGACCGTTTCTTATATATTTAATGACAACGTTTTTATTTTTAAAAAGGAAGCGTATGGTTATGAATTGCTTCAAAACAATGGAGATACCCAGGTTTCTATAGGGAAACTATTTAAATCTAATAGTGGGAATAGTTATATAGTAAAAGCAGGAGATCTTAGTGGGAATGGTTATTTTGATAATTATCAGAATTTTGTCTTAGAACGAATCAATCCGGTTACAAATAAACTAATAACAGATATTTTTGCAAGACAATGACACCTTTTTTTTATTTAAAATCACCTGTTAAAATTTGCTTTTTTTCGTTTGTATTTTCAAAAATAAAAAGGAATGATTTTGGCGGCTAATTTTATTTTAAAATTGAATAAGTATTATCCTTTGCTTGAGTATTTTTGAAATAGAATTGGTTTTTAACGTAGGTTTTTAATATTGATATTTATCTCCCCAGCGTGTTTTGAGAAAATT
The DNA here is from genome assembly GCF_008370685.1 of Aquimarina sp. RZ0. Taxonomy (GTDB): domain Bacteria; phylum Bacteroidota; class Bacteroidia; order Flavobacteriales; family Flavobacteriaceae; genus Aquimarina. The sequence goes on from NZ_VTZU01000024.1 coordinate 17,429, forward strand.
CCTCAATGCATTCTCCCGCTGATTATTTCCAGGATCATATAATTTAGTATTCTTGATGGTTTCTGGAAGAAATTCCTGAGATACAAAGTTATTGCTATGATCATGAGCATATTTATAATCTTCTCCATATCCTAATTCTTTCATTAATTTGGTAGGGGCATTTCTAATATGTAGTGGAACAGATAAATCCCCGGTTTGCCGTACTAATTGTTGTGCTTTGTTAATAGCCATATAAGAAGCATTGCTTTTGGGAGAAGTAGCTAGATAAACAGCACATTGACTTAATACAATGCGTGCTTCGGGATATCCTATGGTAGTTACAGCCTGAAAAGTATTATTAGCCATAATTAGTGCGGTTGGATTAGCGTTACCAATATCTTCAGAGGCTAGTATAATCATTCTGCGAGCTAAGAATTTTAAATCTTCTCCGCCTTCTATCATCCTTGCCAGCCAATACACTGCAGCATTAGGGTCACTCCCTCTTACAGATTTAATAAAAGCCGAAATGATATCATAATGTTGTTCACCTGTTTTATCGTATCGTACGGTATTTTGCTGAACTAATTTTAGTACAAGATCATTAGTAATAATGATAGAATCCAGCTCTTGACTAGAAATAATTAATTCAAAAATGTTTAATAATTTTCTTGCATCCCCTCCACTTAGTCGAAGTAGAGCATCTGTTTCTTTTAGTTTTATATCTTTGGTTTGTAAGTACTCATCTTTTTGCATGGCTCTGTCTAGTAGCGCTTCAAGTTCTTTTTTGCCAAAAGGGTTTAATACATAAACCTGACAGCGTGATAGAAGTGCTGGGATTACTTCAAAACTCGGATTTTCTGTGGTTGCCCCAATCAATGTGATCCATCCTTTCTCTACTGCACCCAATAATGAATCTTGTTGTGATTTACTAAAACGATGAATCTCATCAATAAATAGGATAGGATTTTTGGTAGTAAATAATCCTCCGCTTTGTTTCGCTTTATCAATGACTTCTCGTACTTCTTTTACTCCACTATTAATAGCACTAAGCGTATAAAACGGTCTACTGGATTCATTGGCAATGATATTTGCCAAAGTAGTTTTTCCAACACCCGGAGGTCCCCAGAGTATTAATGAAGGAATAATTCCTTTTTTTATCTGTTGAGTAAGAGAGCCATCATCACCTATTAGGTGTTCCTGACTTAGGTATTCTTCTAAAGATTTTGGACGTATCCTTTCTGCAAGAGGTTTATTCATGTGTGCAAAGTTACTAAAACAGAAGAGAGTTAAGATTTGGTAACTAATAGTTTTATAAAATATGCGTTTTATTATTAGTATTTTAGTAAGAGTTATGTCAATTGTTTTTTGAATTTATTCTAAAAAAAATTATGATTTTTCTGTTTTAGTAGAGAAGAAAATTCAAGTATAGGTGGTTAAGGTTTATGTTTATTCTGAAACTAAAGTGAAAAAAGGATATTTTATTCCAGTATATTCAAGTGATAAGAGGTATTAGCTTATGATATACTGACAATTTAGCTGAATTACTTTTTTGGATGATTTTTTGATTACGATTTTATTATTATGAATGAAAAGGAAGATTTTAATTTTAGCACAGGTGTTATAGGATACCCAATCTTATTTGTACTAGCCATCTGGATAGTTTTTTGGTTTGAAATTCGATTTAATTTTGATTTTAATACCTGGGGAGTGTATCCCAGATCAATTATTGGACTCAGAGGAATTCTCTTTTCTCCTTTTATACATGGAGACCTATCACATTTGTGGCATAATACATTACCATTATTAATCCTATCTGCATCGCTTTTCTTTTTTTATCCAAAAAACGTTTGGAGAGTATTATTAGCTGGGGTCTTATGTACAGGAATACTTACCTGGCTATTAGGTAGAGAAGCAAATCATATTGGAGCCAGTGGAGTGATTTATATGCTTTTTGGTTTTTTGTTTTTTAAAGGAATTATAGCTAAACACTTTAGATTGATTGCTTTATCATTAATTGTGGTTTTTATTTATGGTAGTATGATATGGTATATTGCACCTATAGACCCCAAAATTTCCTGGGAAGGGCACTTATCTGGTTTGATTACAGGAATAGTTTTAGCTTTTGTAATTAAAAAAGGAATAGCAAAGCCAAAGAAATATCATTGGGAGTCTTCAGGGTATAATCCAGATGACGATGAGTTTTTACGGCATTTTGATGAACACGGTAATTTTATAGAAATATTGCCCGAAGATACAGTGGAGGAGGAGTCAGTTACTATAGTGTATGAGTATAAAAAAAGGGATGATGCATTAGATACAGAAAGAGATCAAGAAAATAATTAATGATCTTTTATTTATAGTCTTTGTCTAATAGTTTCATATAAGAATACACCACAGGCAACAGATACATTTAATGATGCAATTTCTCCATACATCGGTAATTTAGCTAAATGATCTGCCAATTTCAGTACAGAATTAGAAATGCCTTTTCCTTCGCTACCCATAACGATGGCTATTGGAGTGTTTAATTGTATATCATAAATAGAGGAGGAGGCTTTTTCTGTGGCGGCTACGATCTGTATGCCTGATGCCTGTAAGTAAAAAATAGCATCTTTGATATGATCAACTTTACAGATTGGAATTTTAAAAATAGCTCCTGTAGAAGTTTTTACAGTATCTGCACTGACTGGAGCCCCACCTTTTTTCTGAATAATGATTCCGTGGACACCCGTACACTCAGCTGTTCTGATGATAGCTCCAAAATTACGGACATCTGATAATTGATCTAGAATTAGAAATAAAGGAATTTCTCCAGATTCTATAACCTGAAGTACTAGGTCTTCTAAATTGTGGAATTCTATAGGAGAAGTAATGGCTACAACACCCTGATGGTTTTTGCGGGTTAGTCTATTTAGCTTTTCTACGGGTACTATAGAAAAACTGATACCTTCTTTTTTGGTGAGGCTTATCAGTTCTTTAGCTAATTCACCTTGCAGTCCTTTTTGTATAAAAAGTTTATCTATTGTTTTCCCGGAGTTGATCGCTTCTATTACAGCTCTGATACCAAAGATTTGAGATTCTTTTTCCATAAGTTGGTAAAGATATATATAAAAAGAAACATCCCGATACATTTTTGTATCGGGATGCAAGTAAATTCTTTTCGAATCTTTATGTATTATTTTTCAAACCACATTGGTTGTATCAAAGGGACACTGCCAGGAAAATTGACATTAGTAGTTTGTTCATTAAGAGGATAAGGATATCTTCGAAGGTTATCTGTTAAAACAGAGCCAGTTATTGGTTGATAATCAGGAACTCTATTTCTTCTTATAGTTGTCCAGGACTCTAAAGGTCTTAAAAAATCAGCTATATAATGTTCTTCATGTATTTTTCTCAAAGCATCAGCAGGAGTGTCACTATCGATAGAACCTCTAGAAGAAGATAAATAAGCAATTTTATCAGAATTAGATATTTCTCCAGGTAATCCATCATATGTCTCAAGAGATGCTACTATTCCATTTTGATAAAATGTATTAGCATTACCAGTAATCCACCCTTGTAAAGCAGCCTCAGCTAAATAGAAATTAATTTCTGCAGCTGTTATGTAACGATCGGGCATTTCTGAGCGAATAATGTTTGAAGATATTTGAGATGTAGATCCGTCATTTGTGAAAACACCTTGGTCAAGACCTACAAATGTCCCATCTGTTGTCGTATTAAAATACGTAGCCCTTCTCGGATCATTATTAGCATTCATAAGATTTACCAGAGGAGTACCAGCAGCATAAAAATTATTAAGACCTCCAGCGAATTGAACTATTAATGTAAAAATAGGATTTTGATTTCCAGCAGCATCAGTATAATCTAATTTGGCTTCCCATTGATTTTCTGTGATCAAAGGCTCATTTGCCACTTCTTGTATTTCTGCTTGTACAGAAGTAGGGTCGACATTGGCTATTAGCATTAATGTTTTTAATTTTAACGAATTAGCAAAACGAATCCAGTTTTCTCTATCTCCCCCATAAATTAGGTCTGGAGTGCCACTTATAATCCCTGCATCGGTAGAAAGGAGATCAACAGCTTCATCAAGCAACGTAGGAATGTTTCTAAGTATAAATTCTTGAGAATCAAAATTTGGGTTAGGAAATTCATCAATCTGCGTAGCCTCAGAAAATGGAGCCTGTCCATAGATCAGAGTCGAATTTAAGAAAATAAAGGCTTGCAGTATTTTGGCTTGACCAATTACATTTAGTCTATCAGGCTCATTTCTATTTACTAATTTGATCATTTGATCCAAATTATTCAATCCATTAGTATAAAGACTAGAATAGATATTATTAGTGGTGTTTATACTAATATTACCTCTTTCAGGGTTTAAGAAAACTCCAAAAGCTACAGAAAAAGACATTTGTTGAGAATGAGTAGCCATTTGGATCTCTTCTATTGTTCTGGAAGCTGTTAATCCAGCAAGTAATACCTGAGGTAGTAAAAGTGAAGGGTCAACATCTTCAGCTTTTAAAGGGTCTATATTAACAGTTCCTTCGATAGAGTCTTCACAACCAATTACTGTTGTTAAAATCAAAGCAACTAATATTAAAGCTTTGACTTTCTTTAGAAATATATTTTTCATTTTTTTCATTTTAAAAGTTTGCTTGAATGTTAAAACCAAAACTTCTAGTGGAAGGTACGCCACCTCTTTCTACACCTTGAAGATTACTTGCAGATCCTCCTAGTCCAGCTTCTGGATCAATATGAGGAATATCTGTGTTAAATATAGCAAGATTACGACCTTCAAGTGCTATTTGTAAGGACTTTATAGGTGTGCTCTTAAGGATTTTAGATGTAAACGTATAAGATAGACTTACTTCTCTCCATTTAATAAAAGTAGCATCAAAGACATTTCCTTCTGTAATATTGGCATTAGCAAATCCCTGCCAATATTGTTGAACACTTGCGACTGGAGTAGTGTTTGGTACAGCATTTCCGTTTGTGTCTAATTGGAAAGTATTTGGATCTACAAAAACTTCTCTATTTAGAGTTTCTTCTGCTAGCCCACTTCTTCGGAGTAATCCTGTTGTATTAGAGAACATTTTTCCTCCCTGTCTATAATCAAACGTGGTGGATAATCTCCAGCTTTTATATTTAAAAGTACTGGTTAAGCCCATTGTAAAATCAGGAAATATACTTCCTAAGCTTCCTGCTTGACCTACTTGACGTATTCCATTTGAGTCTACTAAAATTTGATCCTCAATTTCATTACCATCAGCATCAGTAGCCCTTCTAAAACGTGGTCCAAATAATTGTAAATCTTCGCCTCGTACAGCTCTAACAGCTGTTCCGCTAAACCCGTTTGCTAAATTAAACCCATCTCCAGGTAAATCTCCTAGGTCTTCTACTTTAAATTGATTAGTGGTAAAATTATAATCTACATCCCAGCTAAAAATATCACTTTTGATAATTTTTGTATTAATTTGTACTTCTATTCCCTTGTTGCTAATCTCTCCAATATTAGTTCTAAAAAAATTAAAACCGGTAGAATTTGGCTGAGGAACAGCTACTATTTGATCTTCAGTGATATTGTTATAATAAGTTGCATCAATTAGCACTCTATTATTAAATAACCCCAATTCTATACCTATCTCTGAAGTTAACTGGTTTTCTGGATTCAAATTTGGGTCTGTTAGTGTGGCATCAGAAACAAATGCTAAAGCGCCATTAAAAGGAAAAGAACCGGTTTGATTAAACTGCTGAAAGAAATTTGTGTCAGGATTAAACCCAAAATTGATAAAAAAGGACTGTGTGTCAACACCTACATTTGCCCAACTACCTCTCAGTTTTCCATAACTAAAAAAATCATTTTGTATATTCAAAGCATCTGAGAATACCCAACTTAAAGAAACGGAAGGATAAAAGAAACTATTGTTTTGAAGTGGTAATGTAGAAGACCAGTCATTACGTCCGGTTGCATTTAGAATTAGCCAATTTTTGTAGTCTAAAGTTAAATCTCCAAATGCCCCAAAAATACGTTGTCTTCGAAAATCTTTAAATAAATTATTTGCCTCAGCATTACCGGGATCAAATAATTCTGGAACAGTTAGATTCACACCTTGGTTTTGCAGTCTTTCAAGAACTCTTTCATTCCATTGAGTACCTCCTCTAAGTGTTAAATTAAAATTTTCTCCTAATGACTTATCATATGTAGCTATCAAATCGACAGTAAGTTCTCGCGTATTAATGATATCATCCGTGAAATTACCATTTAAAATACCGATCGTACTTATACTATTTTGTAATAGTCTGGTGTCTGTAAAAGTGTCATAACCTGCTCTTCCCAGAATATCAAAACTTTCTGTAGGTTTGTACTGTAAAGTAGCGTTACCAAAAAATCGTTGCACTGTTGTTTGAGAAGCATTTTGACGTGCAATAAATAATGGGTTATTTACTTGTCCACCTGGATCATTAATTTGATTGCCAGATTCATCTACATCCTGATCAAAAAGAGAGAAGTCAGTGATTCTCGATAAACCATTTATTATATTGGTTAGTACATTTGGATCATTAGCTCCAGCAGCAGCAGTACCTCTCGTATTAGTTCTTACGTAGTTTACGCTAAATCTTGAACTTAATTTGTCATTAAAAACTTTTCCTGCATTTAACCCAAGATTAGTTCTGTTTAAAGCCGAGTTAGGAACAATACCTTTCTGATCTGTATATGCAAGACTTAATCTATAATCATCACCATTAGCAGATGCACCAGAAACATTTACACTGTTTAGAGAAGTTGTACCCGCACTATAAAAATCTCGAACACCATTTTCAAAAATTCTAAAAGGAACCTGATCTCCCTGTAGGTTGGTGAATGTTTGTCCTGCTAAAGATGGATCATTGATTTCAGGTCCCCAACCTGCAAAGTTTTGAGCTCCATTAGTTGTATTAAAATCAAAAACTCCCTCATCACCACTTATAAATCGACTTTGAAAATCCGGTAATCTTAATGGATTGTCAAATCTTAGACTAGTATTGAATGAAATACTTGCAGATTGACCTTGTTTTCCTCTTTTTGTAGTGATAATGATAACACCTCCAGAAGCTCTTGAACCATATAAAGCTGCTGCAGATGCACCTTTAAGAATAGAAACAGATTCAATATCATCTGGATTAATGTCTTGAGCTCTATTACCAAAGTCAAAACCACCTTGAATTCTAGAACCTGTTGCAATGTTTTGATTAGAAATAGGAACGCCATCTATAACAAATAAAGGTTGTTGGTTACCTTGTAATGAAGAAATTCCTCGAATCAAGATTCTTGATGATCCACCAACATTACCACTTTGGTTCTGTATGACAACTCCTGATGTTTTTCCTTGTAATGCACTAAGTAAGTTAGTTTCTCTTACTTCATTAAGATCTTCTGACTTTATAGTGGCGACAGCATACCCTAGTGATCTTGCGGAACGCTCAATACCTAGAGCGGTAACCACGACTTCATCTAATTGTGCCGCATCAGGTGCGAGTTGAAGATTTATCACAGTATTGTCCCCAATTACAACATCTTTGGTTGCAAACCCCACATAACTAAAAGATAGAACAGCACCTCTGTTTGCATCAATGGAATAGTTCCCATCAAAGTCGGTCTGCGTACCATTAGCTGTGTTTTTTACAACAATATTCACTCCTGGAAGCGGTAGACCTTTATCATCGGTTACATTCCCAGAGATTGTTTTTTCTTGCGCAAAAGTAATTTGCACAATAAACGCTAAGAGTAGCGTTAAAATTCCACTAAACTTTGTTTTCATTTTACGATTTATTTGAATTAGCCAGTGCCAAAAATGATAATAATATCTTTATAAAACAACTTTTTGCTATTAAAATTTGAATTATTGCCTGGTAAATGTTAATAAAGTGTGAAATGTAGCTATAACGTTGTAGTACTTGGGTTTAAGGAGAATTAACGCATTTATTTCTCTGCTTTTTTTAGAGCGATTCCGGTAATAAGATAAGTGTTTGTAGAGAATATTTAATTCAAAGAAATAAAGGAGATATTTTTAATAGTTTGAAGGTATATTGTTGTAATATATATGTTTATAAATTTTTAGTTCTTAGTTTTTTGTCACTCTATTATTTTTTATTTTAAGAATCAAATCAATCATAAACAGAAAATTTATGAGTTAGGAGTGTTTGCATTTATAGTTGTTATTTTTGTGCATTCAAATAAACTTAGTTTTCTGTTTTTTATAATTGTCTGGAAAATTTTAAAAAATTAATTTTAACTCAAAATACTATATAAGTAATAATCAATGAGAATAAATTATGAGATTATACCCAAGTAATATGTTGTTAAGGCTTATCTATGTTGTAGCTATAATCAAAGATCTTTTTTAAATCATTTTCATTTTTGTAAGAAAGATTATTAGACTTAACATAGTCCTCTAAAGCAGAAATCGCTATATTTTTTTTAACCAAATTACTTATATATTTCTTTTTTAATTTAAAAGGAGTGAAAGTATTCCCCTGCCTCATAATATACGTTTCGATTTTTAGGATTTTATCTTTGCTGCGATTGAGCATAGGATTAGGTGAGCCTTCAACAATTTTTAGAGAGTATTTTTTTAAAATTGAAAAATCAGTAGTTTCATAGATTACCTGAAATATTTTTTCTTTCTTTTCTATTGGGTTGTAAAAAGATTTAAATTCCTTTCCATTTATAATGATTTTATCAATATTCTTAAAATCAAATATATAAATAGAATCTCCTTCTATTTGTGACATGAATTCTTCTTTGTCGATATTGAAATTGAAGTTGGAGAAGGTGTAGTTTTTCTTATCAATTTTTATGGTGGTTTTATTTTTCCAGCTATCAAATAAATACACAGAACCTTCTGCTGCAGGCACTGCAGATGATTTATTGAAAGAAGCAAAGCTTCCACTTAAAATTGCAGCCTGTTGTCTGAAATTATTAAATTGTATCGGTCGCCCAGCAGCATTGCTGTTAAAATCTGTCGATGTTAGGTTCTGGGCATTGATACAGCTGGTTATAAAAAATAATATTATGGTAATAAAGAGTGAATTTTTCATATTATAATAATTCATTAATTGTTTGTAAAACCATTTCTATCTTAAAACTATTCTATTGATTTCTCTGTTTTTTTGTAAATTATTAAAAATAAAGTGATTACGTATTGATTTCCTTTGCGCATAAAAGAATGATTAGGCTTTATTTATACTATTTTTAGATCAGAATTGAATTAAATACGTTCTAATATTAAGGTAATAAAAAAAATGCTGATTAATGCTATAATAATGAAATTTTATGATGTTTAATAAAGAATAAATTTTGCTGAGAATTAAAACCTAAGGTGCTTGATTGTTGTAGAATTTATCAGGTTTAGCGAGTTTAAAGGTCTCAATGTTTGAATCGTTAATTCCGATTAATAAGAACTTTTTATTGTTCCGTGATATGAATTCAATAGATTTTGCATTACCATCTATATAGAATCCTGTTTTGTCTGGTTCGAGTACGGTATATCCATTTTTGTTGTTGGATAGTAATATAAGTCCAAATGCGTTATCAAGACGAGGAGTCTCAACTTCGGTGTTATAAATTGTGCCAGCAATACATATATCTTCATAACCATCTGCATTAAAATCATATGATTCACTATCCAGAATTGGTAGTGTTTGAGCCATTTTAGGAAGTAGTATTTTTTCAAAATCCTCATCGCCTTTGTTTAAAAGAAGGATAGAGTTAAATTCGTTAGCTTCTCGTTGGTATGCCGTGTTGATTTTATCTCCATATATTTGTTTTAAATCTGCATTAGCAAACTCTTGGTATGTAGGGATTTTTTTTGCAATAAAAGGCATCTGTTGAGATGAACATTCACGTCCTCTTGCAGGAACAAAATTTCCATTGTATTTATAACTAATTACGATATCATGAGTCCCATTTGAGTCAAAATCATCGGCATACACTCGTAGTGGTTTTTGTTTTGTAGCCTTAAACTTGAAATTTAAACCGATATTTCCAACAATATAATCTTTATTACCATCATTATTTACATCGGTTTCAGTAATAGAAAACCACCAACCTTTTTCATTATCCAGGTTGCTTTTGTTCGAAATATTCTTGAATATACCCTTTTCATTTTTAAACAATCCTATAGAAGTCCATTCACCTACTGCTATAAAATCTTGCCATCCATCATTATTAAAATCGGTAGCAATTACTTTATTTACAATTCCAAAATTTTCGAATGAAGGTGCAATTTGCTTAGTTACATTTTTTAAAGTTCCATGCACATTCTCATAAATTATGGATGATTCTGAGATCGGGTATTTTTGGGATATAATTCTATTTCCCAGAATTAAGTCAAAATCACCATCGTTATCAAAATCAATTTTTGCTATAGTTTTTCCGCTAAAATTTGGATTGTTGTCAGAGAAAGGGTGTTTTGTAAAATTTGCATTTCCATCATTTATATATAATCGATCTTTAAGAAGTTTTGAATTTTCCTTAAATTCATTTCCTCCACTTACAACATATATATCAGTATCACCATCAGAATCAAAATCAAAAAAAAGAGCTTCCATATCTTCGAATTTTGCATCTCTACTGAATAGGTCAGTATTACTTTTTTTAAATCCTTGCGTAGTCTGTATAAACAATTGACCTGCCTGACCAGATGCGCCGCCGATATATAAATCCTCTTTATTATCACCATTTACATCTCCTTTTGCCATATACGGCCCCAAGGTGGATTGTTTATAAGGTAATAATATTTCATTTTCAAAATCGTTGTAATCATTTTCTATATGCTTAGCATTCACAAAGTTTTTTACCTTTTTTAATAAGTGAGTTTTATTTTTGGAATCTGATTTTATATTGGAAAATGCATTTTTTTCAGAGACTGTGATCGTTGTATTTGCTTTTACATTATATTGCATTTCCTGTTTTCCTGATAACCAGGTGATTTTTAGAGTGTCTACGAATGCTGTTTTTCCTAAGCCAAAATGTACTGTTTTATCAACAGAAGATAAATACCCTCTTACTCTTTTAGATTCTTTTGTTTTAATGATGTTTTTATAGTATAAAGTAATCTTTGCAAAATCCTCAGATGTTCTGCCTATAGTGTTTATTTTTAAAAAGTTGCCCTGATTGTTTTCTATACTAAGGTTTTTGTATAAAAACGATTCTCCATCTATATTATTGACGATTATTTCTAAGTCACCATCATTGTCTAAATCTGAATATGCCGCGCCATTAGAAAAAGAAGGCTCATTGAGTTGTGTAGTAGCAGTTATGTCTTCAAAGTTTAAATCTCCATTATTTTTAAAAAGAATATTAGGTAATTTTTCTGAAGGTAGCCGATTGTATATTTCTTTTTTTACATCAAATGGAACATTTCCTTTGTAATATTTTCTTGCCTTATGAATTAATGTACGTATGTCATTATCCAGGGCGTATTTTCTATAACCATTGGTTACATAAATATCATCGTTTTGGTCATTATTAAAATCAAAAATAAGACCCGCCCAGCTCCAATCCGTTTTAGAAAGTCCAGTATGTTGTGCGATATTATGAAAGGTGTTATTTCCTGTATTGAGTTGTAATGAATTAAACATGTACTGATTCTGTAAATTAAGCTTATTAGTTAATAAATCAAACTTTTTTACATTCATAGATGCCATCAGAGTTTTAGATCTTACATGATCACTGGAGGCCATATCTAACACAAAAATATCTTTTAAGTTATCATTATTTATATCTGCAATATCAACCCCCATCCCATAAAATGATACCTGATTTGTATAATGTTTAATTTGATCTGTAAAAGTGTTGTTTCTATTGTTAATGTATAAAGCATCAGGGACATAGTAGTCATTAGCTATGTAAATGTCTAACCATCCATCATTGTTGATGTCACTAACACATAATCCTAAACCAAAACTTGGTTGAAGAAGCCCTGCTTTTTTTGTGATATTTATAAATTTACCATTGGTGTTTTGGTATAAATGACAGGAACTTTTAATTCGTTTTGACTCATCCTTTAAGGTGTTGTAAAAGGTAACAGGGTCAAAGCCAAAGTACTCATTTTCATTCATTACAATGCAATCCAGATCTCCATCTTTGTCAAAATCAAAAAAAGCAGATTGGGTACTTATGCCTTGATCATCCAATCCGTACTCTGAAGCTTTTTCTTCAAAAGTTAAATCTTTTTGATTGATAAGGAGCATATTTTTTCTGAGCCCCTCTTTTTTTGGGCCGCCCTGAGAAATGTAGATATCCATCCATCCGTCATGATTTACATCTGCAAAAGTGACCCCGTTAGACCAATTTTTATTGGTGTTGATGTTTGCCGTTGCGCTAATGTCTTCAAATACTAGGTTCCCTCTGTTTATGTAGAGTTTGTTGGGGACTTGATTACCACAGAAAAATATATCTTTTAAGCCGTCATTGTTAATATCTTCGATACCTACTCCAGCACCATTATAAAAGAAATCAAAATCAAATAAATTAGATTTTGTGGTAATAGTATCTAGAATGGTATTTTTAAAATATAAATTACTGATTGCGGGAGAAACTTTTTTAAAGTATTGTTGAGAATATTCTTGGTTTACTTTTTTTTCAGTAGTTTCTTTATGGATTTTTTTTGCGCTTGATTTCTCTTTACAAGAATAAAGTATAAGAAGTATGCTTAGGGATATAAAAAATAACTTATTCATATAGTTTAAGTGTTTTTTAATGACTTGTTAAGAATATAAGGACCACTTTACTTTTGTATTTGCTATGGTCAGATTATAAGAATTTCCAAGTCTGACTAAATGGGGGTGAAAATATATTTCTTATTTAAAAATACTAAAATAAAAAGTAGCAATTTTTTGTTTTGGAAAAAAGAGAATTAATAAATAGCCTGATTCACAGCTTCTTTTTATTTTGAATATAAACGGGAAAGTGCAAATTTTAATGGGTAATTTAAAAATCAGAAATTGTATAAGCCAAATCAAAAGACAATTATTAATGGATGAGTACGGTGTTTAAATAAAAAAGGTTTCTACACGTAGAAACCTTTTTTATCATTACAAGCTTTTGATTATAAGCAAATATTTAAAAATATTTCACCAACTGTTGGACTAGGTCCATCTGCTGCTGCTTCCAGTGGGTCTGAACCGTCAAGAGCATTATATTCTATAGAGTAAGAATTATCTCCTTCAGAATTTCCGGCAGTATATGTAAATACTAAATCGGTAGTTCCATTAGGAACCATTATTACATGTTGGATTTCTTCACCATCATCTAGAGTGAAGTCCTGACTCACGCCGTCAATAGTTACTGTAATGAATGCGCCATCCCAGCCATCCTCTTCGCTATCGGTTAAGTTTAAAGTATACTCTCCAGTAAAAGGTACTATGGGAACACATTGTAAGGTGACATTGTATATAAAAGGAGAAGAGAAAAAAGAACCTCCAGAAACGGTACCTCCTAAGTTATTGTTAGAAAATATTCTTCCATCGGTTAATTCTAATTCAAAACGAAAACTAAATACATCACCACCATTGAACTCACCAGGATTTAATCCATTAATAGCGAGTGCTTCTGCAAGTGTTGATGAGAAATCCAATCTTGGAAGATCAAAATCAGAAACAGTTAAACCTGCTCCTGTTTCGGTTAGAATCAGTACTTCAGGTTTGCTATTGTCTGTACCATCATCGAGATTATCTGTAAAGCTTTGGTATAGTCTAATTTCAGAGATCAAACCACCATTTTGTGCATCTTGTTCTTCTAAAGCTACATCAAATACAAATCGGGTGTCGTTTGGATCAAAAAAGTTAAATGTATTTGTCGAGCTAATGGTTCTTAAAACAGCTCCATTAGTTACTCCTTCTAGAATACCATCAACGGTTTTATCATCCGTGCTGCACGATTGCATCATATAGAATGCAAGTAGGAGTACAGTGAATTTATTTATATATTTTTTCATGAGAAATATCTTTTAGTTTTTAATTTGCTACCGGAGCACTAGGGTTATTGTCCCAGAATACAGGTTGCGCCTGATCTGCTTTTTGGCTAATACTAGCATTAGTGTTTACCTCATTTGCTGGGTAAAATAAAGATCTGATAAAAGTGCCCGGACTTGGATTTAAATTAGGCTGAAGCGTGGTTGGATATCCAGTTCTTCTATAAAAATTATAAGACTCAATTCCATTACCAAATACTGCGATAAAGTATTGTTCTCCCAAAATATCCCACTTTCCTTCAATATCCGCTGCATCAAAATCAGATTCAATACTTGAAATAAAATTGGTAACATCAGTACTTGAAGGTTCAAATGAAGTATCAGCAGAGGTGTCCAGACTGGCAAAACTTTGAACTTTGGCAATAGATTTTGTTATCCCTGCTGACATAAAAGTTCTGGCACTACCTACATCACCATTTACCATAGCTATTTCTGCCTGCATAAAATCTATCCAAGCTGCTGTTAAAATAGGAGTGATCCCTGCACCACCACCGCCAGAACCAACAGCAACACCAGCATTGTCTGGATCTGTATTAAATCGATCATCATCAAATTTTCCGCCAACAGGGTAGACACCAAAGGTAGTGCGTAAAAAACCATCAGGTGGTATACCTGCAATATCTGCATGATCTCTTCCCCAATATCCATCTTCTAAAAAACAAAATGTAAACCCTCCTGCGACATAATGTGCAGGGGCACTTTGTAAAGAACATTGTAGGGTTTCTTCATTTGGAGGTATTCCCATTGCACCTGGCACAGTACCAGTTTGTCTATAAAAATAGTAACGAATCCTGGGGTCAGAAGAGGTATTCATTTTGTTCATCAACCAGTTGGACATATAATCACCAGCTCCACTGGCAGTATAATTTAGACCATATCTGGGATGTCTGGTATCAGGTTGAGAAGCACTTGTGGCAGGCCAGTTAAACTGAAAATCATCTGTTGTATCAATAATGTAATCTCCAGAATCTAGTATAGTCGTAATATTGGCTATAGCGGTAGGGTCTACCAAACGTCTTTGGTTATATAAGCGCATCTTAAGGGTATTAACAGCTTTAACCCATTTTTCGTAGTCATCTCCATAAAAGAAAATCGTTGAAGGTTCAAGATCTGAAACTACATCATTTTCAAAATTAACGATAGCATTATCTAAAAGGATCAGTGCGGCATCATAAATAGAGGCACCGCTTTCTAGGGCAGGATTAAGGTTATTCGATGCTGATATTGCTTCGGTATATGGGATATCTCCGTAGAAATCTACCATAGATGTCATTACGTAGGCTTCAATAAACTGTGCAATAGCGATATGACGAATTTGCCCATTTGCTTCAGCGAGAGGTACCATAGATCTAATATCTGCCAAAATACCTTGATAGGCATTTACCCATTCATCATCAGAGTCACTACCTAGATAGGCGTTATTGTATTGATTGCTAGATGTTAAAGCTGTAAGCCTGGTTAGTTGCGAACCAAAGAGCGATAAACCGTCTCCATTTGTGTTTCCTCCTGTTACCCAATTATCATTTGGATCGAAATCTGCATCACCCTCTATTTGTCTGACAAAATCTTCTTGAATCGAGGTTAAAAATAAATCTACACTAGCTTGATCCGGAGTTAAGAAATTTGGATCTTCTGTAAGATCTAATTCAAGTGTTTCACAAGAAAAAACCAGAAGGAGACCTGTAACTAGTAATGTATATATATAAGTATTTTTCATTTTTCTAAATTATAAAATTAAAATGTAGCCTTTACGCTAAATCCATATCTTCTGGCACTAGGACCATTTATAAAATCAAAACCAAATCCGTTTCCTACACCGGTTCCGGAAGTATTTGGGTCAAAATTTGCGCCGTCTGGAGTATTTATGGCATCGTACCATAGATTGTTGCCAGATGCGGTGATTGATACGGAGCCAAAAGGTGTTTTTTCTAAGTATTTTTTAGGAAAAGTATATCCGAGCGAAACTTCTTGTAACCTAATTAATGTTGCGTCATATACTTGATTTTCATTTGGACCAAATAAAACATTACTAAAATAAAAATCAGAATTATTTATTTGTATATTATTTGGATTCCCGTTTGTGTCAACTCCTGGTAAAATAAAAGTATTCTCTCGATCTAATGTTTCCACAATAAGACCTCGTCCTAATAAAGTTGATATAGTACTTGAATAAATATCACCACCTTTTGTGTAATTAAGCTGTACTCCCAAGGAGAAATTTTTGTAAGAAAAGGTGTTTTTAATATTCATAACATAATCTGGGTTAGGGTCACCGATAATGCCATCTTCTGGATCCTGAACATAAAAACCATCAGAACCAACTACCAAATTACCATCATCATCTCTTAATATTCTGGAACCAAAAAGAACACCAAGAGGTTCTCCTTTTATAGCTGCATTTCCAAGGTTAGAAAAACCAGAGTAAACAATTAAATCTGTGTCTAAACCTAAATCAGTCACTTCAGATCTGTAAGTTGTAAAATTCAGGTTGGCATCCCAATTAAATCCATCACTTTCGGTGCTTTGAAATAAATTAATTCCTAAATCTAATTCAAGCCCTCTATTTTGGATTTCACCAATATTTGTTCTTGTGGTAGTGCTACCAGTTGATGGTCCTAAAGGTCTGTTGATAATTAAATCTTCAGTGATTCTTGAGTATAAAGATAAATCTACAGAAATTTTATTTTTCCAAAATTTAGCTTCCATACCGATTTCGTACTCTGTTAGTAATTCTGGTTTTAGATCTGGGTTGCCTAAAACATTACTTGTAGTATTAGATACCACATTAGAACCTCCATCCTGAAAATCTTGAGTATCCAATGATAATGTGTTAGCAATAGGGAATCCAGGATCTCCAAAACTTGCTGACGTTCCATATCCTGCTCTTAGTTTTAAGTAGTTAACAATATCTGATTTCATATCAACAAAAGCAGCTGTTGGTAAAAAAGAAATGCTGGCACTTGGATAAAAAATAGATCTGTTATCACTTTCAAAATTGGATACCCAATCATTCCTTCCTGCCAGCGTTAAGAATAGGTAATTGTCATAATCAAACGCTGCCTGTCCATAAACCCCTACAATGTTTCTTTCAAAAAATTGTTGTATTTCATTTTGTCTTAAAAAGTTAAAGTGTCTTAAAACACCAAATGATTGCTGTCCATCACTGGAAGTACCATTTTGATCAAAAATTAAATTTCTTGTAGTAGCACCAACACTAAAATTAGCCCCTATTTTTTCACTTAATTGAGAATTCCCAGTTAGTGCTATATTATGATCATAGATAGAATTTAGATTATTCCAGGTTTCGTAAAAACCGCTGGCTAATCGCACATCACCACTATTACTGTTTACTCCACCCTTATTCTGAAAGTTTACATTACTCTCATTATAGACGTCAATACCAGCACGATAAAAAATATTCAAATTATCATTAAAATTATACTGTAACGTAGCATTACCAAAAACACGATTCGTTAATTGGGACGTTTGTGCATTATTTAATGTCCATAAAGGATGTTGAATGCTATTATTTTGTCTATAGTAAACACTACCACCGGTTACAGGATCCTGAAAAGGTAGCCCTTGTATATCAATGCTTCGAGGAGTAAACCATAAGTCACCAAAAATAGAAGAACCGGTACCTGTGGCTCCATTACCTTGACTTAAAGCAACAGGAGGGGAAACAAAATTCGTTCTGGCAAAATTTAAAGTTCCACTTATTGTGAACTTATTGCTAAGTTTTGCACGGCCTCCTATACCCAAGGTGTTACGCCCTAATTTATTTCCAGGAGTAAAACCTTTATCATCCAGATGACCATAATTTATATTATATGAAATATTCCCATTGTCTGAAACACCTCTTAAATTTGCAGAAACCGAAGCGGCGCCACCAATTCTAAAAAAATCTTTTACACTATCATATGGTCTCCAATCATAGCGTGCTCCTTGAAATTCGGGAAAAGCTGCCTGGATTGCTGGAGTAGAGGTAGAATATGGATGAGGAAGTGTTCCGTTTTCATCAATAGAAGAGCTATTACCAAAACCAGAAACTCCATCTTCTCTAAAACTAGGTCCCCAGTTACTGAAAAACCATCCAAAGGATTGATCAAAACCATTACCAAACTCATCTTGATAATCAGGTAGAGAAGCTATTTCAGTAAAAAAATAGGAAGAAGCAACAGTAACTTCCATTTTCTTTTGAGCATTTCCGGAGGCACCAGATTTGGTAGTTATCAAGACTACACCATTTCTACCGTCACTTCCGTATAAAGTAGAAGCAGCCAGACCTTTTAATACGCTAACACTTTCAATACTGTTAGGATCTAAATCTAAAAACCTACTGGATCCATTATTACCATTAACAAAGTCATTTCGAGATCCTTGTCGTCCAGACGGGTTTGTGTCAGTGCTAAACGGCACACCATCTACTATAAATAACGCTTGATTACTTGAACTGAATGAGTTCTGTCCTCTAATCACAATATTAGTACCAGACCCTGTAAGACCACTTTGTTGTGTGATCTGTACCCCGGCAGCTTTGCCCAATAGCACTCTTCCGATGTCGCCTTCAGAACGTTGCTCGATTTCTTGACTTTTAATTTCGCTTACAGCATACCCCAGAGATTTTTTTTCTCTTTTAATACCTTGCGCAGTCACAATTACTTCTTCTAATTGAGCGGTAGAAGCTTCTAATTGAATGTCAATAGTATTCCCAGCTCCCACAGGTACTTCTTTATCTGAAAAGCCAAGGTAGCTAAAAAGAAGAGTACTACCCTGAGCTGCATTTATGGAGTATAGTCCATCAAAATCAGTCTGTGTACCATTGCTGGTGTTTTTTACTACAATGTTTACTCCTGGTAGAGGTAAACCTTGATCATCAGTAACTTTTCCAGTTATTGTTTTTTCTTGCGCAAACGAAATTTGCACGACTAATGCTAGGAACAGCATTAGAATTCGCTTTTTTGGTGATTTCATTATTGTTTTAATTATTAGAATTAGCCAATTTCAAAAGTCCGTAAAATTTTCTTAAAATACAATATTATTGTAAGTAAATTACGGTTTTTGATGAAAATAAATCAAATAAATTACGGTTTTACCGTAATTTATTGTGAATCATTCAATGAGAAACGTGCTAGAAACGTGCTAGAAACGTGCTAGAAACGTGCTAGAAACGTGCTAGAAACGTGCTAGAAACGTGCTAGAAACGTGCTAGAAACGTGCTAGAAACGTGCTAGAAACGTGCATTCAGGCTTAGATGAACTTTAGTATTAGAAAATCTAAAATTGGAACTGCTATTTTTTCCATTCGCAAATATGATCCTGAATATGCCGGTTTGAGTATTGAGTCCTAGTCCGAAGCCAAAACTGGTTAAGTTATCTGATAAATTATTGCTCTCATCCTCAAAGTATGAATAGTCTGTAATGGAGTGAATGTATAAATTTTGAGATAAAATGTATCTATATTCACTGGTGAGTACATTATATATTGAGGCATTGATGCTATTCTCTTCAAAGCCTCTTATAGAATTTATTCCTCCAAACCTAAATAGTTCATTTGTGAATAGATTGTCAGAAAAAATTGCGGCTGCAGTATTATTAAGGAATATTGAGTTTCTTTGATTTAATTCCAAAATATAACTTAGACGTATTAGTCCTTTTATTTGGCTGATGGTTTCTACGTCGGTTTTTCTAGTTCCGAATTCGGTAAGTATACTGTATTGATTTTTGATGGGAAACAATTCTTTGTTTTGTGTTGTTTTGTAATTGAAACCTGCTCTAAAAAAAGATGAAGTGTAGTCTTCTATATTGAGGATAGGTTGATCAATATCTAATAAATTATTTGACGAAGTCGTTTTGTATCCAATAAAAGTATTGCTTTTGTTGTTTATAAGGTAGTTTAGGTTGATGTTTTGCTCTGTAATCAAGAAGCTTGAATCTTTTTTAAAGATGTCAAGTCCAGCTTCGATGCCTAATGGAGTTTTTAGTAAGTAGGGTAAAGAAATGTCAGCCTGAAATCGTTGTTGCTCATTGCCGTCACTTTTGTAAACTAGATTGAGTCTTTCTCCAAAATTCAGATTGTTTATTAAGTCTAAATTAATGTACCCATTCAATTCTAGATTTCCGTTATCTGTATCACTGGAAAATCCTAAAAAACCATCAAATGTATTTGCAGACTTTTTTTTTAGATAAAGATATATTTTAGTGGAATCTTTATTGAATAATACCTCAGGAGGTTTTATGTTTTTGGTAAATCCCAGGTTTTCTATGCTAAGAGATTTGTTAATAAGGTCTTCTTTTTTAAATATGATCCCTTTTTTTATTCTGCTGTAATATTTAAGATAGGACGGTGGGAATTTAGTGTATCCTTTGATGATGATATCATCGATTGTTCTGGTTTTACTTTCAGAACTTATTAGATTGGCAGTGATATGTCTATTGTTTTTCTCTATGTTGGTCAGGCGTAAATGGCTAAATGTATTTCCTTTGTTTACAAGATAATTGGATAGGTATTGTAAGGCTTCCTGTGTTTTGTTAAAAGGGATAGTAAAGTAATTTTCTGTGACTTTTGAGGAGATTTTTTCTAGAATATTTTTGGGTATTATCTCTTGATCATAAAAAACTTTTAAAGTCTTGTATTGGTTGTTTAGTCTAAAAGTTCCGGTAATTATTGAATCAGAAGTTTTTTCTAATCCTTTAAATTTAAGATCTATATATCCTAGTTGTAAAAGTTTTTTTTGCAGCGTGCTAACTTCTTTCTTTAAGTCTAAAAAATTTTGGAAGCGTCTGTCGTAAGATATGCTATCTATAATAGAAGTTTCTATAGAATCTTTCCCCTTAGCAGAAAGTAATAAAATTGGGTTTTGTGCATAACAAAATGATTGTATACATGTATAAAGGATAAAAAAATAAAATAGCGAAGTTTTCAACTTATGTTTTAATACTGCTAAAATAACGGAAAATACAGGGATTTCTTACGGTTTAATGTTGCGATTTTAAATCTATTTGAAAATTAATGAATTAGGATTTGAATTGCTGAAAAATATTTCTACCTTTGCAGCCCTCGTAAAAGAGGTATTGTAAAATATTTTAAAAAATAGTGTAAAGCAAATTATGCCAACAATTTCACAATTAGTAAGAAAAGGTAGAGCCAAAATAACTAAGAAGAGTAAATCGGCTGCTTTGGATTCGTGCCCGCAACGCCGCGGTGTTTGTACGCGTGTTTATACTACTACACCAAAAAAACCAAATTCAGCTATGCGTAAAGTAGCTCGTGTTAGGTTGACTAATGGTAAAGAAGTAAACGCATACATCGGAGGTGAAGGACACAATCTACAAGAGCACTCGATAGTATTAGTTAGAGGTGGAAGGGTAAAAGATTTACCAGGAGTTAGATATCACATTGTTCGTGGAGCTTTAGACACCGCTGGTGTAGAAGGAAGAACACAACGTAGATCTAAGTATGGTGCTAAACGCCCTAAGAAGTAATAAAAAAACTTTAAGAAGAAGACATGAGAAAAAGAAAGGCTAAAAAAAGACCTATTTTACCAGATCCACGTTTCAACGATCAGTTAGTGACTCGTTTTGTAAATATGATGATGTGGGATGGTAAAAAGTCGGTTGCTTTCAAAATTTTCTATGATGCAATAGATATCGTAGAAGAGAAAAAACAAAATGAAGAAAAAACTGCTTTAGAAATGTGGAAAGATGCATTATCTAATGTAATGCCACATGTAGAAGTAAGAAGCCGTCGTGTAGGTGGAGCTACTTTTCAGATTCCTAATCCGATTAGACCAGACAGAAAAATATCTACCGCTATGAAGTGGTTGATTCAGTTTTCTCGTAAAAGAAATGAGAAATCGATGGCTCAGAAACTTGCCGCAGAAATTATTGCTGCAGAAAAAGAAGAAGGAGCTGCTGTTAAGAAAAGAGTCGATACTCATAAAATGGCTGAAGCAAATAAAGCATTCTCACACTTTAGATTTTAATCAATAACAGAAATGGCTAGAGATTTAAAATATACTAGAAATATCGGAATTGCTGCACATATAGATGCAGGAAAAACGACGACTACAGAACGTATTCTTTATTATACAGGTGTAAGTCATAAAATTGGTGAGGTTCATGATGGTGCAGCTACTATGGACTGGATGGAGCAAGAGCAAGAAAGAGGTATTACAATTACTTCTGCTGCGACGACTTGTGAATGGAAGTTTCCAACAGAAAATGGGGAAGCTATTGCTGATACTAAAGGATATCATTTTAATATTATAGATACTCCAGGTCACGTAGATTTTACAGTAGAGGTAAATCGTTCATTACGTGTATTGGATGGGTTGGTTTTCTTGTTTAGTGCTGTTGATGGTGTTGAGCCACAATCAGAAACTAACTGGAGACTTGCTGATAACTACAAAGTGCCGCGTATTGGTTTTGTGAATAAGATGGATCGTCAAGGGTCTAATTTCTTAGCGGTATGCCAGCAGGTAAAGGATATGTTAAAATCTAATGCTGTACCAATTGTTCTAAATATTGGTGATGAAGCGGATTTTAAAGGAATTATTGATTTAGTAAAGAACCGTGCTATAGTATGGCATGATGAAACTCAGGGTTCTACTTTTGATGTGATCGATATTCCTGAGGATATGAAGGAAGAAGCAAGAAAATATCGTGGGATGCTAATTGAAGAAGTAGCAGCGTATGATGAGAACTTGCTGGAAAAATATATGGAGGATGAAGAATCTATTACAGAAGAAGAAGTGCATGCGGCACTTAGAGCTGCTGTAATGGATATGTCTATCATTCCTATGATTTGTGGTTCTGCTTTTAAGAATAAGGGAGTTCAGTTTTTATTAGATGCTGTATGTCGTTATTTGCCTTCTCCGACGGATAAGGAGGGTATTGTGGGTATAAACCCTGATACAGATGAAGAAGAATTACGTAAACCAGATGTAAAGGAACCGTTTGCTGCTTTAGCTTTTAAAATTGCTACTGATCCTTTTGTTGGGCGTTTAGCCTTTTTCCGTGCTTATTCAGGTCGTTTAGATGCAGGTTCGTATATATTGAATAATCGTTCTGGTAAGAAGGAACGTATTTCTAGAATCTATCAAATGCATTCTAATAAGCAAAATGCAATAGACTATATTGAAGCAGGAGATATTGGAGCTGCTGTTGGTTTTAAGGACATTAAGACAGGTGATACAATGTCTAGTGAAAAGAATCCTATTGTTTTGGAATCTATGGATTTTCCTGATCCTGTAATTGGTATTGCAGTTGAGCCTAAAACGAAGGCGGATGTTGATAAATTAGGGATGTCTTTGGCAAAGCTATCAGAAGAAGATCCGACATTTCAGGTAAAAACAGATGAGGCTTCAGGTCAGACTATTATTTCTGGTATGGGTGAGCTTCATTTAGATATTATCGTAGATCGTTTAAAGCGTGAATTTAAAGTAGAGGTTAATCAAGGTCAGCCTCAGGTAGAATATAAAGAAGCAATTACTCAGGCTGCTGATCACAGAGAAGTGTATAAGAAGCAATCTGGTGGTCGTGGTAAATTTGCGGATATCGTATTTACTATTGAACCAGCTGACGAGGGTGTTGTTGGTCTTCAGTTTGAATCTATTATTAAAGGTGGTAACGTTCCTAAAGAATTTATCCCTTCAATCGAGAAAGGATTCAAAATGGCAATGGTCAATGGTCCTTTGGCAGGATACGAAGTTGACTCAATGAAGGTAACTCTAAAAGATGGTTCTTATCACGATGTCGATTCTGATCAGTTATCATTCGAGTTGGCAGCAAAATTAGGGTTTAAGAACTCTGCAAAAGCTGCAAAAGCTGTGATTATGGAGCCTATTATGAAATTAGAGGTAATTACTCCAGAAGAAAATATGGGTGATATCGTAGGTGATCTTAATAGACGTAGAGGACAGGTTAGTGATATGGGAGACCGTGCAGGAGCAAAAACTGTAAAAGCTACGGTTCCTCTTTCAGAAATGTTTGGTTATGTTACAACATTAAGAACATTGTCTTCGGGTAGAGCTACATCTACAATGGAATTTTCACATTATGCAGAAACTCCTTCTAATATTTCGGAAGAAGTAATTGCAGCAGCAAGAGGAGTTAACGCTTAATTTTACAGAAATGAGTCAAAAAATTAGAATAAAACTAAAATCTTACGATCATAATTTGGTAGATAAATCTGCTGAAAAAATTGTAAAGACCGTAAAGAGCACAGGAGCTGTGGTTACAGGACCGATTCCTTTGCCAACACATAAAAAGATTTTCACAGTATTGCGTTCTCCACACGTTAATAAGAAATCTAGAGAGCAATTTCAATTAAGTTCTTATAAAAGGCTTTTGGATATTTATAGTTCGTCTTCAAAAACCATTGATGCGTTAATGAAGCTTGAATTACCGAGTGGAGTAGAGGTTGAAATCAAAGTTTGATAAAATTTCTAAGTAAGAAAACCTTACGATAAATGTCCCGAGCTGCGTGCGAGGGAAAAACGGCAAAAAATAAATTCAGGGTTGAATTATTTTGACCCTGTTTTTTTACAAAATAACTAAAATAGAATACTAATTAATAATTAATAAATATGTCTGGGTTAATAGGAAAAAAGATCGGTATGACCAGCATCTTCGACGAAAATGGAAAAAATATTCCATGTACGGTGATCGAAGCTGGACCATGCGTGGTTACCCAAGTCAGAACTAAAGAGGTTGATGGTTATGAAGCTATTCAGCTAGGTTTCGATGACAAAGCAGACAAAAATGCTACAAAAGCGGCTTTAGGTCACTTTAAAAAAGCAGGAACTGTTGCTAAGCGCGAAGTTGTTGAATTTCAAGGTTTTGATGAGGAGTACAAATTAGGAGATGCAATCACAGTAGAGTATTTTGCAGAAGGAGAGTTTGTTGATATATCTGGAACTTCTAAAGGTAAAGGATTTCAGGGTGTTGTAAAACGACATGGTTTCGGTGGTGTTGGTCAGGCAACGCACGGTCAGCATAACCGTTTAAGAGCCCCGGGTTCTATTGGAGCTGCGTCATATCCTGCAAGAGTATTTAAAGGAATGCGCATGGCCGGAAGAATGGGTGGCGATAAAGTAAAAGTTCAAAACTTAAGAGTGTTAAAAGTAGTTGCAGAAAAAAACCTACTTGTTGTGAAAGGATGTGTTCCTGGACATAAAAATGCTTACGTAACGATACAGAAGTAATGAAGGTAGCAGTAATTGATATCAACGGAAAAGAAACAGGAAGAAAGGCAGACCTTTCTGACGCTGTTTTTGGTATAGAACCAAATGATCACGCTGTGTACTTAGATGTAAAGCAGTACTTGGCTAATCAACGCCAGGGAACTCATAAAGCTAAGGAGCGTGCTGAGATTGTTGGTAGTACCAGAAAAATAAAGAAACAAAAAGGAACCGGTACTGCGAGAGCAGGTAGTATTAAGTCTCCTGTGTTTAGAGGTGGGGGTAGAATTTTTGGTCCAAGACCTCGTAACTACTCTTTTAAGTTGAATAAAAACTTAAAAAGATTGGCTCGAAGATCAGCATTGAGTATTAAAGCTGGTGATAAAGCGATAACAGTTGTAGAAGACTTCACTTTTGACACAATTAAAACAAAGAATTTTACGTCAGTATTAAAGTCATTAGGGCTTGAAAATAAAAAATCTTTGTTTGTGTTGGGAGAGTCAAATAAAAATGTATATTTGTCGTCACGCAATTTAAAAAGATCTGAAGTTATAACTTACTCAGAATTAAGTACTTATAAAATACTTAATGCTAGTAATGTTGTGCTTTTAGAAGGTTCTTTGAAAGGAATTGAAACGAATTTAAGTAAATAGAAGCCATGAGTATCTTAATAAAACCTATTATTACGGAAAAGGCTACTGCTGATAGTGAAGTATATAATCGCTATGGTTTTGTAGTTGATAAAAAAGCGAATAAGGTAGAGATCAAGAAAGCAGTCGAGGCTGCTTATGGAGTTTCTGTTACTAAGGTTCGTACTATTAATGTCCGCCCGGATCGTACCACTCGTTATACAAAAACAGGTATGGTTACTGGTAAAACAAAAGCGATTAAAAAAGCTATTGTACAGGTGGCGGAAGGTGATGTAATTGATTTATATAGTAATCTTTAAGACTAAAAAATGTCAGTAAGAAAATTGAAACCAATTACCCCAGGTCAGCGTTTTAGAGTAGTTAATGGGTTTGATGCCATTACTACTGATAAGCCGGAGAAGAGTTTATTGACTCCGAAAAAAAGATCTGGAGGTAGAAACAATCAAGGAAAAATGACCATGCGCTACAAAGGTGGTGGTCATAAAAAAAGGTATCGTATTATTGATTTTAAACGTGACAAACAGGGAGTCCCTGCTACTGTTGCAACAATAGAATACGATCCAAACAGAACTGCTTTTATAGCACTTCTTAACTACCAGGATGGTGAGAAACGTTATGTTATCGCTCAAAATGGTCTGCAAGTGGGTCAGAATATCGTTTCTGGAACTAATGTTGCTCCAGAAATCGGTAATGCAATGCCACTTAGTGATATCCCTTTAGGTACAATCATTTCTTGTATAGAACTGCGACCAGGTCAGGGAGCTGTAATGGCTCGAAGTGCTGGATCGTTTGCTCAATTGATGGCTAGAGATGGTAAGTTTGCTACGGTAAAATTACCTTCTGGTGAAGTAAGATTGATCTTGGCTAATTGTGTCGCGACTATTGGAGCAGTTTCTAATAGTGATCATCAGTTAATTGTTGGTGGTAAAGCAGGTAGAACACGTTGGTTAGGTCGTCGTCCACGTACACGTCCAGTTGTAATGAATCCAGTAGATCACCCGATGGGTGGTGGAGAAGGACGTTCTTCTGGAGGTCATCCACGTTCTAGAAAAGGGCTTCCTGCAAAAGGATACAGAACCCGTTCTAAAACGAAAGCGAGTAATAAGTATATTGTAGAACGTAGAAAGAAATAATAAGATATGGCACGTTCATTAAAAAAAGGACCTTACATTCACTATAAATTAGAGAAGAAAGTAGCTGCTAATGTAGAAGCTAATAAAAAGACTGTGATAAAAACTTGGTCAAGAGCATCAATGATATCACCTGATTTTGTTGGGCAAACAATAGCAGTACATAATGGTCGACAATTTGTTCCTGTATATATTACAGAGAATATGGTGGGTCATAAATTAGGAGAGTTTTCGCCAACACGTTCTTTTAGAGGGCACGCTGGTGCTAAAAATAAAGGTAAAAAATAATTTAGGCTATGGGAGTTCGTAAAAGAGAAATGGCAGATAGGATTAAGGAGGAAAAAAAGCAAATTGCTTTTGCTAAGCTTAATAACTGTCCTACCTCACCTCGAAAAATGCGTTTAGTAGCGGATTTAGTACGTGGAGAGAAAGTTGAGAAAGCGCTTCATATTCTTAGATTTAATCCTAAAGAAGCATCACGTCGTTTAGAAAAATTATTGCTTTCTGCAATAACTAATTGGCAGTCAAAAAATGAAGACGCTAGCATCGAAGATGCAGATCTTTTTGTTAAAGAGATCCGTGTAGATGGAGGAAGTATGTTAAAAAGACTTCGTCCTGCTCCACAGGGTCGCGCGCACAGAATAAGAAAACGCTCTAACCACGTGACAATCGTGGTTGCAGCAAAAAATAATACACAAAGCTAAATAAATAGTATGGGACAGAAGACAAATCCAATCGGAAATCGCCTAGGTATCATTAGAGGATGGGAATCCAACTGGTATGGAGGTAATGACTACGGTGATAAACTTGCCGAAGACGATAAGATTAGAAAGTATGTACACGCACGTTTATCAAAAGCTAGTGTATCTAGAGTAATTATTGAGCGTACGCTTAAACTTGTAACCGTTACTATCACCACCGCCAGACCTGGTATCATTATCGGAAAAGGTGGTCAGGAGGTAGACAAGTTAAAAGAAGAGCTTAAGAAAATTACAGATAAGGAAGTTCAGATCAATATCTTTGAAATCAAAAGACCAGAGCTTGATGCGTTTTTAGTTGGGTCTAGTGTTGCCAGACAGATAGAGAGTCGTATCTCTTACCGTCGAGCAATCAAGATGGCTATTGCGGCTGCAATGAGAATGAATGCAGAAGGTATTAAAATTCAGATTTCAGGACGTTTGAATGGAGCAGAAATGGCACGTTCAGAGTCTTATAAAGATGGTCGTATTCCTTTGTCAACATTTAGAGCTGACATAGATTATGCTTTAGTTGAGGCACATACTACTTATGGTAGATTAGGTGTTAAAGTATGGATTATGAAAGGCGAAGTATATGGTAAGAGAGAACTTTCTCCTTTAGTTGGTCTTTCTAAGAAACAAGGAAAAGGTGGCGATAGAGGAGCCGGACGAGGTGGTAATAATAAATCACGTCGTAGAAAGTAATTTTTTAAAGTAAATTAACAATGTTACAGCCTAAAAGAACAAAATTCCGTAAACAACAAAAAGGACGTATGAAAGGTCTTTCCCAAAGAGGAAATCAGCTTTCAAACGGAAGTTTCGGAATTAAATCATTGGATTCAAGTTTTGTTACTGCTAGACAGATAGAAGCAGCACGTATTTCTGCTACACGTTATATGAAAAGAGAAGGATCTCTGTGGATTAAAATTTTCCCAGACAAGCCGATTACAAAGAAGCCTCTTGAAGTACGTATGGGTAAAGGAAAAGGTGCTGTAGAATATTGGGCAGCAGTCGTAAAACCAGGAAGAATATTATTTGAAATCAGTGGTGTGCCACTTGATGTAGCAAAAGAGGCATTACGTCTTGCAGCTCAGAAACTTCCTGTAAAAACTAAGTTTATTGTATCAAGAACCTATCAAGGTTAAAATTCAAAAGAGACTATGAAACAATCACAAGTAAAAGAATCGTCTACAGCTGAATTACAAGAAGAACTTGGTAAATCTAGAAAAGAATATTCAGAATTAAAAATGGCTCATACTATGTCTCCATTAGAGAATCCTTTACAGTTACGTAAAGTAAGAAGATCTATTGCTAGAATAGCTACTGAGTTGACTAAAAGAGAATTAAACGGTTAATTCTGCTGAAAGATGGAAAAAAGAAACTTAAGAAAAGAGCGTATAGGAGTAGTTACAAGTAATAAAATGCAGAAATCCATTGTGGTTGCTGAAGTTAAGAAAGTAAAACATCCAATGTACGGAAAGTTCGTGTTGAAGACTAAAAAGTACGTAGCACACGACGAGAAAAATGACTGCAATATTGGTGATACCGTAAAGATCATGGAAACAAGACCTATGAGTAGAACCAAATGCTGGAGATTAGTAGAAGTAATTGAAAGAGCGAAGTAATTATGGTACAACAAGAGTCTAGATTAAAAGTAGCAGACAACACAGGTGGTAAAGAAGTTTTAGTTATCCGTGTTTTAGGTGGTACAAAAAGAAGATACGCCTCTGTAGGAGACAAGATCGTTGTCAGTGTTAAAGAAGCAACTCCTAATGGAAACATTAAAAAAGGAGCGGTTTCTACTGCAGTTGTAGTTCGTACCAAAAAAGAAGTGCGCAGACCAGATGGTTCTTATATTCGTTTCGATGATAATGCATGTGTTCTATTGAACCCCGCAGGAGAAATGAGAGGAACGCGTGTGTTTGGTCCTGTAGCAAGAGAACTTCGTGATAAGCAGTTCATGAAGATTGTTTCACTAGCGCCAGAAGTGCTTTAATTTAAGATAGCAAAATGACAAAGCTTAAAATTAAATCAGGAGATACAGTTCGTGTAATAGCTGGAGACAACAAAGGTCAGGAAGGTAAAGTACAGAAAGTATTGATAGATAAAAACAAGGCAATTGTAGAAGGTGTTAACTTAGTGTCTAAGCACCAGAAGCCTAGTGCAGCTAATCCACAAGGTGGGATTGTAAAGCAAGAAGCAGCTATTCATATTTCGAATTTATCGCTATTAACTTCTAATGGAGAAGCGACAAGAGTAGGGTATAGAGTAGAAGGAGATAAGAAAGTGAGATTTTCTAAAAAATCTAATGAAGTAATATAGTTATGGCTTATATCCCAAGACTAAAACAAGAGTATAATGGCAAAGTAGTGTCAGCTCTTACAGAAGAATTCAGTTATAATAACGTGATGCAGGTTCCAAAACTTAAAAAAATTGTTTTGAGTAGAGGAGTAGGAGCTGCTGTAGCAGATAAAAAATTAATCGATTATGCTGTAGACGAGTTAACTATGATTACAGGTCAGAAAGCTATATCTACGATTTCTAAGAAAGATGTTGCTACTTTTAAATTGCGTAAAGGAATGCCAATTGGTGCCAAGGTTACGCTAAGAGGTGAGCGAATGTATGAGTTTTTAGATCGCTTAATTACTTCAGCTTTACCTCGTGTACGAGATTTTAATGGAATCAATGCTACAGGTTTTGATGGTAGAGGTAATTATTCGTTAGGTATTACAGAACAAATTATCTTTCCGGAAATAGATATTGATAAAGTAAATAAAATTTCAGGAATGAATATTACTTTTGAAACATCTGCTAAAACTGATAAAGAAGCAAAATCATTGTTAACCGAACTAGGATTACCTTTTAAAAAGAATTAATTATGGCTAAAGAATCAATGAAAGCCCGTGAGGTGAAGAGAGCAAAGATTGTAGCTAAATATGCTGAAAAACGTAAAGCTTTAAAAGAAGCTGGAGATTATGAAGCATTACAGAAGTTGCCTAAAAATGCTTCTCCGATACGCAAACATAATCGTTGTAAGTTAACCGGTAGACCAAAAGGATATATGCGTCAATTTGGGATTTCTCGTGTTACCTTTAGAGAAATGGCTAACCAAGGGTTAATACCCGGAGTTACTAAAGCTAGTTGGTAATAATAAAGTAAATTAATTGGTGTAAGGTTCGATAGTAAATTCGAAAACCAATACCATAAAGTATAAACAATGAATACAGATCCTATAGCAGATTATTTAACCAGAATTCGTAATGCAAATAATGCTCAACATAGAGTGGTTGAGATTCCTGCATCTAAGGTTAAAAAGGAGATCACTAAAATATTATTCGATCAAGGGTATATTTTAAGTTATAAATTTGAAGATAATACAACACAGGGTAGCATTAAGATCGCTCTTAAATATGATAAGCTAACTAAAGAGCCTGTTATAAAAGAATTACAAAGAATCAGTAAGCCTGGTTTGCGTAAGTATGCAGGATCTAGTGAAGTTCCTAGAATTCTTAATGGATTGGGAATAGCTATCATTTCTACTTCTCATGGGGTAATGACTGGTAAGCAGGCAAGACAGGAGAATGTAGGAGGTGAATTACTTTGTTACGTATACTAACAGTATAAAAGACAATAAGAAATGTCAAGAATAGGAAAAAATCCAGTAACTATTCCGTCTGGTGTCACCGTAGAGGTGGTAGGTAATGTTGTTACTGTTAAAGGAAAATTAGGAGAACTTTCTCAAGAAATTGATAGTATCGATATAAAAGTCGAAGAAGGTCAGGTTACGCTTACTCGACCTACAGAGTCTAAAGATCATAAAGCAAAGCATGGATTATACAGATCTCTGATTAATAATATGATCAAAGGTGTATCTAATGGTTGGACCAAGGAACTAGAATTGGTTGGAGTTGGTTACAGAGCTTCTAATCAAGGTCAGAAATTAGATTTGGCCTTAGGTTTCTCTCATAATATCGTGCTAAATGTAGCTCCAGAGGTAAAAATAGAGACTATTTCAGAGAAAGGTAAGAATCCAATCGTTAAATTAACTTCTCACGATAAACAATTGGTTGGTCAGGTAGCTGCAAAAATCAGAGGATTCCGCAAACCAGAGCCTTATAAAGGAAAAGGAGTTAAATTTGTAGGAGAAGAATTAAGAAGAAAAGCAGGTAAGTCTGCATAATAATTAAGTTATGGCATTCTCAAAAGATTTAAGAAGATTAAAGATCAGAAAGCGAATCCGCGGAACAGTTAGCGGAACAGAACAACGTCCTAGATTATCTGTTTTTAGAAGTAATAAGGAAATTTATGCTCAAATTAT
Organism: Aquimarina sp. RZ0; assembly: GCF_008370685.1. Classification (GTDB taxonomy): domain Bacteria; phylum Bacteroidota; class Bacteroidia; order Flavobacteriales; family Flavobacteriaceae; genus Aquimarina. The sequence continues at coordinate 49,437 of NZ_VTZU01000024.1, forward strand.
AGATGATGTAACTGGTAAAACTATCAGTGCGGCTTCATCAAGAGATAAAGACATTGTATCAATATCAGGAAATAAAGAAGAAAAAGCAAACTTGGTTGGGAAGTCCCTTGCGGAAAAAGCAATGAAGGCTGGTGTAGAAACTGTATCATTTGATAGAGGTGGATACTTATATCATGGTAGAGTAAAATCATTAGCTGAAGGAGCTAGAGAAGGAGGACTAAAATTCTAAGAAATTATGTATCAAAAATATAAAAACGCAGAATTAGTAAAACCAAGTGGACTTGAATTAAAAGATCGCTTAGTTGGAGTACAACGTGTAACAAAAGTTACTAAAGGAGGTAGAGCCTTTGGATTTTCTGCAATCGTAGTTGTGGGAGATGAAAATGGCGTTGTAGGTCACGGTTTAGGTAAATCCAAAGAAGTAGCAGAGGCTATTGCAAAAGCGGTAGAAGATGCTAAAAAGAATTTAGTTAGAATACCATTACATAAAGGTACATTACCTCATGAACAAAAGGGTAAATATGGAGGGGCAAGAGTTTTACTTATGCCTGCTGCAACAGGTACCGGGGTAATTGCAGGTGGAGCAATTCGTGCAGTACTGGAAGCTGTTGGTGTACATGATGTACTTTCTAAGAATCAAGGATCGTCTAATCCACATAATGTGGTGAAAGCAACGTTTGATGCCTTATTGCAAATGCGTAGTGCGCAGCAAGTAGCAAAACAACGAGGGGTTTCACTTGAGAAAGTGTTTAAAGGATAAATTTAAGGAAGATGGCAAAGATTAGAGTTAAGAAAGTAAAAAGCGCTATTAATCGTACACAGAGACAAAAAAGAACTCTGGAGGCTTTAGGTCTTAAAAAGATCGGTCAGGTTGTAGAGCATGACGACACTCCTAATATCCTTGGGATGGTAAATAAAGTTAAACATTTAGTTTCTGTAGAAACAAAATAATATAAGCAAATGGATTTAAGTAACTTAAAACCTGCTGCAGGTTCAGTAAAAAATAACAGTAAACGCTTAGGTCGCGGACAAGGTTCTGGTAAAGGAGGAACAGCTGCTCGTGGTCATAAAGGTGCAAAATCACGTTCTGGTTATTCTAGAAAAATTGGTTTTGAAGGTGGGCAAATGCCACTTCAAAGACGTGTGCCTAAATTTGGTTTTACAAATATTAACAGAAAAGAATATCAAGGAATTAACCTTGATACACTGCAGAAGTTAGTAGATGCTGGTAAAATAACTGATACTGTTGATTTTGACGTGATTTTAGCTACACGTCTTGCAGGAAAAAATGATTTAGTTAAGATACTGGGTAGAGGTGAGTTGAAGGCAAAATTAAAAGTATCAGCTCACAAATTTACAGCTACAGCCAAAGCTGCTATTGAAGCAGCAGGTGGTGAAGCAGTAACCTTATAATACATAACTCATGAAACTTATTGATACAATAAAAAACATTTGGAAGATCGAAGAACTAAAAAATAGAATCTTAGTTACGCTAGGGTTACTTTTAGTATATCGTTTTGGGGCACAAATAGTACTTCCTGGTGTTGACGCGGCAGAATTAGCAAATTTGGGTACTCAAACTCAAGATGGTCTGTTAGGACTGCTCAATGCATTTACGGGAGGGGCATTTGCAAATGCTTCTGTATTTGCTTTAGGTATTATGCCTTATATATCAGCTTCGATTGTTGTACAGCTAATGGGGATTGCAATTCCGTATCTTCAGAAATTACAGAAAGAAGGAGAAAGTGGGCGAAAGAAAATTAATCAAATTACGCGTTGGTTAACCATCGCTATTACTTTGGTTCAGGGACCAGGTTATATTTATAATTTGTTTGCAACACTCCCACCGGCAGCTTTTGTGCTAGAAAATCAAACGGTTTTTGTTGTATCTTCTGTAATCGTATTGACTACAGGTTGTATTTTTGCAATGTGGCTTGGAGAAAAGATTACTGATAAAGGAATTGGTAATGGTATTTCATTATTAATTATGGTGGGTATTATTGCTACATTGCCGCAATCATTTGTACAGAATTTTATTTCCAGAACATCTGGAGAGGGTGGAGATATAATTATGGTTCTTATAGAACTGGTTATTTGGTTTGTCATCATTCTGGCCTCCGTTCTTTTGGTAATGGCAGTACGTCAGATACCAGTGCAATATGCAAGAAGAACAGCTGGGGGAGGATATGAAAAAAATGTCTTCGGTTCTCGTCAGTATATACCTTTAAAATTAAATGCCTCTGGGGTAATGCCAATTATCTTTGCGCAGGCAATCATGTTTATTCCTGCGGCAGTGGCTGGTCTTTCAGAATCAGAAACTTCTCAGGGTATAGCGGCAGCCTTTAGTGATATTTTTGGGTTTTGGTATAATCTAGTATTCGCATTATTAATAATAGTATTTACTTATTTCTATACGGCAATTACGGTTCCTACCAATAAAATGGCAGATGACCTAAAACGTAGTGGTGGTTTTATTCCGGGGATTAGACCTGGTGGTGAAACCGCAGAGTATCTGGATAAAATTATGTCTCAAATTACACTACCTGGATCTATATTTTTAGCGTTAATAGCAGTTTTTCCTGCAATAGCTGTAAAAGTTCTTGGGGTTCAACAAGGATGGGCATTGTTTTTTGGTGGTACCTCATTACTTATTATGGTAGGAGTTGCTATCGATACTATGCAGCAAGTAAATTCTTATTTACTAAACAGGCATTATGATGGATTAATGAAAACTGGTAAAAACCGTAAAGCAGTAGCATAATGGCAAAACAACCAGCAATAGAACAAGATGGAAGCATTATCGAAGCATTATCTAATGCAATGTTTCGTGTAGAACTTGAAAATGGACATGTAGTGACGGCTCACATCTCTGGAAAGATGCGTATGCACTATATTAAATTATTACCAGGCGACAAGGTTAAATTAGAAATGAGTCCTTACGATTTAACAAAGGCTCGTATAACATATAGATACTAATAAATTATAATGTTAGCTAATTAAGATTTTTTCTGTATTTTTGCAGGCTGAAAATCTTGTTACTGATTTTCTAAGATATGTTTAACATAATTTTAGATGTAAAAAAACAAATAGATGAAAGTTAGAGCATCAATAAAAAAGAGAAGTGCCGAGTGCAAGATTGTGCGTAGAAAAGGCCGACTTTACGTGATTAATAAAAAGAATCCTAGATTTAAACAAAGACAAGGGTAATTATGGCAAGAATTGCAGGGGTAGATATACCTAAACAAAAGCGAGGAGTTATAGCATTGACCTATATCTTCGGAATTGGTAGAAGTAGAGCTAAAGAGATTTTAGCAGGTGCTCAAGTAGATGAGAATGCAAAAGTGTCTGACTGGGATGATGATCAGATTGGTCGTATTCGTGAAGCTGTAGGGACTTATACTATAGAAGGAGAATTGCGTTCTGAAGTTCAGTTGAATATTAAGCGTCTTATGGATATAGGATGCTATAGAGGTATACGTCATAGAGCTGGATTGCCACTAAGAGGACAACGTACTAAGAATAACTCTAGAACTCGTAAAGGAAGAAGAAAAACAGTTGCTAACAAGAAAAAAGCAACTAAATAATAAGTAGTATGGCAAAGTCAACTTCAAAAAAACGTAAGGTAATTGTTGAATCTGTAGGAGAAGCGCACGTAACTGCTTCTTTTAATAATATTATCGTATCGTTAACTAATAAAAAAGGAGACGTTATTTCTTGGTCTTCAGCTGGTAAAATGGGATTTAGAGGATCCAAAAAAAATACCCCATATGCTGCTCAATTAGCAGCAGAAGATGCTTCTAAAGTTGCAATCGAAGCTGGTCTGAAGAAAGTAAAGGTATACGTTAAAGGTCCTGGAAATGGTAGAGAATCAGCAATACGTTCTCTTCATAATTCTGGAATCGAGGTATCAGAGATTATTGATGTAACTCCAATGCCGCATAACGGATGTCGTCCTCCTAAGAGACGTAGAGTATAATAAATAGTTCCTGAAATGTTTCGGGATCTTTTTTATAAGATATCTAAAAAAGTAAACAAGTATCATAGAGGAATACAGGATTATCGAAGGAAAGAGACCTTAATTCATAACCCCCTCTGATTAATTAAATTAATAATAATGGCAAGATATACTGGTCCAAAAACTAAAATCGCTCGTAAGTTTGGAGAAGCGATATTCGGAGACGATAAGTCTTTCGATAAAAGAAATTACCCTCCTGGTCAACACGGAAATAATAGACGTAGAGGTAAAAAAAGTGAGTATGCTATCCAGTTGATGGAAAAGCAAAAAGCAAAATATACCTATGGTGTTCTGGAACGTCAATTTCGTAATATGTTCGAAAAAGCTACGAGATCTCAGGGAATTACAGGTGAAGTATTACTTCAATTATGTGAGTCTCGTTTGGATAATGTAGCATTCAGAATGGGATTGGCAAACTCTCGTAGAGGTGCTAGACAATTAGTTTCGCACAGACATATTACAGTAAATGGTGAATTGGTAAATATTCCTTCTTATCAATTAAAACCTGGTGATGTCGTGGGAGTTAGAGAAAAATCAAAATCATTAGAAGTTATCCAGAATTCACTTGCTAATAATAGTAAAGTATATGAGTGGATTACTTTTAATAATGACACTAAACAAGGTACATTCGTATCTGTTCCGGCTAGAATACAGATTCCGGAAAATATCAATGAACAATTCATCGTCGAATTATATTCGAAGTAATTAACTCTAAGAAGAAACAGTAATATGGCAATATTAAATTTTCAGAAGCCCGATAAAGTTATCATGATCGACTCTAGTGAGTTTGATGGTAAATTTGAATTTAGACCATTAGAACCTGGGTATGGATTGACAGTTGGTAACGCTTTGCGAAGAGTTTTGCTATCTTCTTTGGAGGGATTCGCTATTACTTCTTTAAGAATCGAAGGAGTAGATCATGAATTTTCAACTATTTCTGGAGTTGTAGAAGATGTAACTGAGATTATCCTGAATCTTAAACAAGTACGTTTTAAGCGTCAGATAGAAGATATAGATAATGAGTCAGTTACTATTTCAATTTCGGGTCAAGAGCAATTGACAGCTGGTGATTTCCAGAAATTTATATCAGGTTTTCAAGTCCTTAATCCGGATTTGATTATTTGTAATATGGATAAGAAAATAGCTCTTAATCTAGAAATTACAATAGAAAAAGGTAGAGGGTATGTGCCAGCTGAGGAAAATAAAAAGGCAAATGCTCCTATAGGGACTATTTTTACAGATTCTATTTATACGCCAATTAAGAATGTAAAATATAGTATTGAGAATTATCGTGTAGAGCAGAAAACGGATTATGAGAAGTTGGTTTTTGAAATTGTATCTGATGGATCTATTCATCCTAAAGATGCCTTAACAGAAGCGGCAAAAATCTTGATCCATCACTTTATGCTATTCTCTGATGAGCGCATCACACTAGAAGCTGATGAAATTGCTCAAACTGAAACATATGATGAAGAATCTTTACATATGAGACAGTTGTTAAAAACTAAGTTAATCGATATGGATCTTTCTGTAAGAGCACTTAATTGTTTAAAAGCGGCAGAAGTAGATACATTAGGTGACCTGGTATCTTACAATAAAAATGATTTAATGAAGTTCCGTAACTTTGGTAAGAAATCTTTGACTGAGCTAGAAGAACTAGTGAATGTAAAAGGGCTTAATTTTGGGATGGATCTTTCAAAGTATAAATTAGATAAAGACTAATACATCATATTTTGCTCCTCATAATGAGTTGAAGCAAGATGATGATTAAATTAAAATGTCATGAGACACGGAAAAAAAATAAATCACTTAGGAAGAAAAACTGCACATCGTAAAGCAATGCTTGCGAATATGGCTTGTTCTCTTATAGAACATAAGCGAATAAATACTACAGTTGCAAAAGCGAAAGCATTAAAGCAATTTATAGAGCCATTAGTAACAAAGTCTAAAGAAGATACTACCCATAACCGTCGTATCGTTTTTAGTAGATTGCGTGATAAATATGCAGTTGCAGAATTATTTAGAGATGTAGCAGCCAAAGTGGGAGACAGACCAGGAGGATATACAAGAATTATAAAACTTGGAAATCGTTTAGGTGATAACGCTGACATGGCAATGATCGAATTAGTGGATTACAATGAATTATATAATGCAGGTAAGCCAACTAAGAAGAAATCTACAAGAAGAGGTAGAACAAAGAAAACAGATGCTACTCCGGTAGCTCCAGTTACCAAAACTGCTAGTTCTGAAGAAGAAGAATAAATATTATTCTTAATACAATACAAATAAAAAAGGGCAATCAATTTATTGATTGCCCTTTTTTATTTATCATCATCTAATTGTTTAACACAGATTATGCATTGAAACTTCGTTATGAAGCTTTGAGATACAATAAACACTGACTTTTTCTCGGTTTTAGCATAGCAGTTTATCCTGAACTGTGACGAGGGCTACGGTGAAATCAAAAAAAAGCAGCAAAGTGATAGTGTTTTCAGTAGCTCAGAACTGTAATAGATTTTCCAATGTATAATCTGGGTTTAATGATTTGCTTTTATCTATAACCAGTCATTGTAATACCTGCTTTGTCAGCTCGGTTGCCAGGAAAAGGAAAATTTCTAGCCTGATGTTTTGAGTTCAGATATCCACTAAAAATTCTGTGAAAACCATGTCTTTGAGCAGCTATGAAGGCGAGAATATCAGCACCTCCTCTAATAACTTTATAACTTTTAAAAGGTCTTAGATTTGTCAGATATAGACTTTTTTTTCTATATTTAGATTTTTTGTCTACACGCAGAGTGTACGTTCGATGAGATCCTCTAGCATGCTTCTTTTTCCATAATCTTAATTTGATAATTTTGTACCTTGCGTTTTTATTAACGCTTTCATATTTAGTAGTTAATTCAAGATCATAAGCTTCTACTTCCTTTTCTGTGTCAAAAGCAAATGCGCCATATTCTTCTGAGTATGAAATATAAAGGTTATCAGGATCTGCCACTTTTTCTAGGGATTCAATATTATCATATACAATCCCTTTATAATTGTATGCGGTATTTTTAAATGGATCAGTTTCTTCCTCAATATTTGATGTTTGAATATCACTGTTTTCAACGGGGATACTTTCATCTTCAGTACTACAGCTATTAAAAAATAGCATAAAAGCTGATAATACTAGTCCAAGTAATAAATTCGATTTTTTCATAAAATTAGGTTTTAATATTTGATTAATAATTTCTTGTGCAGCTACACTTAATAAACAATTTGATTAGTTTTATCCCTACATTTAGTAAACAACATTCCTTAGCTTTACTCAACTTATTTCAAAAGTATTCAACAGAATAAATCTCTTAAGTATTTGAAATTATACGATTTATAACTAAAAATTTCGTATATTCATCCTTTCTTTTTCCTTTCTACTTCGTTTAAAAAATAAACCGTAGCTATAGCTATGCTTGATTTTTTTGCCTTGCATAAAGAAAAAATAGTTCAATGAATCTATACGAATTTTTTAATCACAAATCGTATTAAACATTTTAAAAAAAAAATCAATTTTTAAAAAAAATCAAATTCAGTGCTAAATTGTTCATATAAATGGCCATAAAACAACGAAGTGATTTTTGATCACACTTTAGAGCAATCAAGGTCAGATCTTTTGGTTAACAAATAATACTAGCGCTAAACAAGTTGCAATTGAAAGGAACAATTTGGCGAGTGGAATTTACTTTTTCAAGTCTCTGCTTCGGATACACAATTAATGAAAAATGGTAAACTGATAATTGATTAAAATATCTTCTGAGCGCAACAAAAAAGAGTAATTAATTTGATTTGTTTTTTGCCCTGATAAGATAAAAATTCAGATAAAAAGAAATGAATTATTAATCGTTAGGGTAATTAGTTTGCATAAAAGCTTTAGGTGGCGTATCTGGCGTGCTTACGGTGTAAATATTTGATCAATTGCGGTTTATCTTTCTTCCTTTTTTTTATAAACCCTTTGATATTTTCTTTGAGTTGCTCTTTGCTAATGGCTCTTTTCTTTCCAATGATATTGGTTTTGAAATCTTGATTCACATATTCTTGCGGATTGAGTTCTGGAGAATAGGGAGGAATAAAGAACATTTCTATCTTATCTTTGTGTAGTTCTAACCATTGCTCTATTTTTTTTGTTTTATGAGAAGAATGATTATCGGTTCGGAGTTACTACATTTGGATGGACATTAAGTTAAGCTTAAAAGATATAGTTTTGAGCATTTGTGAAAACAACAAGAAGAAATATTTACAATGATATCTAAATGAATTTGTCTACAAACTCAATAGAAGATATTTTGGGGAACGAATCTTCGACAGACTTGTAATAGCAAGTATTACAGCAAGTGGGCAATAAACGGATGTACATAAATTAATTATTATCCTATTTATATATGATTAAAAAAATGCCTGAGAGTTTAAAAAAATAATTATTTACTGTACTTTTGCGCAGATTTATTCGTAACGAATTAAGTCTGTTAAATAAAAAAGAAGAGTTATATAAAACGTAATTGTTTTATACCCTAAAAAAAGGAGAAAAATATGAAATATCAATCTCGAAAAAAGGCTATTGTTTTATTGGCTGATGGTACCGTTTTTTATGGAAAAGCTGTAGGACGAGAAGGAACCGCTTTTGGTGAAGTATGCTTTAATACAGGTATGACAGGGTATCAGGAGATCTTTACCGATCCATCATATTACGGACAATTAATGGTGACTACCAATGCGCATATTGGTAATTACGGAACCAATGATGAAGAGATAGAATCTGATTCAATAAAAATTGCTGGTCTTATCGTAAAGAATTTTAGTTATGAATTTTCAAGAGATTTGGCAGATGGTTCTTTACAGGAGTTTTTAGAGAAACATAATTTATTGGCTATTTCTGATGTGGATACACGAGCTTTGGTAAGTTATATACGAGATAACGGAGCAATGAATGCTTTGATTTCGACAGAAGTAGATGATGTAGAGTCATTAAAACAGCAGTTGGCAGCAGTGCCAGATATGAATGGGCTAGAGTTGGCTTCAAAAGTTTCTACAAAAGAACCTTATTTTTATGGAGACCCGAATGCTACTTATAAAATATCAGCATTGGATATTGGAGTTAAAAAAAATATTCTGCGTAATCTTGCAAAACGAGATGCTTATATTAAGGTTTTTCCATATAATGCAACCTATGAAGAAATGAGCGAATGGCAACCAGACGGTTATTTTTTATCTAATGGACCGGGAGATCCTGAACCTCTTTCTGCTGCAATAGACACTGCAAAAGAAATACTAAAAAGAGATTTGCCATTATTTGGGATATGCCTGGGGCATCAGGTAATTGGTCTTGCTAATGGAATCAGCACTTATAAAATGCATCACGGGCATAGAGGTATCAATCATCCCGTAAAAAACCTACTCACAGGCAAAGGAGAAATTACTTCTCAAAATCATGGCTTTGCTATTAATAGAGAGGAAACAGAGAAACATGCGGATATAGAGATCACTCATGTGCATTTGAATGATAATACCGTTGCAGGGATAAAAATGAATAGTAAAAATTGTTTTTCAGTACAATATCATCCCGAAGCTAGTCCTGGCCCAAATGATTCTACCTATCTGTTTGATCAGTTTATAACTAATATTAAAAGTGCAAAAGGATAGTGACAAAATTTTAGTTTTTATTGCAAATCTAAAATTGATTTAACAATATGTTTGTCTATAACGTTATAGTTGATAACTTGGTAGATCTGTATGGATTTGTGCAATAAATTAAGAGCTTTTAGAAGGTATTAGAATTTATCGGTTTTGTATATTGCGAAGAATTAAAAGTATCCAACAAAAATAAATCAAAAAATGAGTGTAATTATTAATATTCACGCCAGACAGATTTTAGATTCACGAGGTAACCCTACCGTAGAAGTAGATGTGATTACCGAAAATGGTGTTTTAGGAAGGGCAGCAGTTCCTTCGGGAGCTTCAACAGGAGAACATGAAGCTGTAGAATTACGTGATGGCGGGAGTGATTATATGGGTAAAGGAGTTAAAAAAGCAGTAGAAAATGTCAATACAATAATTGCTGAAGAATTATTAGGATATTCTATTTTTGATCAAAATTTATTGGATCAAACCATGATTGAGCTTGATGGAACTCCTAATAAATCAAAATTAGGAGCGAATGCTATTCTTGGTGTTTCATTGGCTGCAGCAAAGGCAGCTGCAAATGAACTTAATATGCCATTGTATCGTTATGTAGGCGGAGTGAGTGCTAATACACTTCCTGTACCTATGATGAATATTATTAATGGAGGGTCTCATAGTGATGCTCCAATCGCATTTCAGGAGTTTATGGTGATGCCTGTAAAAGCTGAAAATTTCACACACGCCATGCAAATGGGAACCGAGATTTTTCATAATCTGAAAAAGGTACTCCACGATAGAGGATTAAGTACAGCAGTAGGTGATGAAGGAGGTTTTGCTCCTACATTGGATGGTACAGAAGATGCATTGGATTCTATAGCATTGGCTGTAGAAAAAGCAGGCTATAAATTTGGAGATGAAGTAATGGTAGCTCTGGATTGTGCTGCGGCAGAATTTTATGTTGACGGCAAATATGATTATACAAAATTTGAAGGAGATACAGGAGTAATCAGAACCAGTGAAGAACAGGCGGATTACCTTGCAGAACTGGCATCAAAATATCCTATTATTTCTATTGAAGATGGTATGGATGAAAATGATTGGGATGGTTGGAAGTATCTGACGGATAAGATTGGAGACAAAGTACAATTAGTAGGTGATGATTTATTTGTAACCAATGTAGAAAGATTATCTAGAGGGATCGAAAATGGAATCGCAAATTCTATTTTGATTAAGGTGAATCAGATAGGAACGCTTACAGAAACCATTGCAGCAGTAAATATGGCACATAATGCCGGATATACCTCAGTGATGTCACATCGTTCCGGGGAGACCGAAGATAATACAATTGCAGATTTGGCAGTTGCTCTCAATACAGGTCAAATAAAAACTGGATCTGCATCTCGTAGTGATAGAATGGCAAAATATAATCAATTACTTAGAATTGAAGAAGAATTAGGAGTTGTTGCTTATTATCCAAAAGAAAAAGCGTTTAAAATAAACTAAAAAATTACCGATAGAAGGGTTTGATTGAAGAAAAATCATCAAATCGATCGAAATGATAGATGCAAAAGTTATAAAAGGGATTCAGTTTTTAGGTCAAATAATAACGAATCTTGAAAGCGCCTTTCTTTTGTCAGATGATTCGATGGATGCTATTTTTGTTTCGAATTCAGGTTAAAATAATCAAACAGATTACATATTTATAAAAGAAGCTCACTCTCAAAAGTGAGCTTCTTTTGTTATAAAATGATGTTTTTGATGTTTTTGATGTTTTTTTTCGGGTTTTTAAAGGGGTTAAAGGGTTAAAAAACTGTTTTTTACGGTAAAATATGGTATTTTAACTTATTTTAACTATTTTAGAAGGCTGGTTAAGTAATTTTTAATAATTTCGCGAACCAAAAAAACATATTATATGAAGATACTTTTACTATTGTTCTTCTTATTTTTTTTATCGCCCCAAACTACCTTCGGAAAGGATTCGAAGATGAAGAATAGTACATCAGAAAGTTTATATAACTTTTGGGCATCTTTTAATGATTATACCTCAAAAGAAGAAATTGAAAAAATAGAGACGCTTAATGCTACCTTTGACTATACACCTTCAGAATTTTGTCAGAACGGAATAGATCCCATTCCTAATGTTACGACCCCCGGAGGGTTATTTAGCAGTACGGCAGGCCTGGTTTTTGTAGATACGGCTACAGGAATCGTTGATCTCGATGCAAGCACACCAGGAACATATCAAATAACATATACTGTTGCGAGTGGCAGCCCACTTGTCTTTATGCAAAGTATCACTATTAATGCTGCGCAACCAGCGAGCATTAGTTATAATAATAATGGCTCATCGTCTACTACATTATGTAGGTCATCTTCAAATCCCACTCCTATAATCACAGGAGTAAGCGGAGGTGAGTTTACCAGTTCACCTGATGGATTGGTTTTTGCCGGCGGTGGCGGTGGCGGATCTATTTTTATTGCAAAACCCGAAGAGAATCAAAAGATGATGTCATCTACCGGAGAGATAGATTTGAACGCGTCTACTCCAGGAGAATATGTTGTTCAGTATACAACGCCAGAAGGATGTGTTGTCGCTTCTCATACCGTTTTTATTGTAGATCTTATAGACGCGGCCTATTCTTATGGATCTCCCGTTTTTTGTCAGGATGGAATAGATCCAGCTCCTATATTTAGCCAGCCATTACCTGCCGGACAAGGACAGGTTTTTCTGGTTACTGCCGGAGGATCCGGGCTTAAGTTTGTAGATAATGATAATCAGGTAAATGCTCTTATTGATTTAAGTGAATCTGCCGTAGGATTCTATTCAGTCCAAAGAGTTATTTTTAATAATTGTGGTACTGGAGGTTTTACTTCAAGTACAATTAACCTGCAAATCATAGCTTCCGGGAATACTTCGTTTAGTTATAGTGCAGCTACATTTTGTAAAAATGATCCCAATCCGGTTGCCACCATATCCGGAACCAATGGAGGTATGTTTAGCTCCACAGATCCTAATTTGATTTTTGCCGATGCGGCTACCGGAGAAATAGACGTAACTGCAACACCTGCGGGTATGTATCCTATAGTGTATGACCTTACAGGGATTTGTGCTGCAACGAGTACTCCTCAGGATATAACCATAGTGGGAGCGGATGCTTCATTTAGTTATGCTGTGACTGAGTATTGTAGTGGAGATGTAGACCCTCTACCGACGATTACAGGAACTGCGGGTGGAGTTTTTTCTAATAGTTCCAGTTCTGGATTAGTGATAAACGCAGGTTCTGGATTAATAGATCTGGATGCCAGTGCAGAAGGTCCTCACGAAATTACATATACAACTGCGGGTGCCTGTGCAGGTTCAAGTACTTTTACAATTACTATTATTACCAACAGTATAGCAGATTTTGAGTATGCATTGCCGGCATATTGTCAGTCTGATACTAATCCGTCTCCGGTTATAACAGGATCAGGAGGAGGATCTTTTAGTAGTACAGCAGGTTTGGTTTTTATTGATGCCAATACCGGAGAAATTGATCTCTCAGCAAGTACACCCGGACAGTATACCCTTACCTATGAGATTCCTGATCCCTGTGGGATTGTGGTTCAAAAAGATATTACGATAGATAGTGAAAACCCAACGCTTTCTTTTGAAACAAGCCTGGATGATGCACCTTTTATTGCTAGTCCGGGAGCAACTATTGATATTGAGCTGGGAAGAAAACTGGAAATACGTTTTCCGGAAACATTTAATGGAACCGTTTCCTGGTCGGGGCCGGATTCTTTTTCTTCTACAGGCACAGAAGTAGAGATCTCTAATGATATTCAATTAAGTAATTCAGGCACCTATACTGCTGCAATTACATTTGATGTTGCTTGTGGATCAGCACCTACAACCTATGATTTTGTAGTAAATGTATTGAATAGTGTAGTAAGGCTTTCTCCAAAAGTATTCTTACAGGGAGCCATGCTGGGAACTACAGATAATCTGATGAGAGATGATCTCAGAACTCTTGGATATCTTCCTAATGATACTCCTTATAGTGATGGTGTTTCTGTAGACGGATCCATTTTTAACGATGCTGCTCTGGATGCTGATAATATTGTAGACTGGGTATTTATAGAGTTACGGGATGCGGTAACAAATACCACCGTAATAGATGCGCAATCTGCTTTTGTACAAAAAGATGGAGATATAGTAGATATAAACGGGAATACAGAACTAACAATGACTGCCACTACAGGCGGGAGTTACTATATAGTAATCAAGCATAGAAACCATTTAGGAATCATGACCGCAACTCCTATTGCCCTAAATACGATACCAATCAATATTGATTTTAGAGATGGTAGTCAGGCTACTTTTATTAAAGATAGTGGAGCTGAAGCTCAAACTTCGATTGGCATGCCTGTTGGCACTGTCGGGATGTGGGCAGGTGATGCTAATGGAGATAATCAAATCACATATTTTGGAGCATCGACAGAATCGATTGTAATCCGTCAAAGAGTTTTTGATGATTCAGGTAATTTATTTAATCTTCCAACATATCCTTCGCAGGGCTATAGTAGTACAGATGTTAACATGAATGGGGTTACTGGATATTTTGGAGCAAACACCGAATTCGTTTTTATAAGGGATAATGTTTTTAGTAATCCTTTGAATATATTCAATTTACCAACAAATCCAGTTAATCAACAACTGCCATAAAAATATAAAAAATGAAAAAAACTTTACTAATATTTGCTATCTTAATGTTTGGTATAGAATCAAATATAGCTCAGTCCAATTATGACTTTACTTTAAGTCAGGATGATATTTATCAGTTCACAGTTTCTGCTGTTTCTACATTTGATTCAGGAACGGATGTGCCTAATTTAGAAGCTTTTGGTTTTACTATTATGTTGCCACCTGGAGCTTCAATAGATATGGGTAGTTTAGATTTTAAACTCTTACAATTAGGATCTCTTACTCAAATTACGGATAGTTCTCTTGGTGCTAATGATCCTATAGAGACAAGAGATGCTTGGCAGGTTGCTTCAAATACTGGTACGGCTGTCATTCCTTCTCATCCTGTTGGTGAAGTTATAGATTTGGTTACTTTTAATGTTTTAGGAAATCCTTCGTCTGGGGAAATAAGATTGTTAAGTAATACGGAAGTACCGGCTTCAAATGTTAGTCCTGTTTTGGATGCATTTTTTAATATAGATGTAACTGGAGGAAATTCCGCTGGTGATCAGTTTTCTGAATTAACTGGTGATGTAAATTTTCTTTTCTTCCCCTTATCAAATCCGGATATTGTAACCTCAGATTTTAGTATAACTCCAAACCCTACAAATGGAAGGTTTACGATTAATTTGCTAGATGGGATTGTGAATCCATCGATTAAGATTATGGACATAAAAGGAAGATATGTAAAAACGGTGAAGACCATTTTTAACCCTCAGAGTATAGCGGTAGATGCTTCTAATCTAGCGTCAGGAATCTATATTATAGATATTAATAATACAGCAAAAAGGCTTGTTATTAGATAGAAACAGTACTTTCAAAACGTTGACTATTTTTAGAAATAGATCAATATAATAAGCGTTCTGCATCTATCTGTGGTCTTGGTTTAAGAAAATATGTGTCAGTTTGAATGATTTTCGATAAGCAATAGTATCAAATTTTTGATAAAAAACTTGCTTCAAAAAAAGAGTCCTTACAAATGGTAATTGAGTATTACAAGCTTTAAAAAAGGGGTAATGCTGCAATAGAGATTGATGCCCATTAATTAAAATACGGTTTATATGTAGTGGCTGTTACCACTAATGGTATTGCTCAAAGAAAACAATTGATTATTCAATAAAAGAAATAGAAAATCATAAGACCAGAAACGAGGATTTGTAATAAACTCTCGTTTTTTTAGGGATAAATTCAAAGTAAGCTGTAAGGCTAAAATAGATATAACGATTAATACTATCTTAACACTATATTTTGTAATTTAGCAACCCTTATTATAAAAGCAAAATTCTAAAAAATCACATGTCAAAAATAGCTACGTTAGAAATCGACGGTAATAAATATGAGTTTCCCATCATAGAAGGAACAGAAAAAGAATTCGGGATAGATATAAAAACACTGAGAAATGTAACCGGAGGAGTTACTACCATAGATCCCGGATATAAAAACACAGGAAGCTGTGAGAGTGGAATTACATTTCTGGATGGTGAGAAAGGAATTTTGAGATATTGCGGATATACTATAGAAGAGCTGGCAGAAAAGGCAGATTTCTTAGAAGTAGCTTATTTGTTGATTTTTGGTGAATTGCCAACAACAGAACAGTTAACAAAGTTTGATGAAGATATTAAGGAAGAATCCCATGTAGATGAAGATATGAAGAAGATTCTTGATGGATTTCCCAAAAGTGCGCATCCTATGGGTGTTCTTTCTTCATTAACAAGTGCATTGATCGCTTTTAATCCTGATTCTGTAGATGTAGACTCAGAAGAAGCAATGTATGATGCGATTGTAAAGGTGTTGGCTAAGTTTCCCGTACTGGCAGCCTGGACGATGAGAAAACGAAAGAGCTTACCACTGGACTATGGAGATAATTCGTTAGGATATGTAGAAAACCTACATAAAATGATGTTTTCCAGGCCTAATAAGACCTATGAGGCCAATCAGATCGTAAACAACGCATTGGATAAATTACTGATTTTACATGCAGATCATGAACAGAACTGTTCGACATCTACTGTAAGAATTGTAGGATCTTCACATGCAGGATTGTATGCATCGTTGTCTGCTGGGATTTCGGCATTATGGGGTCCTTTGCACGGAGGAGCTAATCAGGCGGTTATCGAGATGCTGGAAGCGATCAAAGCAGATGGAGGCGATACTGCAAAATATATTGAAAAAGCAAAAGATAAGAATGATTCTTTCCGATTAATGGGATTTGGTCATAGAGTTTATAAAAACTTTGACCCGAGAGCTAAGATTATCAAAGTAGCAGCAGAAGAAGTGCTTGCTGACCTTGGGATAGAAGATCCGGTATTGGATATCGCCAAAGGATTGGCAAAAGTGGCACTGGAAGATGAATATTTTGTAAAAAGAAAATTATATCCCAATGTAGATTTTTATTCGGGCATCATTTATAGAGCCCTGGGAATACCTACAGAAATGTTTACGGTGATGTTTGCATTAGGAAGACTACCGGGCTGGATTGCTCAGTGGAGAGAAATGAGACTTCGTAAAGAACCAATTGGAAGACCAAGACAGATATATATCGGAGAAACAGAAAGACCCTTTAAATCCATATCAGAAAGATAGGAATATTCTCCATAAAAATTTAAAAAGGCATTGATATATTCAATGCCTTTTTTTTTTCGAAATATTTAGTAAACCCTTTAAAAACATACTTAATTTCAATATTTGATAAAAATTGAATGTTTTTTGAAAGAAAATTGGTGTCAAAACAAGCCTGTCTTCATATATTTGTTCGGATCATGTGGTAGATTTATACCATTTTTGTTTTTAAAAATACCCAAGCAAAACACTGCAATTTTTGTAGCGATAAAAAAATGAAGATGTAAGCGGGTATTTTTGAATAGTGTCTGGTCTGAAATAGATGATTTTCATAATTTGAAAGATTTTTGATGAAATTTAAAGGTTGTTTTTTGAAGTAGATGCATAGCATCAAACAATTAAAAATAAATCAAAGTTTCGAAAAAAGATACAAATTTGATTTTGCTGTATTTCTGCCCAGATACTAAGAGTATGTTTAAAAAGAATACAAATTGAAAATCAATAGTTTGAGGTTCTGAGTACACTTCAAATTATGAGTATATCGAGATATTTACATTATTTGAAGTAAGCTCACGGTTCTTAAAATATTTATTTTCAAGAAGTAAGATTTTTAAACAAGCTCTAAATAGTAAGTAACTTTGGAGCAAGCTCGCAAGGTATTTATTAGAAAAAAAGCATTTCGATTTTGAGGCAAGAATTGAAGCATTTAAATCTCGATTATTGAGTACGTAGCACGCGTATCAATTATGAGTTCTGAAAGCGGTTTTAAACAATACTTGTTTTAGAATCTTATATCATTTGTTGTTTGAATGTACTGTAAAAGAAAACTATGATTTTTTATTTTAGTGAAGAAGAATAATCAAGCATAGCAGGACTATGTTTTATTTTCATGCTAAAATGAAGGTAAAACAGGACATTGTAATCCAGTAAATTCAGAGTATAGATGGTATTATATATTTTAAAAAGATACACTGTTGAAACTAAATATTAAAAATGAAACGTCAAGACTTAGAGCAGTTGTTCTGGGTACGGCGGTTAGTAACGGAGGAATCCCAAAAATTGAAGAAGCCTATGATCCAAAATCTGTAGAGCATATCAAAGCAGGTACCTATCCTCAGGAATCCGATATGGTTGAAGAAATGGAAGCGCTGGCAAACGTTTTTGAGCGATATGATGTTAAGGTGTACAGACCAGAACTGATACAGGATTATAATCAGATTTTTGCCAGAGATATTGCTATGGTTATAGAGGATACGTTTATAAAATCTAATATCCTTCCGGATCGGGAAAAAGAAATCAAAGCTATACAATATGTAATAGATCAGATAGCTCCTCAAAAAGTGTATAAAGCACCTTCTGAGGAGATTCATTTTGAAGGAGGGGACGTGATCATCCATAATGATCATATTTTTATTGGAGCCTATACGGGAGAAGACTATAGCGATTGTATCGTAGCCAGAACGAATATGGAAGGAGTGGCATATATAAAATCACTTTTTCCGGATAAAATTGTAAAAGAATTTGATCTAAACAAGTCTATGAAAGATCCACGAAATAATGCATTGCATCTGGATTGTTGTTTTCAACCCGTAGGAAAAAATAAAGCAATCATACATAAAGAAGGTTTTAAAAACCTGAGTGATTATGAATATTTACGAAGTTTTTTTGGCGACGAACACCTTTTTCATATAGATAAAGATGAGATGTATTATATGAATTCTAATATTTTTTCGATATCCGAAAGTGTAGTGATTTCTGAAAGAAACTTTACAAGATTGAATACCTGGTTACGAAACCAGGGTTTTACAGTAGAAGAAATACCATATGCAGAGATCGCAAAACAAGAAGGATTATTGCGATGTTCTACAATGCCATTGATACGAGATTAACATGAAACAAATTACCAATACGATAGTGATGATTCGTCCTGTACATTTTAGGATGAACGAGCAAACAGCAGTTAATAATTATTACCAGAATACCACAGATAAAAGTATTGAGGATGTCAATAGCATAGCTCAACAGGAATTTGATGCCTTTGTAGAAATGCTAACATCTGCTGGTGTGCATATCATTGTAATAGACGATGATCCAAAAAATGATACGCCTGATTCAATTTTCCCCAATAACTGGATTTCCTTTCATGAACATGGCACGGTCGGTTTGTATCCTATGTTTGCTGTTAACAGAAGAAAAGAACGTCGTCCGGAGGTATTGGATATAGTAGAAGAAGCAGGTTTTATAATAAAAGATATCATTGATTATACTGCTGCAGAAAATGAAGAAGTATTTCTGGAAGGTACAGGTAGTGTTGTTTTGGATAGAGTTCATAGAAAAGCATATTGTGCGCTATCTCCTAGGGCAGATGAAGCCTTGTTTATCGAGTTTTGCGAGGATTTTGAGTATACTCCTGTAATTTTTGAAGCCTATCAGACCGTTCAGGGAGAACGTATGTCGATATATCATACCAATGTAATGATGGGGATTGGAGAAACTTTTGCAATCGTATGCCTGGCGAGTATCGATGATAAAAAAGAACGAAAAAATGTAGTAAATCATCTAAAAAATGATGATAAAGAGGTAATTGCAATCACAGAAAATCAAGTCGCTAATTTTGCCGGTAATATGTTACAGGTTATTGGAGCTGATGATACACGATATCTGGTGATGTCTTCTGCTGCATTTAATAGTTTGTCTGCTGATCAAATAGCAAGAATAGAAAAACATAATGAGATCCTTCATAGTGATCTTAGTATGATCGAAAAATTAGGAGGAGGAAGTGCTCGTTGTATGATGGCAGAAATCTTTCTTCCTTCAAAATAAGTGGTGTATCCGTGCTGCTTTAAAACACTTCAAATACTATAGAATATATTGCAAAAGGTGATTTTTAGCGAAGAAGAAAAATCCTGCATAGCAGGACTATGGCTACGGTTTATTTTTATTCTGAAACGTATACTGGAAAAGACATTTTATTCCAGTAAATTCAACAGATAAAAGGTGTAAATATACAAAGTTATATCTTTTAACTATTTTTGAAGGTATAATAAAGAATACTATGCTTTCTAAGAAAACAAAATATGGCTTAAAAGCGCTCACCTATATTGCGCGAAAAAAATGCGAGCATCCTGTTTTGATATCAGAAATTGCTACTAGCGAAAATATATCTCAAAAGTTTTTAGAGAGTATATTACTGACACTTCGTAAAAATGGATTTTTAGGTTCAAAAAAGGGAAAAGGAGGTGGGTATTATCTGATAAAAGAACCCGAATATATTTCGATGGCGTCTATTATTAGAGTATTAGAAGGTCCTATTGCAATGTTGCCTTGTGTAAGCCTTAATTTTTATGAAAAGTGTGATGATTGTCCTGATGAGAATGCCTGTACGGTACATCAGCTAATGATCGAGGTGAGAGATAATACTTTAAAAGTATTAGAAAACAGAACTTTGGCGGATTTTATGAATTAATATCTGTACTGATTTAAATTACCTAATTTACACTTGTTCTTTTTATTTATAAAAAAATGTAGTCTTTATATTTGAGTTTTTTTTAAGTCTAAATCAGCAATAGGACGAAAAATGGTAAGTAGTTTCTTAAGATAGAATCTTGCATAGCTTATTCCAAGAGCATTTTAGTTTTCAGAGATTTTTTCATAAATATAAGGCCCCTGGATTTTTCCCCATACTTGTTTTCGATCTGTATCATACCCCCTGTCCCAGGAAGAGATTTTATGATGAGTGATTACGATATGACTTGTGGTGTATGCCATGTTTGCTCTGAACTTGCTTAGGCACGTCCCGTTATTGGTTTTTCCTTGATAAATCGAAGAAGTTTTTTTTCTGAAATAAACATCGCATCCATCTCTGATTTTTATGCTATCAATAGATAGGTTATTAAAAACAGATAAATCCTTCCATCCATTCAAATACTTTTTTCGGTCAGGAAGGGTATAATTAGTACTGCGAATTGTGAGACTATCCATTCTTTTTATTCTCAAAATTCTCTGATAGTATACCTTTTCTGTATCGCTGGGGTCATAGAATTCCTGGTAAAACCAATAATCTTGTTGTTCTTTCCAGATTGGTGCGTTTGTAAGATGAATCTCAAGATATCCAGCCTCTTTGTCAGCCTGTTTTTTGGATGAAAATTCACCAGATAACAAGTTGACAAAATGATGTAACTCCGGGTCATAATTTATATTAGATTCACAACCAAGCATACATACTATTGAAGTAAAAAACATCAATAATCTTTTCATGCAATTCTTTTAACAAAACTAATGATTTTCTGAGGGAAACGCAATTAGACGTTGGGATTAGTTGCGTTTTCCCTTGTTTGGAGTGTGATTGGCAATGTTTTTAATCATTCCTCCAAAAATAAAGTAATGAAACGGGATCATTAGATACCAATATAGTCTGCCCCAGATACCTCTCGGTCTAAACGTGGCAGTCTGATAGAGTATATTATTTTGATCAATATCAAATTCTAACCACGCCTCACCAGGAACTTTCATTTCAGCAAAAAGTAAAAGGCGTTTTCCTTCTTTATCAGCAACAAGTACTCTCCAGAAATCCAAAGCATCCCCAGAATAAACTTTATGAGGATGGGTCCTTCCTCTCCGTAAGCCAACACCTCCAAAAAACTTGTCCACATACCCTCTTATTTTCCACATCCAATCTCCATAGTACCATCCAGTTTCTCCGCCAATTGCCCAAATTCTATCCAGTACAAGTGCCGTATTTTTTATTTTTATTTTTTTAATATCCGTTAAGCATCCTTTTTTAGGAACCGTGACATATTTTTGTATATCTTGATCAAAACGTCCGCTAATCATAGAATCTTTCCAGCTGGATACCACCTGATTTTGTTCAATTTTGATAAATGCCAGTTCTAATGATTTAGTATACGTCATTGGTGTAATGTCCAATATTTCTTGTAGTTTGTTGTCATTAGCAATTACAGGTATTTTCATGCTGTCCACCAGATTCAGCGCAAGTTTATATGAAGTAGAGGTTACAAAATATAACCAATAAGATGACAATTTGGGAGTCATAATCGGAAGTGTGAAAATAAATAATTTAATACCTCTTACTCTGGCATAAAGAAGAAGCATTTGCTTATACGTAATAATATTAGGGCCGCTGATATCAAAGGATTCATTATAACATAGCGGATTACCAAGTACGCCAATCATAAAATTTAGTACATCTCTAATAGCTATGGGTTGCGTTTTGGTGTTCACCCATTTTGGGGTGATCATAAGAGGTAGTTTTTCACAAAGATCTCTAATGATTTCAAAAGAAGAGCTTCCAGAGCCTACAATGATTCCTGATCGTAATACCGTAAAATTATAATTGCCCTTATATAAGGTTTCTTCTACATTTTTTCTGGACCATAGGTGTTTTGATAAGTTTTTTTCGTTCACGATACCACTTAGGTAAATTACCTGTTTGATCGTAGTTTGAGATACATATACCGTAAAATTTTGGGCAGAGATTTCTTCTTTTTTATCAAAATCTGTGGTCGATGAGCTCATCGAATGTATAAGATAGTAAGCTACGTCTATATTTCTGGGTAGTTTATCAGGATCCGGCGTTTCTAAAAAATCAATTTCCATGATCGAAATTCTTTTTTTCATTTCATGATCAATAGAAAATCTATCCTGATCTCTTACACAACAAATTATTTCGTGATCAGCTTCCAGCAAAAGTGGTAAGATTCTCATACCGATATATCCGTTTGCTCCCGTAAGTAAAATGCGCATCTTTTTAGGGATAAGTTACAAATAATTACTTGTCTGGAAAAGTTTGAAAGCTGTGAATGAATTGATATCAATAGAAAGCGGTATAAGATTATATTTCTACTATCTTTGCTGCCTGATTTTTATATCAAACATCATAATAACAATGACATTACAGCAAAGCATTTCAGAAAAGGTAAAATTAGCAGTACAAGAATTGTATCAGGCAAACTTAGCATCAGTAGAATTACAAGGAACTCGTAAAGAGTTCGATGGTGATATTACTGTGGTTGTTTTTCCGATGTTGAGAGTCATAAAAGGGAATCCTGTACAGATAGGAGAGGCAATAGGAGCATATCTGGTAGCAAATGTATCAGAAATAAATTCTTATAATGTAGTCAAAGGCTTTCTTAACTTGGTTATTGACGATCAGTATTACCTTAATTTCTTTGCAGAAATTAAAAATATACATCACTATGGTTTTGTAACTTCAGGTTCTGATCAAAAGGCAGTGATGGTCGAATATTCTTCTCCTAATACCAATAAACCATTGCATTTGGGACATATTAGAAATAATTTATTAGGCTATGCGGTTGCCGAAATCATTAAAGCTAGTGGTAAGAAGGTATATAAAACTCAGATAATTAATGATAGAGGCATTCATATTTGTAAAAGTATGATAGCCTGGCAAAAGTATGGTAATGAGGAAACTCCGGAGTCTACAGGTCTCAAAGGAGATAAGTTAGTAGGGAATTATTATGTAAAGTTTGATCAGGAATATAAAAAGGAAGTAGCAGCACTAGTCAGTACTGGTAAAACAGAAGAAGAAGCAAAAACAGAAGCTCCATTTCTAAAAGAAGCTCAGGAGATGCTAAGAAAATGGGAGGCAGGAGATACTGAGGTTGTAAAACTTTGGAAAATGATGAACGAATGGGTGTATGCTGGTTTCGAACAAACCTATAAATCATTAGGTGTAGATTTTGATAGTTATTATTATGAAAGTAATACGTACCTTTTAGGAAAAGATACGATTCAGGAAGGCTTGGATAAAGGTGTGTTTTTTAGAAAAGAAGATGGTTCTGTCTGGTGTGACCTCACTGATGAAGGCCTGGATGAAAAGATAGTACTGCGTAGTGATGGTACAGCAGTGTATATGACTCAGGATATAGGTACTGCCATACAAAGGGTAAAAGACAAGCCTGATATTGGCGGTATGATCTATACCGTAGGTAATGAGCAAGATTATCATTTTAAGGTATTGTTCCAAATTCTCAAAAAATTAGGATATGATTGGTCTGAAAACCTGTATCACCTGAGTTATGGAATGGTTGATTTGCCTAGCGGTAAAATGAAAAGTAGAGAAGGAACGGTAGTGGATGCTGATGATTTAATTACAGAAATGGCAACAACAGCAGGAGAAATTTCTAAAGAATTAGGAAAGTTAGACGGGTATTCTGAAGAAGAAAAGAGTGATGTATATGGCACTATAGGTTTAGGAGCTCTGAAATATTATATATTAAAAGTAGATCCAAAGAAAAGAATATTGTTTAACCCAGAGGAGTCTGTGGATTTTCAAGGAAATACCGGACCGTTTATTCAGTATACCTATGCCAGAA
The DNA here is from genome assembly GCF_008370685.1 of Aquimarina sp. RZ0. GTDB lineage: Bacteria > Bacteroidota > Bacteroidia > Flavobacteriales > Flavobacteriaceae > Aquimarina. The sequence goes on from NZ_VTZU01000024.1 coordinate 73,741, forward strand.
TACAAGCTATTTTGCGCAAAGCTACGTTTGACTATACGCCAGTCGTTCTGCATATAGCATTAGAAGCAAAAGAAAAAGAATTAATCAAACAGTTAGAGCTATACCCTGAGATCATCCAACACGCAGCACAGGAATTAAGCCCGGCTATTATTGCTAATTATACCTATGATCTGGTAAAAGCATATAACTCATTTTTTCAGAATGTATCTATATTTGGAGCAGATTCTGAAGATGAAAAAATATTTAGAGTTCAACTTTCTGCATCAGTCGGAGCAACTATAAAATCTGCCTTTGGTCTTTTAGGGATTCAGGTTCCGGAGCGCATGTAACCAAAGTAATTGGGACTTTAAGATAGTGTAGCATAGGTGTTTTTGTGTTTTTTTTCTAAACAGATAGTTGGGGAATAATTCAATACCCAGATGTAACACTATGAATATGAAGTGAAAAACAATAGTTATATAACTCATATGAGTTTATCTGTATTTGTGATATGTTTTTTTAGTTAAAATCATGTCTTTTTATACTTTTTTTAACTAAAAATTTTATTCTAAAATCTTTTACCCCTATTTTTATGTAAAATGTCGTTTTACCCTAATAAAAAGAAGCTTTTCTTCTGTTTTTTAATCAATGAAGTATCAAATTTCAAGAGCAACTGATAGTGATTTACCTTTAATGCAACGTTTGTTTTATCAAACAGTAACCATCTATGGTTCCAAAATTTTCACGAAATCCGAAGTGAAAATATACTCCAGACTCGCAACAGATAAAAAATATTGGAAACAAAAATTTATTAGCGATTTTGTGTATAATGCAAAATTAAATGGAGAAATTGTAGGTTCTTTTTTGTTGAATAATGATGGAACTATAGATTACATATTTGTTCATCAGAACTATCAAGGGCGGGGTATTGCCAGAAAATTATACGAAACGATAGAACAGGTAGCAAAAGAATCCGGTATTGATACCTTAACTACAAAAGTAAATACTATAACGAGGTCTTTTTTTGAGAAACACGGTTTTAAAATAATTGAAAATGTAAAAAAGATTGCCGGAGGGGGAGAAGAGATTGTGTATAGTGGAGTAAAAAAACTTTAAAAGGTAAGCCTGAACACCATATTAGGAGTAAAACCTAATCCCAATTGTTGTACTTCTTCAAGTGTGTTTTGGTCAGTAATCCTATAATAATTATTAGAAATATTTTTTTGGTTTAGTATGTTCCATACAGATAAACCCGCTAAAGCTTTGATTTTATTGGTAATCTTAAAATTGTAGGTAGCAGAAAGATCTATTCTCATATAGTCCTTTAATCGAGAATTATTAGCATTTTGATAATTTATATTGTTATTCTCGATGCTGTTGTCTGGATTAGGGATTGTGGTAGGCTTTCCGCTATGCCAATTAATACCACTGGAAAGCTTAAAGTTTTTGAGATTATATGCAGTTGCAAAATTTATATTATGCTTGATATCAATATTATTTGGGAAATTAGTTTCTGCTAAATTATTAAATGAATACTCATTATCTGCATAGGAATAGCTCAACCAGGTGCTGAAATTTTTAAACCTTTTATTGATAAGAAAATCAATACCAGTTACGGTATAGCTTCCGTGATCTCTTTCAAACTCAAATTGATTCTGAAACCCCTGGCTTCGGGTAATGATTCCTTTTACGTTTTTGTAATAAAAATCGGTACTGATAAGCCAATTATAATGATTATAGCTTACGCCAATAGAGGTTTGCTCACTTTTGATGATAGGGATGTCATCATTATTAGATACTATCCATCTTCGGTTTTCGATACCCAAAAAATCATTTTGTAGATCAATGATCTGTGAGGTTGTTTGATTTTTAATTTCTCCTAAAACTTCTAAGGTAAAATGATTGGCAAAACGTTTATGAAAACTAAGCCTGGGCTCAAACGCGTATGTATCGAATTTTTCAAAATAATTAAGGCGCACGCCAATATTTAGATTGGTATTGCCAGAATCAGACGTGTAGGTTGCTTCAGAAAAAAGACTATGAGTTCTGATCACCTCTTTGGAACGATCTCTAAAGGTAGGATTGTCTATATCTTGTAAGTTTGATATTCCGGTTTCATTAAATTGATACCCATTTTTTATGCTGAATTGATTATTCATTACAAGTGAAGTATTAATTTTTAATCCACTTTCTAATACATCATTTTCTTGTAACAGCCTTTGATTGTTTTCGATGTCAGAATTGATGGCTTGCAGGCTATAGTTGGTACCGTAGAGTAATACATCGCTTTTAAAAAAAGTATTCCAGTTTCGTTGATATAAAATACCACCCGCACTATTATTTTGTTTGGCACTACTTTCTCTAAAAATATCAGTTTCATTTATCATCGAGTTTTCCTGAAATACTAAATTATTATGCATAACAATAGCGTTTACTTTTATAAGGTCTTTTGGTGTTACCTGATATAACCAGCGCACACTTGCATCATAAAAGGAAAATTGATCATTAGAGTTGTTATTATTGATGACTTCTGTATCCTGAAAAGCTTTATCAAAATATTGATCATAAGTAGGGGTTTCTATAAGCTCATTTATAGAATGTCTTATCGCAAATTGCAAGGATGATTTTTTGTTTATAGGGGTATCAATATATGCGTCTGCACTAATAAGATTAAGCCCAATACTGGCATCAAGATTTTGATTAATGGTATTACTGGTGTTCATCGAGATCACACTGGAAACACCATCTCCATATACAGCACTAGAGCCATTTTTGAAGAGTTGTACGTTTTTTGTTAAATATGGATTAAAAGCCGAAATCAATCCAAAAAAATGACCGGATTGATACATCTTAATTCCATCCCATAGTATTAAATTTTGATCGTTGGTTCCACCTCTGACATTGATATCAGAAACGGTTTCATTTACACTTAGAATCCCAGGCAATGCCTGAATAGTTTGTAACAAATCAGGCTCGATTAATCCCGGTAGTATCCCAAAATTATTGTAGTCGATTGTTATAGAACCATCAGCTTGTTTATCAATACCTTTAACTAGATAATCACTTAAAATGACTTCGTTCAGGTACTCTACTTTTGGAATTAATCTTAATGTTTTACAAGGTTTGCCTCTTATATCATTAGCTGATATGGTACGTGTTTTATATCCTAAATGGGTAATAGTAATAATCTCATTAAGAGAAGTAACTTTTAGCATAAACTCACCTTGATCATTACTAATCGTAGTTTTATTTTTACTTTTAATTGTTACCTCAGATATGGTAATATTATTTTGGTCTTTAACAGTTCCACATATTTGATAAACTGTATCTCGAAGGCTTACAGTGATCGTGTTTTTATCAAGAATTATATACCTGAAAGGAGTTGCTTCTTCTAAATAGTTGATGGTTTCTTCCAGCATAAGTGTATCAGAAGGTTTGTGTATTCTAATACTTTCCAACTCTTTATCCACATAGGAGAAACTATATCCGAATTTTTCTTGAATATTGTTTAAAATTGATATAAGAGGAACCCGTTCTTTTTCTGTTTGAGAATAAGATCGAAAAAGAATACAGTTCAGGAGAGTAAATAAAACGAGGATTTTTGTTTCGATCACTCCTTATATAAAGTTACATTTTCATGGTTAATAGTATAATTCAGACGCATTGGTATCGTAATAGACTGCACTGCCGTTTGAATGTCTGAATGTACAAAATTACCAGTAAAAAGAATAGTAGGATCAACATTTTTTGTCGTCACCGTTATATTATATTGTCTTTCTAATTCTTCAATAATTTGCGAAAAAGGAACACTGACAAAAGAACTTCTGTTTTCTGTCCAATCTGGTTTGCTTAAAGAAAAGGGCGTATTCGTCAGAGAACCATCAATTACTTTAATTAGGTTTCCAGGAGGAAGTTCGATGGTGTTATTATCAAATGTAACACGTACTAAGCCCTCATAACAGCGAACTTCAAAATAATGATCTCTTTGTTTTACATTAAATTGAGTACCGAGGACTGTTACAATTCCTGAAGAAGTATGTACCTCAAACTTTTTACCTTTAGCTACTTTAAAAAAAGCTTCTCCATCTAAGGTTAGCTTTCGCTGTGTTTTCCATTTTTTTTCATTGTAAACTATTGTAGATCCAGCATTTAGATTTACAGAAGATGCACCAGGCAATTCAAAAGCTTTTTTCTCGGCGGCCAATGTTTTGATAGAAGTATTATATTCATTGATAAAAGCAAAATACACGCCTAATACCACAACAAAAATTGCAGCTATTCTCAAGAAAACTACCTTATACATATTTTTATGAGCAGTGTTTTTGTGAGAAGAGATATATGTAGTAAGCTCTTGAAAATTTTCTTCTACATTAAAGACCGGAGCCTTAAATTTCTTGGCGGTTTCGGATATTTTCACATAAGAATCAAAGACGTCTAAGCTCATAAACGTCTCTGATTCCTGCTTAGTAAGTTGATCATTATTCAACCACTTTTTTGTAAGATCTTCCTTTTTCATAACAAGTTTACTAGTATTATAACAATCTTAGAATAAAAACTCCTACCTTATTTTTCATTTTTTTTAGATTCCATCAATATCTTTTCTCAATTTTTCCAGTGCTCCATAAATTCTTTTTTCTACGGCCTTTCTGGAAATACCCAGTAAATCAGCAATTTCCTTATGTTTTTTGCCTTCTGTTCGATTCATAAGAAATGCCACTCGCTGGGGTTCTGTTAAATTGGCTAATGCTTTTTGATATTTTTGTAGATATTCTTTTTCTTCTAAAATGAATTGAGGATTTTGGTTGGTACTATCATTAGTTTTGAATTGCTGATAGTTCAATTTTATTTTATCGTGCTTTATTTGGTTCAATGTTAGATTATTGGCAACTGTAAAAAGAAAACTTTTAGCTTTTTGGAGTGGTGTTTTTTTACAATTATCCCATAATTTTATAAATGCTTCTTGTACTTGATCTTTTGGATTTATATGGTCACCATATTTGTAATAAATAAAATCGTGAAGGTTTTTGGAATGTTTTTTAAAAAGCTCAGAAAACAATTTTTCATCACAAACATTCTCGAACAAATCTTTTGGCATTGTAATTATTTTTTTTTAAAATTAAAAAAAAACTTATCCAGAGTGGGAGTTTTGATGACTTAATTGTTATAATAACAAACAAAAGCTAGAAAAAGGTTATGAAAAAGGAAATGAGATGGAGGTTCGGGATGGTACTCTTTTTTTCAATTGTATTGATGAGTTGTCAGGAAGAAGAAAGAGAATTGATTGATCCTACCATAGATGATGCAATTCCGATAGATTCTAGATTAGCTAACATTATGAAAAATGTAGTGACTCATGATGGATCTTTTGATGATATTATAGATAAAGGAAATTGTTATAGTATCAATTTACCATATACAATACATGTGAATGAACAGGAAAAAATAATTAGTCAATTAGAAGATTACAATCAATTAAGTTTGTCTGACCACATCTTGATTGAATTTCCTATTACAATAACAAGACATGATTATGAAGAGCTGTTTATAGAAAATCAGCAGCAATTGGATAGGTTGGCTGCCACCTGTCTTACAACAGATGATGATATAGAATGTGTTGATTTTGTGTACCCTTTCAGGTTTGTAACCTTTAATCCGGATACAAATATATTTAATACTGTCGAGGCTATACACGATACTCAGGTTTTTGGTTTTATGGAAGACCTTGAAGATAATACTGTCGTAGCTATTAAGTATCCAATCCAGCTATTAGTATACAATAACCAAAATATGGACGCTACCCATAACGAAGAATTATTAGCTACTATTCTGGAATTCGCAAAATCTTGTGATGAAAATGATGAATAGTTAATTTTTATACTATAAATTGCTTCTCACGTTGTTATTAAGAAGACTATTTCCGGAATAGTCTTTTTTTTGTTTAACTTTTTAACTAAAACAGTAAACAAAAAGTTAAATAAATGCTAAATCAATTTCTTAGGGTAAGAGTTTTTTATTCTGAGTTGTTTAATCCTCGAACAGTTAATTAATAATCATAAACCAATGAAAATGAAAAATTTCCTCAAAAAAGCTTTTATCGCATTATTTATTACTACTATAGTTTCTTGTAGTGATGATGATGATACTACATTTATCCCGGATACAATGACTATTACAGATTTTGTAACAGCTAATGCCGAGTACAGCCTATTATTAGAAGCTTTACAGAAAACAAATCTTGATGTAACTCTAAACGGTAATGGAACTTTTACAGTATTTGCTCCTAATAATGATGCATTTACTGCTTTTTTAGGTACAGCAACTATAGATGACGTGCCAACAGAAACATTAAATCAGTTATTATTAAATCATGTGTTGGGAAGTACAGTAACTTCGGGTGAGCTATCTACGGGATATGTAAGTACTCTGGCAGAAGAACCTTCTACAGCTTCGAATATTAGTATGTTTATTAATACAGCTGATAGTGCGGTGCTAATCAATGGTGACGCTTCTGTAACTACCCCTGATATTATGACAGATAATGGGGTAATCCATGCAGTAGATAGAGTAATACCTTTACCTACAATGCTTACTTTTGTGGCGGTAGATAGTGATTTGTCATCATTAGCAACTGTCGCAACAACTACTACTGGATTTGATACTGACTTTGCTGCAGTATTAAGTGGAATAGATAGTAATTTGACTTTACTGGCTCCGGATAATGCTGCCTTTACAGCATTAGGTGATATTTCTGGTGTTGCAGTAACGGCTTTAGAACAAATATTATTAAATCACGTGATTGCCGGAATAAATGTATCTTCAACATTATCAACTAGCTATAATAATACATTAGCTACGTATGCGGACACCGATAATAATTTGAGTATCTATATTAATGTAGATACAGGTGTCTCATTCAACGGAATGTCTGATGTAACAGAGGCAGATATTGTAGCATCAAATGGAGTTATTCATAAAGTAGGAGCTGTTGTTACATTACCAACAGTAGTTACTTTTGCAACTGCAGACGCTAATTTTTCAACCTTAGTAGCGGCATTAACAACATTAACTCCTTCGACTGATTTTGTAGACATTCTTAGTACAATGAATGGAACAGATCCCGCTCCATTTACAGTATTTGCTCCTACTAACGATGCATTCATGCTAATAGAACCATTGCCAACAGATGAAAATGTAATTGCCGGGATATTACAACATCATGTTATTGGTATGGCCAATGTACGGTCTACGGATTTAACTACTGGTACCGTGACTACACTAAATGGAGATGTAACTATAGATGCAGCAGCACCAAGTGTTACTGGCGGGAGTAATATGAGTGCTAGTAACATAATTGTAGTAGATGTACAAGCTGGCAATGGTGTAATCCATGCAATTGATCAGGTTTTATTACCTACCACAAGATAATATTCTTGTAATACCCATATTACCTCAAAATACATATTGCAAATGAATACAAGGTGAAGGGCATTTTGTGAGATACACTTTTTTTGACTCAATGCCCTTTTTTCTCACACACATTTAGTTTATTAATTTTCTAAAATAAAATCAAAATGAAAACGCTAGTCAAAGGATTAACGGTACATTTCTTGTGCCTTATTGTAATGAGTTTTTTTGTATCCTGTCAGAACGACGATACCTCAGAAACACCGCCAGAACAGTTAGAATTTGAAGAATCTACTATCATCAGTTTTGATGAAATAGAGAAGATGACCCAAAATGTTATAGATGGAGAATTACAAATACCTGAAGAAGATGAAGTAGCAGAATTAAAAAATAAAAATAGTATAAGTAGAGAAAAAAGAATCTTTGATTTTTCTGCTACGGTTACAAGTGGATCTGGGGAAGGAACAGAATTATCAGGAGAATTAAAACTTAATTACACATTATATCATGCAAGTTTTACAATTTTCAGAGGAAAACTGACACTTCCTGATGGCACTAGAGCCAGAGCTCGTGGAGCAATTATTAGTGACGGTATCGTTTATTTAATTATCAATCCGCCAGGAAGAAACCTAATATTTGGATTAGGAAGAACTGATGAAAATGGAAATATAGCAGGGCGTTTTACATTATTTGGAGCTGGCATCGGAAGAGGAGACTGGAGTGCAACTCTAAACCAGGTTATTTTTCCTAATAAATCTATAGTAGAACTTATTGTAGAAGATGGTAGATTTACCTCGTTGGTAGGAGCATTGCAAGCTACAGATTTAGTAGAACCATTATCCGGAGAAGGGCCATTTACAGTATTTGCTCCCACAGACGAAGCTTTCGATGCTTTGGATGAAGTGCCTCAAGCAGATGTCTTAAAAGAGATTTTGTTATATCACGTAGCCAGTGGACGATTAAATACCCCTGAATTATTAAGTCAGGAATTAACAACAACACTTCAGGGAGAAGATATAAAAGTAAGCCTGAATGGAAATAATGAAATAGTTATCAACGATACAGTAAAATTACTTTCTGCGAACATTGGAGGTTCAAATGGAGTAATTCAGATTATAGATGCGGTGCTTATTCCGCCTTCTTTTCAACCACTACCAAGTATAGTAGAGATAGCAATTGATACTCCTGAATTATCGACATTAGTAGAAGTACTGCAGGCAGCTGATCTGGTTGATGCATTAAGTGGAGAAGGACCATTCACCGTTTTTGCTCCAACCAATGATGCCTTTGCAGCATTAGAAACAATTCCAGAAGGAGATGCACTTGCAGAAGTGTTATTATATCATGTGGCAAGTGGTAGATTCACAGCAGAAGATTTATTGGCCGGTCAGACAGTCACAACGCTACAAGGAGATGAAGTAAGTATCGCAATGATTGATGGAGAAGTTTTACTCAATGGTAGTGTGCGGGTGAGTATTGCAGATATAGAGGCTTCTAATGGTATTGTTCATGTGATTGATGGAGTTTTATTACCTCCTGCGGATTTACAATCTATCGTAGAAATTGCGGTTGATACTCCTGAGTTATCTATACTTGTAGAAGCATTACAAGCTGCAGATCTGGTTGATGCATTAAGTGGAGAAGGACCATTCACCGTTTTTGCTCCAACCAATGATGCCTTTGCAGCATTAGAAACAATTCCAGAAGGAGATGCACTTGCAGAAGTGTTATTATATCATGTGGCAAGTGGTAGATTCACAGCAGAAGATTTATTGGCCGGTCAGACAGTCACAACGCTACAAGGAGATGAAGTAAGTATCGCAATGATTGATGGAGAAGTTTTACTCAATGGTAGTGTGCGGGTGAGTATTGCAGATATAGAAGCTTCTAATGGTGTTATACATGTGATTGATGGAGTTTTATTACCCCCTGCGGATTTACAATCTATCGTAGAAATAGCAATTGCAACACCACAATTGTCTACATTGGTAGGAGCACTGCAAGCTGCCGATTTAGTTGATGCATTAAGCGGAGACGGGCCGTTTACGGTTTTTGCACCAACTAACAATGCTTTTTTGGCATTAGATGCTATTCCAGAAGGAGACGCTCTTAAAGAAGTGCTATTGTATCACGTAGCAAGTGGCAAATTTACGGCTGCAGATTTATTGGCAGGGCAAACAGTAACGACTTTGCAGGGAGAAGAAGTAACTATTGAAATGAATGCCAGTGGAGCAGTATTACTAAATCATGAGATTAAAGTAAAGATAGCCAATATAGACGCTTCTAATGGAATCATACATATTATTAAAGGAGTCTTAATACCGCCATCTTTTACAGAATAAAATAGTATTTAATTACCCAGAGGAGATCTGATTTCTGGAGGTTCGCCTCGAGTTTTTTTTAGAGTTTATTAATTTTTAATTAGAACTTCGGCTATCGGAAGTATGCTGTTTTTGCATGTCTTCCGATAGTTTTTTTATAGAAGTGATTTAAGTCTTTATTCAATTCGCTATAACAATAGCTTTTTTTGACTCAATTTTTGGCTTTTTCTTAGTTCATAGTAGCTTTATGAAGTGCAAAAAATATTTCAATTAGTCAAAAAATAACTGTTTTTCGATAGAATCAAAAAAGTTTAAATTATTCCATAGTAAAAGCAGTTTTATATTTATTCTGTTTTGCAACTTTCATAATTCAATTAATCTTCCTTTATAAATACGCTTCAAATCATTAAATTTGCAGCTGTCTACTAAAAAAGTAGGCTTTTATAATCTGAAGAAGCATATGTTTGATAATTTAAGTGATAAGTTAGATAAAGCGTTACATATTTTAAAAGGCCACGGTCAGATTACTGAGGTAAACGTTGCAGAGACACTTAAGGAAGTTCGTAGAGCATTGGTTGATGCTGATGTAAACTACAAAATTGCAAAAGATTTTACGGCTTCAGTAAAGGAAAAGGCATTAGGGCAAGATGTATTAAAAAGCCTTAAGCCAGGACAATTAATGGTAAAGCTTGTTAAAGATGAGCTGACTGAATTGATGGGTGGAGATGTAGTTGGAGTTAATCTTTCAGGAAATCCATCAGTAGTGTTGATGTCTGGACTGCAAGGTTCTGGTAAGACTACGTTTTCTGGGAAACTGGCAAATTTTCTTAAAACTAAAAAAACAAAAAAACCATTACTTGTAGCTTGTGATGTATATAGACCAGCGGCAATTGATCAATTGCATGTAGTTGGAGAACAGATAGATATAGAAGTTTTTAGTGATAAAGGGAATAATGACCCTGTAGCAATTGCAAAAGCAGGGCTGGCTCATGCCAAAGCCAATGGTTTTAATGTTGTAATAATTGATACCGCCGGACGTTTGGCAGTTGATGAGGTGATGATGACCGAAATTGCAAATATTCATAAAGCAGTTACACCTGATGAAACATTATTTGTAGTAGATTCTATGACAGGTCAGGATGCCGTGAATACAGCAAAGGCATTTAATGATGTTTTGAATTTTGATGGCGTAATTCTTACAAAACTAGATGGGGATACCAGAGGTGGAGCTGCAATTTCAATAAAATCAGTAGTCAATAAACCTATTAAGTTTATTGGTACCGGAGAAAAGATGGAAGCAATTGATGTGTTCTATCCTTCTCGTATGGCTGATCGTATCTTAGGGATGGGGGATGTTGTATCACTTGTAGAACGGGCACAAGAACAATTTGATGAAGAAGAAGCAAGAAAGTTACAGAAGAAAATTGCTAAGAATCAATTTGGATTTGATGACTTCTTAAAGCAAATTCAGCAAGTAAAGAAAATGGGGAATATGAAAGACCTTATAGGTATGATTCCTGGTGCTGGTAAGATGATGAAAGATGTGGATATCGATGATGATGCTTTTAAGCATATAGAAGCTATTATACATTCTATGACGCCTGATGAAAGAACAAAACCTCAAATGATTAATGCCAGTAGAAAAAAACGAATAGGAAAAGGTTCAGGAACCTCTGTTCAACAAGTTAATCAATTACTCAAGCAATTTGATCAGATGAGTAAGATGATGAAAATGATGCAAGGCGGAGGCGGTAAACGCATGATGCAGATGATGGGTAAAATGAAATAATATTTATTCCAAAAATATAGTTCAAAAAAAAGCAGGAATACAACGTATGGAAGTATTAGATGGAAGAAAAGTAAGTAATGATATTAAAAATGAAATCGCTGAGGAAGTTCAGAAGATGAAAGATAGGGGTGAGAAAGTCCCACATCTTGCTGCTGTTATAGTTGGAAGTGATGGAGCTAGTCTTACGTATGTAGGTAGTAAGGTGAAAGCCTGCGAAAGAATAGGTTTTGAATCTACCTTGGTAAAGATGCCAAGTACTACAAGTGAAATAGAATTATTGGCAAAAATAAAGGAGTTGAATGAGAACAAGGATATTGATGGCTTTATTGTACAATTACCACTACCTCCACAGATTGATACTCAAAAAGTACTATTAGCTGTTGACCCCGATAAAGATGTAGATGGTTTTCATCCTATGAATTTTGGTAAAATGGCATTAGATATGTCTACTTTTATTCCTGCGACCCCATTTGGTATTTTGGAGTTATTAGAGCGATATAATGTGGACACTAAGGGGAAACATACTGTAGTTATAGGTAGAAGTCATATAGTAGGTAGACCTATGAGTATTTTGATGGGTAGAAAAGGTTGGCCAGGTAATTCTACTGTGACCTTAACACATAGTCATACTAAAAATATTACTCAGATTATCTCTCAGGCTGATATTGTTATATCCGCATTAGGAGTTCCAAATTTTTTGAAAGCAGAAATGGTAAAAGATGATGCGGTTGTCATTGATGTGGGAATTACCAGAGTTGCGGATGAATCAAGAGAAAAAGGATATAGAATTGCGGGAGATGTGGATTATGAAAATGTAAGTAAAAAAGCTTCTTATATTACTCCTGTTCCCGGAGGTGTAGGACCTATGACAATTGCAATGCTTCTTAAGAATACTTTATTAGCAAGAGAGCGGCATCGGAATAATTCATAAAACATAGATTTAGAAGTAAAAAGCCTAAATATAAAACTCTGGAGGATACTTTCTTTAGAGTTTTTTTTTTGTGTGTGGAGTAGTGGTATATGATATTCAGGACAAACTCATACTTTTCGAGTTGATTTTTGGGGTATTTTTTTGTATTAAAAGACTTGATTTTAAGTTTGTCAATAGTGGTTTTTTAGATTAAAAATGAGTATATTATATTGATAATCAATATAATATATATATATTGAAAAACACAAATTCACTACAGTCAATTTTTAGTCAAATGGAAGGCCCTAGAAGCCATATAAACCAACTTCACAATTTTATTGACTCCTTCTTATCGGAATAATTTCAGTAATTTGTGGAGCAGAAACTTGGAAACAAATGGTAGGGTTTGCTAAGTCAAAAGAAGCATTTCTTAAAACATTTCTCGAATTACCCAACGCAATACCTTCAGAAGACACTATAAACAGATTGTTTTCGGCAATCGATAGCACGGAATTTGAAAAGTACTTTATCCAATGGGTAACTACGGTAAGCAGTCAGCACAAAGGGCAAATCATTGCTATTGATGGGAAGACAATTCGAGGAGCAAAATCACACGGAAAAAAATCTCCAATTCATATGGTAAGTGCTTGGGCTTGCCAAAATAATATGGTTCTAGGTCAAGTGAAAACGGCTGAAAAATCTAATGAAATAACTGCGATCCCAGAACTTATACGATTTGTGATTAAAAAATTCGTATAAATTCATTGAATTATTTTTTCTTTATGCAAGGCAAAAAAATCAAGCATAGCTATAGCTACGGTTTATTTTTTAAACGAAGTAGAAAGGAAAAAAAAAC
>NZ_VTZU01000236.1 GCF_008370685.1 Aquimarina sp. RZ0
CTTAAGTGCTTTATGTCAGATCAGTTTGTATTATGATCAAAGTTTTCATCTACTCAATGATCAACAAATTACTGAATATATGTATCACTTACGACTTCGTAAAGTAAGTCATTCTTCTATTAAAATGTTAGTATATGGGTATCGGTTTTTATTCAAAGTAATGAAGACTCCCGAGCGTTGTATAGAGTTAAAAGGCAATCGAGCTAAGGTTAAAATCCCTGTGGTTCTTAATCAGAGGGAAATTAAGAGTTTACTATCCCCTAAACATTGTCCCAATCTAAAACATCGTATAATTTTGTCTTTACTATATTCTTCGGGGCTTCGCATAAGTGAATTACTTAAACTAAGAGTAGAAGATATTGATTTCAATGCTCATCGAATCCATATCATCAATAGTAAACACGGAGTGACCCGATACGCAATATTATCCAAATTAATGGCAAAGGGACTAAAGGCTTATCTCTCAAATTACCCCATTGGAAAATACTTGATTAGCGGGTACGAAAAAAACAAACCTTATTCGGCTTCTTCAGTCAAAAAGATACTTGGTAAGACGCTCCGTACAGCAAAAATAAACAAACACATTACCATACATAGTTTACGGCATAGTTTTGCTGTCCATTTTTTAGAGCAGGGAGGAAATCTATTGCAATTAAAAAGCCTGTTAGGACATAGTAGTTTACAAAGCACATTAATCTATCTTAGAGTTACACAAACTACATTCAAAAATCTACAAAGCCCGCTGGATATACTCTACCTATCCGATTGAGACCTACCCATGAATTGGCTGATGTACTAAGAAAATATGGTAAAGAGTTTTTAGAAAAAAGTAAACTATCTTATCAGAAAATAAAAGTACTCCGTGCCATTGTTAATTGCAGAACAGCTGTGCTGGGAGGACATCTACAGAGGTGTACCAAATGTGATTACCAACAAAT
>NZ_VTZU01000237.1 GCF_008370685.1 Aquimarina sp. RZ0
CTCGATCAAAAAAGAAAACTAGGACTAGTGAAAAGAATTAGAAAACAAATTGATAAATTTGGATTAACTAATGATGATTTGCAAATAACTGTAAATCAGTAGTGTAATTTTACGTTAGTCAGAATTAAACTGAATGCGAAAAACAGTCGAATTTATAGAAGATAGAATTAAGTGGAGAGCTTCTCAACATAATCTGCCGAATAAAACTGTATTTTTATTTGAGAACTTGACTGACGAAGTCAAAATGAAATACTTAAATCATTTTGACGAAAAAGATAGCGGAAAAATAATCTTACTATTTACGGATTCGAAGAATAATTGGACAGCATTGGGAACAAAAAGAATTATTGGGTATGATGGAACAAAACTCAACTCTGTAAAATTAGATGCAATTGAAGATGTGGATTCTAAAAATCGGAAAGAATATTTCGAAAAAGCAGAAGCTGGTGAAACTAAACTCAAAAAAATTAAAAAACGCAACGAACGCGAATTGTTAGTTACTGAATTTGACGGAAAAGAAACGATTTTTATTACGAAAAAAGGAAGTGACTTATTCTCTCTCTGGAATATTATGATTATGATAACGAGATTAAATAAATAAACTGGCCACAACAACATATATGTGATCATAGCAGCTAAGTGATGAATCGAATGGTTATTGTATTTTTGGTAAGGCGCAATGCTTGCAAAAAGTAAAAGTTAGCAACCAATGCGCAGAAATATCGAAAAGCAAGGTAACATATTGCCCTGCTACGACACATATATTAAACGTTGGTGTGCCACGAAGCTGTGGTGATCCAGTGGGTGAGAATCCCATCAGAGTAATTGACTGTTCACTCTGAAGAAAAGCATACAGTTAACCTCGTGAGGGATTTGCTGAAGCTATGTTCTTTCA
>NZ_VTZU01000238.1 GCF_008370685.1 Aquimarina sp. RZ0
AGTTCTGCAATCAACACTCCCTCATTATTTTTCTTGGCATATTTAGGGCGGATTGTCCTTTTCTTCACAAGACTGGCCGGAGTGTATTCTAAAGTTTCTGTGACCTCTTCTCCGATTTTCTTTAATCCAGTAGTATCTTCTTCTGGTTCTATGACCACTTCGCGTACTGGGAGATGTTCAGGCAGCGCATTACGTCCCGAATGCTTTTTCTTTTCTCTAGTATAGGTAATGGTTTCCTGAGGAGTCCCTTCAGCTTCTATTGTGATATCTTCTGAAAAAAGAGATAATTGATCTACTACAGCTTCGGTGATAAAACTTTCGGATTTGAAACCGTTAATAAGTTTATACAGTTGTGCCAGATGTTGTTCTAATAAAGCATTCTTCTTCTTTAAAAGATCTTGCCCTTCCTTATAGCTATCAATTAGCTGGTGAAGTTGTTTGTTTTCGGCAAGTAGCTCTTGGTTGGTCATTGCAAAGCGAAAATAATAACAGCTTTGCAAAAATGCAATGCCTTACGGGATTTTTTCGTACCGCTTTTTTCTGGTGATATTAGTAATGGCAATACCATCGATCAGTAAGATTAGTTGAGAGTAACTCAGGCGTAGGCTCCCTACAGTATTTTCATATAATGGTAATTCAAAAGTCCCTGATTCCAATCGTTTATAGTACAGAACAAATCCACCAGATTGCCAATGTAATAACTTAGCTTTATTCCGTGTCTTATTGATAAAGATATAGACCGTGCCATCCATTGGACTTTGTGACAAATCATCGCTCACTAATCCGCATAGGCTGTCAAAGCTTTTCCGCATATCGGTAGGA
Source organism: Aquimarina sp. RZ0 (assembly GCF_008370685.1). GTDB lineage: Bacteria > Bacteroidota > Bacteroidia > Flavobacteriales > Flavobacteriaceae > Aquimarina. The sequence continues at coordinate 823 of NZ_VTZU01000238.1, forward strand.
TGGGCATACAATTGAAACTTATGAGAAGTACCTAAACCAAACATCTATACGGGTATTTGGATCTTCAT
>NZ_VTZU01000239.1 GCF_008370685.1 Aquimarina sp. RZ0
TTATATGCTTAGAGAGGGATTGGTTCCTTATTGAGAGAGAAGATTTTCAACCTTTAGATAGGGTGTCTTCTCCAGAGAACTTAGCCTATATAATATATACATCAGGGAGTACAGGTAATCCAAAAGGAGCGATGATAGAGCATGCAGGGATGCTTAATCATCTTTTAGTGATGGTTGATGAATTTCATATGGATTCAGCGACCAGAATTGGATTTACAGCTCCTTTTACCTTTGATATTTCGGTATGGCAAATGCTAAGTTCATTATTGTGTGGAGGAACTGTTGTTGTATATAGAGAAACGATTATTCAGGAGGCTTCAATTTTTTTAGAGAGTATATCTGATGATGGTATTAATTTATTACAATTGGTACCTTCTTATTTGTCAACTCTTTTAGATATTTCTTTGAACAAAGGTCTTGAGGGTTTAACCTATTTATTAGTTACTGGCGAATCTTTACATAGATCATTACTCGATAAATGGTTTGAGAGGTTTCCAAATGTTCCATTATCAAATGCTTATGGTCCGGCAGAAGCCTCAGACGATGTAAGTTTTTGTACGATGACAAAGATTCCTTCCACTGAAAGTATTCCTATAGGAAAGCCTATCTCCAATATGCGATTATATATAGTTAATTCATCAGATGGATTATGTCCTATAGGAGTTGCAGGTGAATTGTGGGTTTCGGGGATAGGAGTGGGAAGAGGTTACCTGAATGATCCACAAAAAACAGTATTACAATTTATAGCAGACCCATTTAAGGAAGGTGAACGATTATATAAGACAGGAGATTTGGCAAGATGGTTACCGGATGGTAATTTGGAGTTTATAGGCAGGAAGGATGAACAGGTCAAGATTCGGGGATACCGTATAGAGTTAG
>NZ_VTZU01000240.1 GCF_008370685.1 Aquimarina sp. RZ0
TAAACTTATGTCTATAAACACACTCGTACTTTAATGTTTTAAAGAAGGATTCTGCTACAGCATTATCCCAACAATTTCCTTTTCTACTCATAGATCGAGATATTTTCAGGTTTGAATCTAGTAAGTTTTTCATTGTATTAGATGCATATTGTACTCCTCTATCAGAGTGAAAAATATGATTATCAGAAATAGGCCTTTTTTTCTTAGCTAGCAACCAAGTTTTATAAATAGTATTTTGTGTAGTCATATCCTCACTTAAATTCCAAGCTAGTATTTTCCTATCAGCTAAATCAAGAACCCTAGTTAAATAATACCACCTTCTACCAATTCTTATATATGTAATATCTGAAACCCACTTTTCACCTAATCTAGTACTTGAAAACTCTCTATTCAAAATGTTCTTAGGAATCTCATATGAATGATCAGAGTCAGTAGTGATCACATACTTTTTACCAAGTACACTTTTCAAACCTAATTTCTTCATTAAAAAAGCAATATAAGAGCGACTATAATAAATATATTCTCTTTCTAAAACCTTTTGAATACGACTACTACCGTAGATTTGGTTGTTCTCATTAAAAATAGTTATAATCCTATTTTTCAAATATTTTAAGCTCTGCTTTTCTCTATCTATATTTTTTGTTTTTAACCAATTGTAGTAACTACTAGAACTAACTCTCATACAACTACACATCTTCTCAACAGGAAAATTACCTTTATTCAACAAAATAAACTGATATCTCACCTGTCGCTCGCGGAAAAGATGCTCACCGCCTTTTTTAAAATATCGCGCTCTAACTTTATGTTTCTTAACTCTTTTTCTAAAAGTTGAATACGTTTTTGATCTTCTGATAATACTGATACACTTGTAAAGTTAC
>NZ_VTZU01000241.1 GCF_008370685.1 Aquimarina sp. RZ0
CAGATCCGAACCATATCTTTACAGGTTTAGATCCAGATACCTATGATGTAGAGGTACTATCCTATGATGGAGAATGTGTCGATAGACAAACAGTTACAGTTGATGACCCAGCCCTATTTACGGCTTCGGCAATTTTGGTTAGAGATTTACAGTGTAATCCTAATTATCAACCCAATATTAATTTAAATGATCCAGATTCTCCAGAGTATGATCCCACGGCTCCGCCTTTTGATCCGGACGAATTCATAGCATTAATAGAAGTAGTAGTTACCGGAGGTTCAGGAAACTTTGATTACAGTATCAATAACCCTACTTTTCAATTGTTATCCCCAGAACCGCCAACAACAAACGTATTTCGTTTTACTACTGCAGGAACATATATAATTACAGTTACTGATCAGGATACCAGTTGTTTTGTAGAAACTAATCCGGTTGTTGTAAATCCATATACTCCCATTGAATTTACTATTGCGGGTACTAATCCGGTTTGTCCTACAGATCTTGGTTCTATTTTGGTAACAGTAACTGCAGGTCAGGGACCTTATACCTATGATTTAGATAGAGGTACTCAGATTATAACAAGTAATAATTCTACACAAACATTTAGTGGTGTTTCTAATGGTACACACTTTATAACGGTTTCAGATCTTTTTGGATGCCCTGCAGAGGAGCAATCTTTAGATATTATGAATACAAATTCAATCACAGCAGATATTGCTATTACAGATGAGCTTCGATGTGATTCTAATGGTTTGCCTTTTATTCCAGGTGAGATTACGATTTCTAACCCACAGAACGGTAATGGGACTTATGAGTATAGTATTGAT
>NZ_VTZU01000242.1 GCF_008370685.1 Aquimarina sp. RZ0
ATCCCTCATAGACCCCAGAAACTTCAGTACGTAGGCTAACGTAAAATTCGTAATTTACTGGGTATTAACTTTAGCTCTTTGCAAGGCCGTTTTTTAAAGTGTTGCTGCTTTTTTTAGTAAGCACGAGCGCAATCCTGGTTAGAATGTTTGCCATCAGTACATTGGCGATGCACTTGGTGTAATCCCGTTCAGAATAATTTCTTTGCCTAAAGCACATTCTCTTAGAGCTTTTTAAATCTAATAGTATGGAAGAACAAATTAGTTTAGATATAGTCAATAAAAATGCCGCTGGTATTGATATTGGTAGCCGTAGTCATTGGGTAGCTGTAGGGCAGACTAATGATTTGATTCAAGAATTTGGTGTCTACAATGAAAACCTTTATGAATTAGCCGATTGGCTTACCCTGCATAATATTGCCACTGTTGCGATGGAAAGCACAGGTAATTATTGGCAAAATTTACACGCTGTTCTAATTTCTAAGGGCTTTGAGGTTACTCTTTGTAATGGAAAGTTTACCAAAAATATTAAAGGAAAGAAAACAGATGTAAAAGACTGCCAATGGATACAAAAACTACATAGTCTAGGATTACTATCAGGAAGCTTCTTGCCTGATGAAGATACCGAGATTTTAAGAACCTTTACAAGGCACAGACATAATCTCATTAAGCAAGCTGCCTCTGCCACTAAAAAAATGCAAAAGTATCTTAGACTGATGAATATTCGACTAGATGTAGTGGTCAAAGATGTGGTGGGTCTGACAGGACTTAAAATTATTAGAGCAATTGCTCTAGGCGAAACTGACCCAAAAAAATTAGCTAGTCTCAGG
>NZ_VTZU01000243.1 GCF_008370685.1 Aquimarina sp. RZ0
ATACGCCCTCAAACACCAAAGCCGTAGCTTCTGGGGTCAATGCAACCTGAGAAGTAAACAAATCAACAACCGTCTTTTCTAAGGGATAAGCTACAGCAGTAGCATTAAAACCGGAGAGTAATTGTTCTCTTTCACCTACTGGTAATATTGATATAGATCCGATCTGCTGATCAATATTGTTCACAACGCTATGTAAAAGCTCTTGGTAATGAACTAACATACGCTCTATGGTAGAGCCATCAAACAATGCACTACAGTACTCCATATCCAATACGATAACACCATCAATCTCCTCCGCATTTAAAGTCAAATCAAACTGTGAGGTACCTGATGTATGATCATAAGAAGAAACCTTGACATCCCCTAAGTCGAGATACACATCATCGCCTTTAGAGGTATTCTGCAAATCAAACATCACCTGAAATAATGGAGTCATACTCATATCTCGGGTCTTAACTACTCGATCTACTACTTTTTCAAAAGGAACTAACTGATGATCATAGCCCGCTAAGGTCGTTGTTTTTACATCATCCAATAGTGCTTTAAAACTCGAAGTACTAACTACATTACTACGTAAGGCTAAGGTATTGACAAAAAAGCCGATCATCCCTTCTAATTCTGATTGGGTACGATTCGCTATAGAACTACCAACACAAATATCTTCCTGACCACTATATCTGGATAATAACACCTTAAATGCTGACAATAAAAACATAAACAAGGTAACACCTTCTTTTTGACATACCTTATGAATCGAAGCACTCAAGGCTGCATCTAACTCTA
>NZ_VTZU01000244.1 GCF_008370685.1 Aquimarina sp. RZ0
TGGCAGCTAATAGGTACTCGACCATAGGGAGTAGCCTATGCTACTACAACACTCGCCGATAGGCGTAACACTTGGCTTTTTAATCTACTAGTATTAAACCTGGATGTAATTCAGAAGTTAAGATCTTTTCTACTCGTGGGATAAATTCAACTAATGAAGCATAACGGGTATCTTTAGCGTTAAAGATAACTAAACTAATATCATATTTTTCTAAGTTCTGTTGATGGCTCATGTTTTTATCGATGCTCAATAACACGCGTAAGCCTTTGGATTCCATGCGTTGTAATAAATCTCCATTTTTAATACCGCTCCAACCCATTTCTGGAACGGTTAACACTTCGTACTGCTCAGAAAAACGGTATTTCAGTTTTCTTGGTAAATTCTCATCAAGCAGCAGTTTCATTACCTGTCTCTATTTCGATTACGTAAACGGCTAATAATTCTAACACTTTTTGAGCAAACGTCTTTTCTACAGTTGGATAATTATCCAAAAATTCTTGGAGATTATCACCGCCTTGTAAATAATCAAACAGTATTTTTATAGGAACCCTAGTGTTTTTAAACACAGGGGTTCCTCCCAAAATATCGGAAGATACCGTAACGTACTTATTTAAAGCACTTTTTAGATTCATAATATTGGTTTTATATCCATCACAAAGATAGTTGATATTTATTTCAGATGGTTTAAAGGATGTCGTAATTGTAATTGACTCTTTAATTCTTCAAAGTTTGTATTTTTATATTGCTCGGTAGTTAATATCGATTTATGTCCTGCAAA
>NZ_VTZU01000245.1 GCF_008370685.1 Aquimarina sp. RZ0
TTAGATAACCTCTGGCTAAGCCTGAACCCGAAACACATAATTCTCCAACTACACCTATGGGCTGTAGATTCTCATTTGAATCTAAAATGTAAACCTGAGTATTAGAAATAGGACTACCTATTGGTACATTCATTAAACCCGTAACAATATGTGGTACAGACCAGTAAGTAACATCAATAGCTGCCTCTGTAGGACCATATAAGTTGTCTATCCGAAGATTCGGGAATTTATTACGAAATCCCTTTATTAATGTTAAACCTAAAGTTTCTCCACTGCATAACACTCGTTCTAAAGAATTACAATCTCCTTTTTCCAAGATAGATAAAAATACACCTAACATAGAAGGCACAAAGTGAACCGTAGTTATACATTGATTTTCAATCAATTCTTTTAAATAAACTGGATTCTTTTCTCCTCCTGAATTAGCTAAAACTAATCTGGAACCAAAGAGTAATGGCCATAATAATTCCCAAACTGAAACATCAAAACAAAACGTTGTTTTCTGAAGAACTACATCTTTATCTGATTTTAGATTATAACACTCCTGAGTCCATAATAATCGATTGAACAAACCGGAATGTTGATTCATCACTCCCTTAGGCTTACCCGTACTACCAGAAGTATAAATCACATAAGCTAAGCCCGTTGGAGAAGCCAATCTTTCTAATGCTATTTCTGATTCCTTAGCTATCAATCCCCAATCATTGTCCAACAGGATAATCTCAAGTCCTG
>NZ_VTZU01000025.1 GCF_008370685.1 Aquimarina sp. RZ0
GTAGCTATAAAACAATAACTTACACAAAATCGAGTTGAAATGAAAAAATAACGATCATTTTTGAAAGTAAAAATATAGCAGAATAGATATAGAATATTTTTAAAAACCAATTAATAGAGGTCCCCTTTACCTTTTCAGGTTTTTGGTTTCTTCGAATTCTGATAAACTTTCACCAATCTTTCTTCAACGTTTGTTTCTGACTCTTTTTAGATAGAAATAATTTTCAAGCTTAGCGCTTATTAGCTATGTTTTATTAACCTGAGTTCGATTATTATGATAGACTATTCAAAACCTTCAATTCGAGTGCTTTGGCAAAGGAAAAGTGTATCGAGAATAGGTTTTTGATCCCAGAATGCTTGTTTTCGATACAAAATTCTTACCAGAATTTTACTCAAACTGACGCATTTCGTATTAATCGAACTCAGGTTGTTAGGACATCCTAATAGTAGCGCATTTATTTTACTTTATACTATCATATATTGCCTTGATCAACCGAGGTGTCCTAGCATCTCCTACAGTATCTGGTCCCATTTGGTTACATACATATCCAATTGCAATTCTATTTTCTCTATCTGCACAACCAAAAGAGCCACCCCAACCACTATGTCCAAATGCTTTTTTGTTTTCTCCATAAAGTTTTAGGTCAAGTGTATTCATTGTTACACCGTGAGCCCAGTCTACAGGAGATCCAATCATAGCATCCAGGCGGGAACTCGCTACGGTAGTCATTTTGTCAATTGTTTGAGATGAAAGGTAATTAAAGCTTTCAGATTTTGCATTTTCGGCAAGAGGATTATATAGTTTTGCAAGTCCTTCAGCATTACTATGTCCATTTAAAGCAGGCATTTCTGCTTCTCGCCATTCTTTTCTATTAGGACTTTCTGCATCTAAAACAGGATTTCCAACAGCAGATGCCAAAAAGTTAGGTAAGGTTATTAAATCAGGTAATTGATGTTGTGTAAGAGGTTTGTATAATGTCGCAACATTTATATGTTCGTTTTCTGGCAGCCCAACAAATACTTTGGCATCTAATGGTTTTGCTATTTCACTTTGTAAAAAATCTCCTACTGTTTTACCCGAAACACGTCTTATAATTTCACCTGCAAGAAACCCTACAGTCCAACCATGGTACGAGGTGAATTCACCAGATTTCCAATATGGCGCTTGACGCGCAAGGCGATCACAGATTAAATCCCAATTCATTAATTCATCCAGTAAAGTAAATTCTCTAAGGCCAGGGTTTCCCGATTGGTGAGACATAATGTGAGAAATCGTAGTATTTTCTTTTCCATTTTGTCCAAATTCTGGCCAATGTTTTGATACTAAATCAGAATAGTTAACCAATCCACGCTCTACTAATAAAGCCATACAAAGTCCAGTTATTCCTTTTGTTGTAGAGTAAAGAGCAATCATTGTGTCTTTTGTCCAGAGCTCAGTTTTTTCTCTATCCTTATAACCAGCCCATAGATCAACAACTTGTTTGCCTTTGTGATAGACAGATAATGATGAGCCTAATTCTTTATAAATATCATCACGATAAAAATTCGATTCATAGGCTTCTATAACACTCTCAAACCCTTTTGCTACTGTTCCAGAAATTTTTATTTTTTCCATTTTTTTGATATAAATTTATTTTTTTAAAAGTTGATTATAACGAACTCATCTTGAGTACTGCTTTGACCTACAAAATTCACATGTTGCACTCTAATTTTGTTTGTTTTTTTAACTATGTCTATGCCGAAAAAAACTTACTTCAGTATAGTACAAAAGCCAAACTTTTCGGTTGAAAACTACTACTCAAGATGAGTTCAACGTCAGTTTGTCTAATAACTTTTTTTTTTAGGTTTTGTTTTTCAAATGTAAGAGATTTATAATTTGACTTTATTTTTTAGTAATTTCATGGCATAAAATGTATAGAAGGAAGTAACCGAAGTCAAACCCATCTTTTCCTATTTCATTAGCAAATTCCATAGCTCCTGATAACGAGGTGTGATTACTTGATTTATTTGTAAATTGTTTAAAGTTATCAGATTGCAGAACATCCATATGGTACCATAAAGGGGTAATGAGGGTTTAATTATATTTTGACCAAAAAATATACAAAAAAAAGCGAGTACAGATATAGGATTGATGTTTGTAACATGCAATCTAATACGATTTGTGATTAAAAAATTCGTATAAATTCATTGAATTATTTTTTCTTTATGCAAGGCAAAAAAATCAAGCATAGCTATAGCTACGGTTTATTTTTTAAACGAAGTAGAAAGGAAAAAGAAACGATGAATATGCGAAATTTTTAGTTATAAATCGTATAAAAAGGTTTTTAATATTTTAGGCAAAAAGAACTAAAAGTGTACTTCAAAAAGGTAACTTCGTATGTATTGGCTATAATAAGTGCAATCACAAGAGAGAAGTAAGGGATTAAAAGGAATCCATATATCTTAACAAATTAATACATATAACTGGTTTTTGAAAAAAGTAAGCTACTCTCGAGTTAATCAAAAATCTCGAAAATAGCTTTGTAATTTTAAACACAATTATAAGATGTCTTTTGTCTGGAAGTATTTTTATAAGTCCAGATACGTTTAGTTAACAGCCTGATTTCCGTGTTCTCCAGTTCGTATTCTATATGTGTTCTGTATGTCAGAAACAAAAACTTTTCCATCACCAACGTCTCCGGTTTTAGCAGAATTAATGATGGCTTGAACCGTTTTTTCTTCAAATTCATCAGTTACCACAACAGATAGGTACCTGCGTTGAATATCAGAAGTACTATAACTAATCCCGCGGTATACATGTCCTTTCTTCTCATTTCCTACTCCCGTAACATCCCAATAGGTAAAAAAATTAACCTCTATCTCATGCAAAGCGTCTTTAACCTCTTTGAACTTTGATTTGCGTATAATTGCTTCTATTTTTTTCATGTGTCTACAAATAAATAACGTATTGTTTTTAATATATTTATATTATGGAGTGTAAAGCATTTTTATTTTACCAACCACATTCCTAAAAATACTAAAAGAAATCCAATTACAAAGGATGCTATAGTATATAGGAAAAAGCTAATAAAATCTCCGGTCTTTAGCAGTATATGGTTTTCATAGGCAAAAGAAGAAAAAGTTGTAAATCCACCACAGAACCCTGTAGCTAGTAATAAAGCGGTATTTTGAGAAACGATCGTATTCTTAAGCGCTAGCCCCAGTATAATTCCGATCATAAAACTACCCAAAAGATTGACAGTAAATGTTCCATAGGGTATACTATACTCTGGATTATTAAGATACTTACTAATAATATATCTTGCAACACTGCCGGTACCACCACCTATAAATACCAATAACAATTGTTTCATGAACTCCTATAATTTATAGTTAAGATCCTTAAATACGTTTTTGTAAATATAGTGTTTTACCAGTGTGTACAATGAAAGGAATGTTAATGAAAATTGCCAATTCGATATATTTCTTTCTGTGTTCAAACTACAAAAATGAAGTGGTTTTGGATAAAAAATAGTATCATACGCACTTAATTAGTTACTTAATAGGTATATATATTTCTGTAATCCACTTGGCGGGATTGGGTTGTTGTTCCGGATCTGTTTTGTATACCTCAAAAGCAGGAGCATCTGATAAAGGTTCTAAACTATTATCAGTAATGTATTTATAGCCGGCTTCCCAGGCTTCTTTTAAGTGAATGTAATCTCCATTTAAGGTAGTTTTGACTACTTTCTGTCTAGGAAGAAAATCACATAGCACATTGCTGTCAATAGGGGTAATAACCTTTTCTCTTACCGGTATCCCTGTAGAATAAATAGCAGTTCCTTGTTCCTCATTAAATTCATTATATATGGTAAAAGGCATGCCAGTCTGCGGGAGATTGTTTTGTCGTATATATGCTTGAACAGCAGGTAGCATTTGAGCCATTTTTTGAGGGATTACGGCTACAGAAGATGCTGTGGCGCTATACATATAAAAACCACCACCATGCTCAGTAATACCATCTACATTGACACTATGTTTCTTCATTTTCTCGTTTACAAAAACATCAAGTTTTTCAAGACCTCTCCGGTACATAGGTCTCAAGTTTTGAGATAAAGTGCTATCTTGCGTCATCCAAAATGCCTTTTCCATAAAACTTTGTTCTCCTTTCATACCCCAGGTAACTTTTGTTTTTTTACCTTCTATTTTTTCGAATTTCCAATATACATCACTAATGCTCTCTCCCATCGGAGTAATAAAAGTGATTTTTTGGTCAATACTGGAAAATGGCGCCGTTTTTATTGTTTTCATAGTTCCGTCTCCCTGTGTTTTACTTTGCCAGCTATAAGAAGCGCCAACTCCCTTCGTTTTTGAAGGGTAACTCATTGTAAGATCCTCGGATTCATCCATCCATGGACCCCATTTTTCCCAAGTCTTGTATTCATTTATAGTACTAAATAATAATTCATCCGGAGCATCAATAACCTTGCTTTCTTCTACCTGAAATTCTCCATCCTTTGTGGCAACATAAACTGCACCTCCAATGACAACAAGTAGTAGAAGAAAAAATAAATATTTGATAATTTTCATGCTTGTTAGTTTAGATTATTTCTTTAGCTAATATAATCAATTTTTAACGGCAGTATTGTATGGTATATTTTTGAAAAACGCAAGTTGCTGGTTTTAAAAGGTTTTGTGCCATTTGTTGTTTAAATTTACTGTAAAAGAAAATTCAAAGGATAAGTCGTATTATATGATTCTTTTGGAATAGAATAGGTGATAGAATTATGAGAGACCATTCCATTTGTTGTCTTGTATTTATGGATCTGCAATCTTTTGTAAGATTTACTGCCTGTATCGATGTAGTATTCGATGATTGTTATAATTATATCGATTTCGTTACATTTGTTAAGTGAACTCATCTTGAGTAGTAGTTTTCAAACGAAAAGTTTGGCTTTTGTATCATAACGAAGTAGATTTTTTTTCAGTACAGCCATAGCTACGTTAAAAAAAGCAACAAAATTAAAGTGCAACCTGTAAATTTTCTAGGTCAAAGCAGTACGCAAGATGAGTTCGATAAGAAATAAACTATAAACTAACTAACAAATATATGAAAATCAATTACATATTAATTTTGATAGCTTTCAGTATATCGGTGATCACTTGTAAGAAAGATCCAGGAAGTAAGGATCAGAGCAATCAGCAGCAGGTAGAAGTCGTAAAAAACACAGTGAAAGAAAAATTTGACCATACTGTTGAACAATTTGCAGATCTTAAAATTTTACGGTATCAGATTCCAGGATGGGAGAACCTTTCATTAAAAGAACAAAAGTTAGTGTATTACCTTACACAGGCAGGATTAAGTGGTAGGGATATTATGTGGGATCAAAACTATCGTTATAATCTTGCGATTCGTAAAGCATTGGAAAACATATACACATCTTACGCTGGTGATAAAACTGATGCGAGCTGGAAAGCCTTTGAGATTTATCTGAAACGCATATGGTTTTCTAATGGGATACATCATCATTATAGTAATGATAAAATAAAACCAGAATTTGACAAAGAATATTTAACTTCTCTACTAAAAGAAACAAAAACTGAATTGAATCAGGAAGCGCTGGCAGTGATTTTTAATGAAGAAGATGCTAAAAAAGTAAATCAGGCAAAAGGAATTGATAATGTAGCCTTATCTGCTGTTAATTTCTATGGTCCGGGAGTTACAAATGCCGATGTTACCTCTTTTTATAGCAAAATGAAATCTCCGGATAAAGACAAACCATTATCATTTGGACTTAATTCTCAATTAGTAAAAGAAAATGGCAAGCTAAAAGAAAGAGTGTATAAGTCCGGAGGGCTATATGGAGCGGCAATTGATGAGATTATCAAGTGGTTAAAAAAAGCGCAGAGTGTAGCCGAAAATAAAGCACAAGGAGATGCTTTGGGATTATTGATACAGTATTATACTACAGGTGATTTACAGACCTGGGATGATTATAATGTGGCCTGGACTGCAGCTACAGATGGTAACATCGATTACATTAATAGTTTTATAGAGGTATATAATGATCCACTGGGGTATAGAGGATCATACGAAACTATTGTACAAATTAAGGATTTTGATATGTCAAAGAAAATGGCAGTATTGTCAGAGAATGCACAGTGGTTTGAGGATAATTCACCTTTAATGGAAGCGCATAAAAAAGATAGTGTAATAGGAGTAACCTACAAAGTAATTACAGTGGCAGGAGAAGCAGGAGATGCTTCACCCAGTACTCCAATTGGTGTGAATCTTCCTAATGCCAATTGGATTAGAGCAGCGGTTGGTTCTAAATCTGTTTCTTTGGGTAATATTATCAACGCCTATAATAATGCTGGAGGTTCTGATCGCCTCAAAGAATTTGTACATGACGAAGAAGAGTATCAATTAGAAGAAGAATATGGTCAGTTAGCTGATAAGCTGCATACCGCACTGCACGAAGTAGTAGGTCATGCTTCAGGTCAATTAAATCCGGGCGTAGGAGAAACTAAAGAAACATTAAAAAATTATGCATCGACCTTGGAAGAAGGACGTGCAGATTTAGTAGGGCTGTACTATTTGATGGATCCAAAATTACAAGAACTTGGACTGGTAACAGATTGGGAAAAAACAGGAAAAGCCGCTTATGACGGATATATCAGGAATGGGTTACTGATGCAGTTAATTCGATTAAAACTGGGAGATGATGTAGAAGAAGCACATATGCGTAATCGTCAGTGGGTGAGTGGTTGGGCTTTTGAGCAAGGAGCCAACGATAATGTAATAGAAAAGATAGTTAAAGAAGGGAAGACGTATTATAATATTAACGATTACCAAAAACTCCGTGAAATCTTTGGGCGTTTACTAAGAGAAACCCAGCGCATTAAATCAGAAGGAGATTACAAAGCTGCTGAAGCATTAGTAGAAGGATATGGCGTAGAGGTAGATCAGGCAATTCATGCAGAGGTGTTAAAACGTAATGAGCAGTTCACTTCTGCTCCATATAGTGGATTTGTGAATCCCGTTTTAGTACCCAAAACAAATGATACTAATGAAATCTCAGGTTTTGAGATATTTCAGCCTAAGACTTTTGAAGAACAAATGCTTTGGTATAGTAAGAACTATAGTTTCTTGCCCGAGGTGAATTAGATAAAAAAAATCAAATGTGATATTAACTTGATGAAAAAAACATTTAAACTTTCAATTTCATTTTGTTTGTTTACTCTTTTTTGTTTGTACGCACAGGATAATTCTGATTGTGAATCATTTTTAGAGCAAATAGACGAGTTAGGTTCTTCTGAAGAAAAACTAAAGAAGACTACTTTTTATTTAGAACAAACACAAGATCTAAATTGTCAATTTCAATTATGGAAAAAAAGAGCAGATATTTTTGAAAGAAAGTTTCTTATAGATTCAGTGAGTTATTCACTAAGTAAAGCTACTCATATTGCAGAGAGTCTTAGTGAAGATGAACTTTATCTGGAGGTAGCGTTATCGAATGTTTATTTTTATGTTAGAGCAAATAAAAATAAACAAGCAATAGAAGTATTAAACCTATGTAGGAAAAAATTAAATAAAAACCTTAAGAGTAAGTATTGGTTGAATTATTACAATAGGTGGGCTTATGTTAAAGATGGAGAAAGAGATTATAAAAGTGCAATCAAATTTGTAGATAGTGGTATTCAGTTAGGAGAAAAATTTAAGCACACAGAACTTTTGCATAAAATATATTTAGAAAAAGTATCATATCACATACGACTATCTCAGTATAAAGAAGCAATTATATCTGTTCAAAAGGCAATATCAATAATCGAAAAACTAGATTCGAAAAAAAGACTAGGATTTGCTTATTTTTTAAAAGGGGTTTGTTACGAGCGACTTAGAGATTTTGGGCAAACAGTCGAAGCTCTGGAAGCTTCTATTACAACTGCATCAAAATATAATGATCTTGAAACTTTAGCTCGTTCTTACTCAAGGCTTAGCATATCATTAGGACACCTAAAAGAAAATGATAGAGCTCTAGAGGTGTTGGACTCTACAATTTCCATTTCAAAAAGAACAGGAGATTATTCTGGACTTGCCCTTGGTTATTCTGATAAGGGATTTATTTTACTAAATAATATAGAAGATTATAAAGAGGCTGAAAAAGCTTTTTTAAGATCCAATACTATCTTCGAAACAGAAGAAGTAAGCCAACGGACTAAAGATATCACGTCTGTGACAAACCTTGGAGGGCTTGTTATGTTAAGTGAAAAGAAAAAGGATTATGCAAAAATGCTGAGATATCTTAAACAATACGAAGATGGAGTAGATAATTTGAATTTACTTGTAAATAAAAAGACTTTAGCGCGTTTTTATATGCAATACAATGAAGGTATAGGTGATTTTAAGAAGGCATTAAAATATCAGAGAAAAGCTACTAAGATTGCAGATTCAATAGCCAACAAACAAGTACGTGTAGATGTTGCCGATTTAGAAAAAAAATATGAAATACAAAAAAAAGAAATAGAAGTATTAAAGCTCAATGAAGAATCCCAAAAACAAAAGATTAGGACTCAGAAAGCAGAAACCAAACAGCTCATCTATTTAGGAATTGCATTATTTTGTGTGTTACTTTTGTTAATAAGTGTTTGGGCGTATATAAAAATACGAAAACAACAAAAAGCACTGACTTTTGCACATAAACAATTAAAAGAAAGCCATGAAGAAGTCGCTTCTACTAATAGAGTAAAAGATCGTTTGTTTTCTGTAATATCTCATGATATGCGTAACATGCTGATTCCATTTCAGAGGGGAGGGAAAATATTAAAATATTATATAGATAAAAAAGAATATGAGAAGGTGACAGAGCTCTCTCATAAATTACAAGAAAATTCCTTAAACCTGTCTAATTTATTAGATAACCTATTAAATTGGTCTTTGGAGCAAATGAATGGGTACACTATTAAAGTAGAAAGTATTATGATTACAGAAGAATTAAAAGAGATAAAGAATGCCTTTCTACCTTATGCCAAAGAAAAGAATACTGCGATTAATATAGTAGGAGGATCAGAAATAACAGGAGTATTTGATAAAGGAGCATTTCATATCATTTTTCGTAATCTTATTGGAAATGCTCTAAAATATACCGAAAATGGAACGATTACGATCAAGTTTTCTGAGCAAGATGAAACGATTATGTATGAAGTTTTGGATACAGGTATTGGGATGTCACAGGATCAACTAGATAATCTCTTTAAACTGAAAAAAAATAAAACTGAAGGAACCAAAGGTGAAAAAGGTACAGGAATAGGTCTTAATTTAGTATATCGATTTGTGGAACTGAATAAAGGAAATATTAAGGTTTCTTCTGAAATGAATATTGGAAGTAAGTTTGAACTTCATTTTCCGAAAGTCATCATAACTGATGAATCGACTTCTGAAACGACCATAAATTTGTCTGTTTAAATATTCTATAAAACTTAGTCAGCAGGTCGTAAGTATATTTTTAATAAAAAAAGGAATACAATAAAGATGATAAAACCTATAAGAATAAAAACGCTGCCTTTGTAATATTTGCGATGTAACTGGATGTCCTTGCGATAGCTAAATATCATTAAAACGATAAATGCAACGACAAAAGCAGCAGCAAATATTAACTGACCTGTACTAAACATATTTTACTATTTTTACGACAAAGATAAGAACTGGTATTAAATAAATAATAGTTAGATGAAAGATAAAATTGCAGCCGTACAGGAGTTTCATACTGCCTTTGAGATTGGGTATAAAAATGAACCTGTAGCGGATTTGGGAGAAGCTAAAAACATACTTCGCTTTAATTTAATGAAAGAAGAAAACGAAGAATATCTTGAAGCAGCTCAGAATAATGATGCGGTAGAAGTAGCAGATGCACTGGGAGATATGTTATACATTTTATGTGGTACCATTATAGAACATGGAATGCAGCATAAAATAGAAGAAGTATTTAATGAGATCCAGCGCAGTAATATGAGCAAACTGGGAGCTGATGGAAAACCAATTTATCGCGAAGACGGTAAGGTGTTGAAGGGGCCAAACTATTTTAAACCTAATATCAAAGAGATTTTAGATCGGTAAAGATATACTATCATTTCTGATTAAAAATTACCAATTAAAATTTACTCGATAATCGAGATTTAAATGCCCCGAGGCAGTTTATCCTTTTTCGTTGATATTGAAACTAAGGTGAGAAAGATATTTTATTCTAAATAAATTCAAAAGAATAAAAGGCATCAGCATTTGGTTGCACAAACACCGTAAAATTAAGTAACTTTTGGAAATAAAATGTAAAAAAATAGTATCGAGATTCAGTTTTTTTAGTCAAAAAACCAATGTTTTCGATACTATTTTCTTTTATCAAATTTCTTCTGGATTGATACGATTTCCGCATCAAATCCGAATTAATTTCCTTAGATCACGCTATTAATTATACTTTTACTCTCCATCCAAAAGGATCTTCAGCTTTATTATATTGAATATTCATTAGAGCATTCTTAAAATGGGATGCATAAGAGTTTTCTTGTTTTTCTATTTCGTAGTTCTTGCCTTTATACCCAAAGGATTTGATAGGGCTTACTACGGCAGCAGTTCCTGCACCAAATATTTCTTTTAGACTACCATTTTTTGCAGCCTCAACTATTTCATCAACTTTTACGGGTCTTACATCTACATTGATGCCTTGTTTTTCTGCAAGAGCAATCAGGCTTTTTCGAGTAATTCCGTCAAGTATTCTATCACTGGTAGGAGCAGTAAGAAGGGTGTCATTTACTCTGAAGAAAACATTCATAGTTCCAGCTTCCTCCATATATTCGTGAGTTTCAGCATCTGTCCATATAATTTGTTGATATCCCTTTTCTTTAGCAAGTTTTGTAGGGTAAAATTGTCCGGCATAATTACCAGCAGCTTTTGCATATCCAAATCCTCCGCTGGCAGAACGGCTAAACTTTTCTGCAACTAATACATTTACATCTCCACTATAATATGACTGTGCTGGAGAGCATATAATCATAAATCGATACTCATCGGCCTCTGAGGCAGAAACACTAGGTTGGGTGGCGATTACAAATGGTCTTATGTACAGCGAATTACCAAAACCAGATTTTGTCCATTCGTCATCTAATTTTAATAGTGTATGTAACCCTTCAAAAAAGTAAGATTCCGGGAACTCAGGCATTGCTAATCTTTCTGCAGATTTATTAATACGCCTAAAGTTTTCGTCAGGTCTGAACAAAAAAGTGTTTCCCTGATCATCTTTGTATGCTTTCATACCTTCAAAAACGGCTTGTCCATAATGAAAAACTCTCGCAGAAGGATCTAATGTTAATGGACCATAAGGGACTATTTTTGGAGTTTGCCACTCACCATTGACATAATCACAGACAAACATATGATCTGTAAAAATTTTACCAAAGTTTAAATTTTTAAAATCTACCTCTCCAATTTTGGATGTACTTACTTTAGTGATTTCAATAGTCCGTGGAACTGCATTTCTCATCCGTTACTCATTTAAAAGTTTATGAAAATTTATAGTATTAACTATATGTACAATTTATTAAGTCTGAAAACTAATTATATTCTTACAAGCGTTAATTCTATGTCGATGTTTAAACAAAAATACCCTTTTCTTATAAATTAAGAATTTTAAAAATGTTTAATTTTGTTCTACATCATTAATTATAATGTATTATGAAGAAAAATATACTTTTTTTTGCAGGATTGATAAGTATTATAAGTTGTAAAACTACCGATAAGGAAAAATCTTTTTTTTCTGTAAAGGATATCTCAGCTAAAGAGTACACTAATTTTGGCGGTACCGTTTCGTCTGACAAGATCCTTTATAAGGAAGCAATAATAGAACAATATCAGGATTTGGGTGAAGGAGATACGATTGATATTGCTTTTTCCAGTACTGTTAATAATGTATGTAAAGCAAAAGGGTGCTGGATGAAGGTTGCTTTGGGTAATGAAAAGGAAACTACAATAAAGTTTAAAGATTATGCTTTTTTTGTACCCAAAGATATCGAAAACGATACGGTTATTGTTCAGGGAAAAGCATATGTGTCAGAAACTTCTATAGAAGAATTAAGGCATTTGGCAAGTGATGCCGGTAAATCAGAAACCGAAATTGCAGCAATTACTTCTCCGAAAAAAACGTATTCTTTTATGGCAGATGGAGTATTAATCAAAGAATAGATAATGCAAGAAGGATTAAAACGAGAGATAATTACAACATCAGATGGTTCTACAACAATCCATTTTCCTGATTTAGATGAACACTACCACTCTAAACACGGAGCTATTAACGAAGCCAAACATGTCTTTATTAAGCATGGTTTTGACTATATTTTAGACTCAAAAAAAAATTTAGATCTCGCTATTCTTGAGATTGGTTTTGGCACTGGATTAAATGCTTTTATTAGCTGTTTAGAAGCTCAGAGGGTAAATCAAAAGGTTAATTATGTTGGGGTGGAGGCATATCCTGTGCAAACCGAGGAAATAAAAAAACTTAACTACATTGAGGTATTGGGAGAGCAGAAACATCAAGAATTATTTGATCTGATGCATGGATCTTCCTGGGAAACAATGAATATTATCTCTTCTCTGTTTTCGTTAACAAAAAAGAAACAGTTTTTTGAGGATATAGAGGACAAGAATTGCTTTAATTTAATTTATTTTGATGCGTTTGGTGCTAGAGTTCAACCAGAATTATGGGGAGTCACTATATTTAAGAAAATGTATGAGGCGCTTGAAAACGGAGGAGTTTTGGTTACATATGCGGCAAAAGGAAGTGTGAGAAGAGCCATGCAAGAAGTTGGTTTTGTGGTGGAACGACTTCCTGGGCCTCCAGGAAAACGGGAAATGTTAAGAGCTACAAAAAATATATAAAAATACAATTACAAAGGTTTTATGTTGTTTAATAACGCAAGTCAGAAAAGATTGTTAAACCTATAATAAAGGCATAGGTTATATTGATAGCTGGTATTACTTTGCAATAAATAATTCATTTATGAGGGTTTTAATTACTGGAGCTACGGGTCTTGTAGGACAGGAAATTACAAGAGTGTGTCACCAGTCTAATATTAATGTAAATTATCTTACAACGAATAGAGACAAAATTAAGATAGAAGAAAATTACAAAGGTTTTTTTTGGAACCCTGGTTCTGGAGAAATTGATTTGGATTGTTTTGAAGAAGTAGAGGTAATTATACATCTTGCAGGAGCGTCTATTGCCAAACGGTGGACAAAGAAATATAAAAAAGAAATTATTGATAGTAGAGTATTGACTACGGCACTCATTTTAGAATCATTAAAAACGATACAACACACAGTAAGACACATTGTATCAGCAAGTGCTGTCGGGATTTATCCAGATTCTTTTCAGAAGTATTATATGGAAGATGCAGAAGAAAAAAGCACTGATTTTCTGGGAGAAGTAGTGAAGCAGTGGGAAGCCGCAGTTATGGAATTTAAAAACCATCAAATAGAGGTGAGTTTGCTAAGAATAGGATTAGTTCTCGCATCGTCTGGAGGAGCATTTCCTAAAATTTCAAAACCTGTTAAACAAGGTTTGGGAGCTGTTTTTGGTAATGGAAAACAGTGGCAGAGTTGGATACATCTGGAAGACCTTGCCCTTTTATTTATGTTTGTTGTAGAGGAAGAGTTAAAAGGTGTTTTTAATGCGGTAGCTCCTAATCCTGTTTCTAATAAAAAGCTTACTCATATTATTGCGACTAAAGTAGGTAAAAAAATAGTATTACCTAATGTTCCAAAATTTGTAATGCGTCTTATTTTAGGCGAAATGCATATGTTATTATTTTCCAGTCAAAGGGTGTGTAGTAACAAGACTCGGGAAGCAGGTTTTTATTTTAACTATGATAATGTGACTACTGCAGTAGATAGTCTTATAGAATAATTCAGTCATACCTTTTTTTATATTTGAAGATTTTGTTTCGTATTAAAAGACTATTATACTTGATTTTTTAAAACGAAATGTATGTGAATTTCAACTATTTTTTCGGGAATAGAAACGTTAGGATCAACTATAAACCCTATCAAAGTTTTTACGCCTCTGACAGGGATATACGATGTAATATATAGTTGAGATACTAATTAGTATTTAAGTTTCTGGTTATTAAGCTTTTTTAGCTTTTAAACTTATTTTTAATTCGATATCATCATTAATAAATTTATCCCCAATATCAGTAAAGACTGATTTTGAAGCATAATTTACTCCCCATTCAGTACGATTGACAGTAAAAACTTCTGTAGTAAGACTCATTGTATCGCCCTCTGTAGTAGTTATGGCCGGAAAAGATATGTTTTTCTTAATTCCTTTTATGGTTAGATTACCTTCTATAAATGTTTTTCCCTCTTTTTCAGAAATACCTGTTAGATCAAAAGAAGCACTAGGGAATTTTGATACATTAAAAAAATGATCCTGGCTCTCATCGGTAGCACCTTTGAGATGACCTTCAAGACTTGCTTTTTCATCGCCTTCAAGATCTGTTACCGTAATAGATGTCATATCGATTATGAAAGAACCACTCTGAATTTTTCCATCCTGTGTTTGTATTTTTCCTTTAGAAATATTTACAGTGCCATTATGCTTTCCAACTGGTTTTTTACCTGTCCATTCTACAATGCTTGATGCACTGTCTACAATATAAGATACAGCAACTGCGGGTGCTTCTGTAATTTGCTTAGCATCAGAAGCTTCGGTTTCATTCTTTTTCTCTCCTTTGCAGGACTGAAAAATTGTAAAAAGTAAGATAATAGCTAATAGGTTGATTGATTTAATTTTCATAATATCATTTGTTTTATATGTTTAAAAATCGAAATTATTTTTTTAGAAAATGAATACTCTTAATTATATCCTAAAATATTCCAGTGACATTATGACATTAATTCAAAAATGGCAGTACTTTTGCATCTCCAAAAAATAAACTTAAAAAAGATACTTGTTACATGAGCAAGAAAAATAAAAACAACGAAGATGTAAAGGATCAGGTAGAAGAGGTACTTGACGCTCCTATAGAAGAAAGTGAAACAACAGAAGAGGTTGATATAGAAACACAACTTAGAGAAGATCTTGAAAAAGAAAAAGATAAGTTTTTAAGGCTTTTTGCTGAATTTGAAAATTATAAAAAACGTACTTCTAAGGAACGAATAGAATTGTTTAAAACTGCTGGTCAGGATATAGTGCAGTCTATGTTGCCCGTACTTGATGATTTTGATCGTGCAAAAAAAGAGATTAATAAATCAGAAGACAAAGAGCTGATCAAAGGCATAGAGTTAATCCATAATAAATTAAAGGAAACTTTAAAAAATAAAGGATTATCTGAGGTCGTAGTTGAAGCCGGAGAGGTATTTAATGCCGATAATCATGAAGCAATAACTCAGATCCCTGCACCAAGTGATGATCTAAAAGGTAAAATTGTAGATGTCATAGAAAAAGGATACAAATTAGGAGATAAAATAATTCGTTTCCCTAAAGTAGTAACCGGGCAATAAAAAAACGAAAAACGTGTCATAACAATTAAGAGAATAATAGCTTAAGGGATATAATGACAATTCCATCTGACCTGTAAAGGCATTAAAATAAAAAGATGAAAGAAGATTTTTATGATATTTTAGGTATTAGCAAAGGAGCTACAGAATCTGAAATTAAAAAAGCATACCGTAAAAAAGCGATAGAGTATCATCCTGATAAAAACCCTGGAGATGCTTCAGCAGAAGAGAAGTTTAAGAAAGCTGCAGAAGCTTATGAGGTATTAAGTGATCCTGATAAGAAAGCGCGTTATGATCAATATGGACATCAGGCATTCGAAGGTGCCGGAGGTTTCGGTGGTGGTTTTAGCGGCGGTGGCATGAATATGGATGACATATTCAGTCAGTTTGGAGATATCTTTGGCGGTAGTGGTTTCGGTGGTTTTGGCGGCGGTGGCACAAGACAACGTCGTGCAAAAGGCAGTAATCTGCGTATTCGTGTGAAACTTACACTGGAAGAAATTGCTAACGGAGTAGAAAAGAAAATCAAAGTAAAGCGTAAAATCCAGGCAGCAGGAACAACATATAAGACATGTAGTACTTGTAATGGTAGTGGTCAAATGACCAGAATCACCAATACAATCCTGGGCAGAATGCAAACAGCTACTACCTGCTCTACTTGTGGAGGAGCAGGACAAAGTATTGATAAGAAACCTGCAGGTGCTGATGCACAAGGGCTGGAAGTATCAGAAGAAACGGTAAGTATAAAAATACCTGCAGGTGTAGAAGATGGAATGCAGCTTAAGGTTACCGGAAAAGGAAACGAAGCTCCGGGGAATAGTGTACCTGGTGATCTTCTTGTTGCAATAGAAGAATTAGATCATCCAGATTTACAAAGAGAAGGAGATAATTTACACTACGATTTATATATTAGTTTTTCTGAAGCAGCACTGGGAGCATCCAGAGAGATTGATACAGTATCAGGAAAAGTTCGTATAAAAATAGAAGAAGGAGTACAGAGCGGAAAAATTCTTAGACTAAGAGGAAAAGGAATTCCAAGTATTAATGGATATGGCAAAGGAGATCTTTTAGTTCACGTGAATGTATGGACACCAAAGACCCTAAACAGGGAACAAAGAGAGTTTTTTGAGAAAATGGCTAAGGATGATCATTTTAAGCCTAGTCCTGATAGTAGAGATAAATCGTTCTTCGAAAAAGTGAAGGATATGTTTTCTTAAAAAATACAAGATATCTTTTTTACTATTACGAATCATGTAAAGTAATTAACTTATGATTAAGAAAAATTCGTATATTTGAAACATCACTAGCGCATTTAGTGATAATTTTTCTTTTTCATAGCAATTTTTTTCCCATCCTTAATACTTGTATTTAGGGTGGGTTTTGTTTTTTAAAAGAATTTCAAGGATATGGTCTTCTATAAAGTGTTTTTGAAGCAATACACCTGATCTAATGCTTCTCAAATAAAAGAGATTAAGAGTTGTCGTTTTATTAAAATTTTTAACTTAATTAGCAATAAATTTTAAATTTTTCAATTAACCTGTTTTTTTTATATGACTAATCTTTTAAGGGTGGAGAATGCAACAAAGCATTTTGGAAGTTTTATAGCTCTCAATAATGTTTCGATAGAAGTTCCTGACGGAAGTATTTTTGGATTATTAGGGCCGAATGGTGCTGGTAAAACTACATTAATCAGGATCATCAATCAAATAACATTACCAGATACAGGCACTGTTTTTTTAGACGGAGCACCTTTGCAACCGCACCACATTAAAGATATAGGTTATCTGCCAGAAGAAAGAGGTTTATATAAATCGATGAAAGTTGGTGAACAGGCTCTATATTTGGCTCAATTAAAGGGATTGACTAAACAAGAAGCTAAAGAACGATTAAAATATTGGTTTGATAAATTTGATATTTCTCACTGGTGGGATAAAAAAATACAGGAACTTTCTAAAGGGATGGCTCAGAAAGTACAGTTTATAGTAACCGTACTTCATAGACCGAAACTTTTAATTTTTGATGAACCGTTTAGTGGATTCGATCCAATAAATGCTACTATTATCAAGGATGAGATTCTTCAATTAAGAGACGAAGGAGCTACTGTCATTTTTTCTACACATCGCATGGAAAGTGTAGAAGAATTATGCGATCATATAGCTTTGATCAATAAATCTAATAAAATATTGGAAGGAAAAGTTTCTGATATAAAAAGAGAACATAAATCAAATACATTTGAAGTTGGAATATTGTCAGATGACCATAGGTTGTTGTTGGATGATTTAAAGGATAGATTTATGGTCGAACCAGCAAATTTCAAAACGATTGATGATCAATTAAAATTGAAAATATCGTTAGATAAGCATGCTTCTACAAATGATTTATTAATGTATTTAACAGGGAAAGGACAGGTTTTGCGTTTCAATGAGGTGATACCTAGTGTAAACGAAATATTCATTAAAACTATTAACGATAATGAGTAATTTACAATTAATTATTAAGAGAGAGTTTATTGCCCGTATTCGTAACAAAACCTTCGTTATAATGACCTTTTTGAGCCCCTTAATTGGGATTGGTATGATGGGATTAGTTGGCTGGTTGGCTACTATGAGTAATGATGACATTAAACAAATAGCCTTTTATGATGAGACTGGACTTTTTATTTCTGATCTTTATGATACCTCAGAGATAGATTATATTGATTATAGTAGTTTTAATCTGGAAGAAGCAAAAGATTCTGTTGTGTCCAAAAAACTATATGGGCTATTATATATACCCAAAAAACAATCTAATAGAGATCTGGCGGCATCCATTCAGTTTTATGCAGATGAGTCTCCTAGTCTCCCGATACTTAATGGTATTGAAAGAATAATAAGTAATAAGTTAACAAAACAAAATTATAAGACAAAAGGATTGGATCTCTCTACAATTGAAGATTCCAGAGCACAGGTGAATATACAGATAGAGAATTTCTCTGGCGAAAAGACATCCAAAATGTCTAATTATATAAAAATGGGTTTTGGAGCCGCGATGGGATATTTTCTGATGATGTTTATTATTATCTATGGAAATATGGTTATGCGATCAGTTATAGAAGAAAAAACAAACCGCATTATTGAGATTATAATTTCTTCAGTAAAACCTATGCAATTGATGATGGGGAAAATATTGGGAACTTCTTTTGCCGGAATTCTTCAGTTTTTCATATGGTTATTTCTAGGAGGTGTGCTTCTGGTGATTACGAATAGTGTTTTTGGAATTTCTCCTCAGCCAGTTGGAGTTGATACTTCTATGGTATTACAAGAAGGGAATCAACAAGAGATCCAGTTGATATTGCAAGATATTAGTAAACTACCTTTGCTAATGATTGTATTTTCGTTTTTTATATATTTTATAGGAGGATACTTCTTGTATAGTTCTATTTATGCAGCGATAGGAGCTGCCGTAGATAGCGAAACAGATTCTCAACAATTCATGATGCCTATAATATTAATATTAATGTTAGGTGTATATGTAGGCTTTTTTGCAGTGATAGAAAATCCACATGGAACGGTTTCTACAGTGTTTTCTATGATACCTCTTACTTCTCCTATAGTGATGCTAATGAGAATACCGTTTGGAGTGCCATGGTGGCAGATTTCCATTTCAATCATCCTACTTGTAATAAATATTATATTTATGGTATGGCTCGCTGGTAAGATATATAGAATTGGTATATTGATGTACGGTAAAAAACCAAGCTATAAAGAATTGTTTAAGTGGCTTAAATATTAACATGACTCAGGAAGAGATTACAGAACAGGTAAAAGAGGTGATTCAAGAAAATGTTTGGGGTACAATCAAACATTTTTTGGAGTATGAAATTTTTCATTTTGGGTCAGATGAACATCCAATAGTTCTTACAGTTGGACTCCTGATATTTGTAGTTTTTATTTTATTCTTTACATCTTTTTTTCTTAAAACGATAAAAAAAATAGTAAACAGAAAGCTTAGAAATGAAGATAAATTAAAGTTTGCATCCATATTTTCATTTTCTAAATATTTTATCCACATTATTGTTGTATTAATTACTTTGGATAGCATAGGATTTAATATTACAGCAATTTTTGCAGCGTCTGCGGCTTTATTAGTAGGAGTAGGTTTGGCTTTGCAAACACTGATCCAGGATATAATTTCAGGAATTTTTATCTTCATAGATCAGACCGTACACGTAGGTGATATTATAGAACTTGAGGGTAAAATAGGTAGAATAGAAGAGATTAAATTAAGGACTACCAGAGCGGTGACCATTGACAATAAAGTATTGATTATTCCGAATCATAAATATTTGACATCCACTTTATATAACTGGACACAAAATGGATCTGTTACCAGAGAATCTATACAGATAGGTGTAGCATATGGTAGTGATACCAAATTGGTTAAGGAGTTGTTGATGGAGGTGGCATTAGCTAATAACAAAGTCATGAAAACTCCTGAGCCTCTTGTATTGTTTACAGATTTTGGAGATAGTGCATTGCATTTTAAATTGATATTTACTATGAATGATAGTTTTCAAGCATCTATTCCTAAGAGCGAAATAAGGTTTGAGATTGATCGTTTGTTCAAGGAGCATAACATTAGTATTCCATTTCCACAGAGAGAAATTACAATTGTTAAGCAAAAAGAGTAAATTAGTATGCCCCAAGATGTGAGATATGAATTATAAAAGTCTGATAGTTATTTGTGTCTTGTATAGCTGTATTTCTAATACAATTAGATGTCAGGATACTAATTTGGCAAGGATAGAATATACATATCTTCCGCAATCAAAAAGTGATAATTTATACAACCGTTTTAGATTTTCTGGAAATTACCCTATCAAAATGGATGATAAAGGGACTTATTTGGTGCTATCTTTTGAATATCGTTTTAATAATCTGAATATAGAAGATGAAACAATTTTTGACAAAAAAGATGTAGGAGATTTTCAGACTTTTGGTTTTGAGTTGGGGTACACTTTTAAAATGCAAAATAATTGGAGGTTTGGTGCAAAATTGGGGACGCGATTATCATCAAATTTAGAAGGAAGCGGAATAGAAAGTGATGATTTCAGGTATACTGGTTCTGTATTTTTTGTAAAAAGTTATGGGGATAAAAATGCTCCCAAAATGGCACGACTTATTGTGGGACTAAGATATACTACTCCCGCAAGCCTTAATTTTCCCCTGCCAATTATTAATTATTCAAAGAGGTTTCATCCCAGTTGGTCTTATGCCGTTGGGACGCCCAAAACAAGTATTAAATATTTTTTTAGCGAAAAAAATACACTACAAGCATTTGTGGGATTGGATCGATTTTATGGTAATATTCAGGATAACAGAGTGTTTGTAGATACTAATGGAGAGACAAAAGTGGCAGAGAATGCCTCTATGCTAATCATTAATAGTGCACTGGGATATGAGTACTATTTTACGCAACACTTATTGTGGTTTGGGTATGCAGGATATACATTGAGTAATGAGATTCGTTTACGCGATGGTAATCAGGAAAACGTATTAACAATTAATGATAGAAATACATTTTATTTTAGAAGTGGAATTAAACTAAAGTTATAATGGCAAAAATATTGGTTATAGAAGACGAGGCTGCAATCAGGAGAGTTCTTATAAAAATACTATCAGAAGAAAATGATAAGTATGAAGTATCTGAGGCAGAAGATGGATTAGTAGGTATCGAAAAAATCAAAGCAGATGATTATGATTTGGTATTATGTGATATCAAAATGCCTAAAATGGATGGAGTAGAGGTATTAGAAGCTGTTAAGAAAATCAAACCGGAGATTCCTATGATTATGATTTCTGGTCATGGAGATTTAGATACGGCAGTAAATACAATGCGATTAGGAGCCTTTGATTATATTTCTAAACCCCCAGACCTGAATCGGTTATTGAACACAGTTCGTAATGCACTGGATCGAAAAGAATTGGTAGTAGAGAATAAGATGCTTAAAAAGAAAGTGTCCAAAAACTATGAAATGATCGGTGAATCTCCTGCAATTTCTGATATAAAAGAAATGATAGAAAAAGTAGCAGCAACAGATGCTCGCGTATTTATTACAGGCCCTAATGGAACAGGTAAGGAATTAGTAGCGCACTGGATTCATCAAAAAAGTGAACGCTCAAAGGGACCAATGATTGAAGTAAACTGTGCTGCAATCCCTGGAGAATTAATAGAAAGTGAACTTTTTGGTCATGTAAAAGGAGCCTTTACCTCAGCTAATAAAGACCGTGCGGGTAAGTTTGAAGCAGCTAATGGAGGAACTATATTTCTGGATGAAATAGGAGATATGAGTCTTTCGGCTCAGGCCAAAGTATTAAGAGCTTTGCAGGAAAATAAGATACAACGTGTAGGTAATGATAAAGATATTAAAGTGGATGTTCGTGTAATTGCGGCAACTAATAAAGACCTTAAAAAAGAAATAGCTGACAATAAATTCAGAGAAGATCTATATCACAGACTCGCTGTTATTTTGATCAAAGTTCCTGCCCTGAATGACAGGAGAGAGGACATCCCATTATTAGTAGATTATTTTACAAAAAAGATAACAAGCGAACAAGGATCTCCAACAAAGACATTTTCAGAAAAAGCAATAAAGCAGTTACAGCAATATGATTGGACAGGAAATATAAGAGAATTGCGTAATGTTGTAGAGAGGTTAATTATTCTTGGAGGCAAAGAAGTAAGCGAGGAGGATGTTAAACTTTTTGCAGCCAAGTAAGTAGAATTCTTATCTTGCGACTTACAGACAATGTATTTTTACCCCAAAATGAATCGAATTCTATTTTTTATACTTTGGTATTGCATTTCATTTACCGCATCATCACAATATGAACCGGGAGCTATTAATTATGGTCTTGTGGCTACAAAGAGTTTTGGTTTTGTAAATGAGATAGGAGCAGGAGTAAGACTCGAATATGCTAAGAATTGTTATACAACGTTTCTGGGAGAATATAATAGATCTTTCTCTGTCGGGAGAGAAGAAGATATAGAAGGCTATAACGAGTTGGGATTAAGTGTTAATCTAATTCTTTTTAACTGGTATCCTACGACAATTACGGCGGGTATTGGTTATATAGGAAATGATTCCTCAATATTCGAAACTATAGAAGAAGAGGCTTTTCTTGCTTTTAGAACAGGAAATTTTAACCATGGATCGCAGATTAAATTAAGAGCGTTACATCAAGTGTCAATACCGGTTCATATTTTTGCAGAACTCAATATAAAAAGCTTAGGGAGACGATATGATACATTTCTTATTGGATTTAGTTATGATTTTGATGCAGAATAATTCTTAATTTTGCATACTCGTAAAAACAAATTATTCGACGTGAAAAAAATGTTCCTTCTCATTGCTTTATTTTCAGCATACGCTATGTTTTCTCAGCAATACGAGAGCGGAAGCGTAGATTTTGGCGTAGGAGCAGTTATTAGTGTTGGTCTTCAGGAAGAAGTTGGTTTTGATATTAGATTTCAATACACATCACCAACACAAAAGACAACATATATAGGAGAATACAATCGATATTTTATAAAAGAATTCGAGAATACAGAAGTATATAATGAACTTGCATTTTCGTATAATATAAGGTTAATTCATTGGGAGACGTTAAGTATTACAGGAGGTATAGGTTATGTAGGTAATGATTATCGGGTTTTGGCTAGAGCAGAAGATACTTCTAATTTGTTTTTTTCTACAGGAGATATTAATCACGGTGCAGCACTGAAATTTAGAGGGATCTATAATATTACTACTCCCATACATATATTTGCAGAGTTAAACTTAAAAAGTTTTGGGAAGCGTTATGATACCTTTGCCTTTGGTCTTACCTATTCTTTAGGGATTTAAACTTCCTTAACACTTTTATTTTTTCTTCAATCCAAAACTTTAGTATCTTTCCAAGATCAAGATATATCGAGCACTATGAATAACATAAATCATGAAGATTTTAAAGTTTCTCAATCTATAGCGTTGTCAAAAATAGCAACTACTTATGACTTGGGAGCTAGCGAAAAGAAAATTGAGAAAGAACTCGAAGAAGTTAGAGAGAAACTCGGGAAGTTTCAGGATACGATTTATGCTCATGATAAATACGCAATATTGATTTGCCTTCAGGGTATGGATACAGCTGGAAAGGACAGTTTGATTCGGGAGGTTTTTAAAGATTTTAATACGCGAGGAATTGTTGTTCATAGTTTTAAGGTGCCTACAGAGTTGGAGAAAAGTCACGACTATTTATGGAGACATTATATCGCCTTGCCTCAACGCGGTAGGTTTTCAGTCTTTAATAGAACACATTATGAGAATGTTTTGGTTACAAGAGTGCATCCTGAATATATTATGGGCGAAAACCTTCCTGATATTAATTCGGTAGAAGATATTGATGATGTATTTTGGGAAAAACGTTTTGAACAAATAAGAAATTTTGAAAAACATATTGCAGAAAATGGAACTTTGATTTATAAATTTTATCTACATATCTCTAAAGAAGAACAAAAAAATCGACTCCTCAGAAGATTAGAAAAAAGAGAAAAAAATTGGAAATTCTCTAAAGGAGATCTCAAAGAGCGAAAACTTTGGGATAAGTATCAACTCTACTATGAAGATGCAATTAATAAAACATCCTTGTCACATGCTCCCTGGTATGTTATTCCGGCTGATGATAAACCGACTGCCAGGTATATTGTAGCAAAAACACTGTATGACACCTTAAAAGCCTTTGATGATATTAGAGAGCCAGAGTTGGACAAAGAAACGCAATCGAACCTGGAGATGTACAAACGACAGTTAGAAAATGAATAATAACATAATTTAAGAACTATTACTAAAAATTTTTCTGTGAAAAATCTATCCCTCACTATTTTAATACTTATATCTTTTAATAGCTTTGCTCAAGTAGATATAGTAAAAGAAGACTCTATAGCAATCAAGAAATTTTACAATACTTCATTATTAGAAGGTAAGAGTTATGCTTGGTTAGATCACTTATCAAATCAGATTGGAGCAAGGTTGTCCGGTTCTTTAAATGCTCAAAAAGCAGTAGAGTGGACAGAAAAAGAACTCAAAGCGATAGGGCTAGACAAAGTATGGTTGCAATCAGTAATGGTTCCTAAATGGACACGAGGTGTTACAGAGTTCGCATATATAGAAACAGAACCGGGAAAATCTACGAATGTACCTATTTGCGCACTTGGTGGATCGGTTCCTACTCCTATTGGAGGTATAAAGGCTTCGATAATAGAGGTTCAGAATTTTGAAGATCTTCGTGAATTAGGAACTTCGGGAGTAGAAGGAAAAATAGTGTTTTTTAATCGACCGATGCAAGCAGATTTAATCAACACTTTTGAAGCATATGGAGGATGTGTGGATCAGAGATATTCTGGAGCTGCCGAAGCTGCAAAATTTGGAGCTGTCGGTGTATTAGTGCGTTCTATGAATCTGCGACTCGATGATTTTCCGCATACGGGGGCTATGAGTTATGGCAATTTGACAAATATTGAAAAAATACCGGCGGCAGCTATAAGTACTAATGGAGCAAACTTATTAAGTTCAATGCTTAAGCTAAACCCCAAGATTAAATTTTTAATGAATATGAATTGCCGTAGTTGGAAAGATGTGGAGTCTTTTAATGTGATCGGAGAAATTACAGGGACTGAGTTTCCTAAGGAATACATGGTCGTTGGAGGGCATTTGGACTCTTGGGATCTGGGGGATGGGTCTCATGATGATGGGGCAGGTGTAGTACAATCTATGGAAGTACTTAGATTGTTCAAGGAGACTGGATATAAGCCCAAAAGATCAATTCGTGTAGTTCTGTTTATGAATGAAGAAAATGGATTAAGAGGAGGAAAGAAATATGCAAAAGCTGCTCAGAATAAAGGAGAAAATCATGTTTTTGCATTAGAGAGTGATGCTGGCGGTTTTACGCCCAGAGGTTTTTCTTTTGATTGTAGTGATCAGAATATTTCACAAGTTCATAGTTGGAAACCTCTTTTCGAACCGTATCTCATACACTATTTTGTAAAAGGGGGAAGTGGAGCAGATATTGGTCCTCTAAAAAAAGAAGGGATGGTTTTAGCAGGATTGCGTCCAGACTCACAGCGATATTTTGATTATCATCATGCCAAAAATGATATATTTGATGCCATTAATAAAAGAGAATTAGAATTGGGAGCAGCTACGATGACTAGTTTAGTATATCTCTTTGATAAATATGGGGTAAAGTAGACTTTTGTGTTGATGTACAATCAAATGTTTGATTAGAATACTCTTTAATAAGATAAATAGTTGATAATAAACGTTAAATTTTTCTTATGTCCGTTTTGAAAAACGATGAATAGAAGATTCTGCCGTGAATCAAAGTATTCGTTTTTGCTATTCCCAAGAAGTTAAAGAATAGTTCAATTAGCGATATTGAAAGCCCAATTGAAAATCCAATGGGATTATTATTTCTGGTAAAAAATCACTACTATAAATTACTCTTTTCGTTTATATCTTAAAATAGAAAGATGCTGTAACGATGCCTTAGTTTTCTTTTTAGTACAAACAAAAATAGTTGCTTTTTATACGATTTGTGATTAAAAAATTCGTATAAATTCATTGAATTATTTTTTCTTTATGCAAGGCAAAAAAATCAAGCATAGCTATAGCTACGGTTTATTTTTTAAACGAAGTAGAAAGGAAAAAGAAACGATGAATATGCGAAATTTTTAGTTATAAATCGTATTATTTGAATCTTTTATAACCAGGTGTTATAAAGTATTTTATCAAGCTAATCGAAGCAAAAAAGGAATTGTAATTAGGTGTTCTTAAAAACCATTTCCTGCCTTATAACCTGATTTTTAGATTATTAACATAGAAGATTGAAAACCGTCAATTATTGGAGATCCAATAAAAATTTCATTCATTGTTTAAACTGACATACACAGAAAAATGTTATCAGAATAGCCAAAGAATTAGGAATTTCAATTGTTTATAATCCAATTCTCAAAATGATAGTATTATCGGCTAAATCAAAAAGGAATAGTTTTAGTGGGTAATATTATCTGAGAACTCATATTATAGATGTCCGCGTTGCTACAATGTAAATATTCGACCATACATAATGCGACTATTGATTAAATTATTGCTCTATATGGTGAATATTAAACATGAATATTAGGAGTTATATTTTTTTTAAAACCTGTAATTATAGCGATGCCAAGTTCAAGTTAGAAATGATATTAATAAATATTCGCCATCTTTTTAACGAAAAGATATAGAAAAAATAATATCATAAATTCAATAAATATTCTTTTTTAATATATACTTGACAAGTATTTTATCTGATATTGTAGATGTAATCATGATTTAATGTAAGTTGTTTCTTGTTTAATTATTTAACAGTTTTAAGAAAATTTTGGTAATATTTTAAATGTAAATTTGAGTTTATGATAAATTTATATATGGTTTTACCGTATAAAAAGTTCTGTTTTTTTGTAAAAAATATAAATTCATCCTCAATTCCTTTCTTTTTTTTCTTATCATCATCTTAACATAAGAATATTTACCTTTTTTTATTTAGTAAAGAATATGAGAGTTTTATTTCTTAAGAAGTGCGGAAAATAAGGATGTTACAAGTAGCTTTTTTAAATGTTAGTATATATTAATTGATGTTTGTTAAGAGTTATTTAAGTGCTCTTGTATCTCCGTTTACTAAGCACATATCATAACTTTACTAAACTGTTGAGCGATATTATTCTATTACAAAGCAAAAAAGGAAACCGAGTTTGTGCAGAAGAGAATATCGATAAAACGTAAATGTAAACATCAACTAATGTCATATCAGGCACTTACCCAATT
Organism: Aquimarina sp. RZ0; assembly: GCF_008370685.1. Taxonomy (GTDB): domain Bacteria; phylum Bacteroidota; class Bacteroidia; order Flavobacteriales; family Flavobacteriaceae; genus Aquimarina. Next base: position 27,404 of record NZ_VTZU01000025.1, read on the forward strand.
TTATGTGTGATATGGTTTTTGATTATTCACAAATTCAAAACTATACTGACGATGAAGAATTTTATGAGAACTTGTACTACACTAATGAAGTACTTACAACCTACTGCTAATTGTACTACGCAACTTAATTATGAATTGAGCCTTAGAAAAAAAGCTTTTTTTCTAAGGCAAAACTATCAGAACAACTATTTAGTCATGATTGAATAGCATAATAGATGTGAAACATGATAGCTTACATCATTTTTTGAGAATCAATTTAGAATATTTAGTACTGAAAAAAAATCTAAAACTTATTTTTAGGTAAGTTGGATTGTACCAGAATCTTTCGTTGTATACCCTCAGAATTTTATTTCAATAACAATTATTAACTACTTAAAAGTAGGAGTTGCGTTATCATATAGTCTTAAATTATTTGATTGTACAACCGATTAAATATTCTAATTCTATACTTTTTGTATCGGATTCTATTTTAATGATAGCCTATAATAGTTATGAATCACGATTTAGGCTACATAAAACTACTTTTATCAACAATATTGGAGCTATAGATAAGGATAAAAACAATGGATGTTACAAATTTTGTTTTATAATTATTTATGAATGATAGATAGGGGTATGACTATGAGTTGATTGACAGTTTTGTAGCAAAGCTCAATTTTTGAAATTGAGAAGATTTTAAAGTAAAAACACAAATTTAAAACTATACCTATAATGAAAAACTTTATAAAGAAAAGTGCAATGGTGCTATTGTACTTATTCTGTGTCACATCTTGGGCACAATTTAATTATGGAGAGGCCTTGCAGAAGTCCCTTCTATTTTATGAAACACAACAATCCGGAAATTTACCTGATTGGAATAGAATTAACTGGCGTTCAGATGCCGGAGTAAATGATGGTAAAGATGTCGGCCTTGACCTTACAGGAGGGTGGCATGATGCTGGAGATCATGTTAAATTCGGTTTCCCCATGGCATTTTCGGTTACAGCGCTCAATTGGGGCTTTCTAGAATATGAAGATGGATATGATCGGGCTAATCAAACCGAAATATTCAAACGTAATATTAAGTGGGTTACAGATTATTTTATAAAATGTCATCCTACTCCTAATGAGTTTTATGCACAAGTAGCAGATAGCAAATCTCAAGACCATAACTTTTGGATGGCACCAGAAATGGTTGATGTGCATCCGCAATATGGTCAGCGTAAATCTTATAAATTATCACCCTCTAAACCAGGAACAGAAGTAGCTTGTGAGACTGCAGCAGCATTAGCTTCTGCAAGTATCATTTTTAAGGATAGTGATCCTGCATATAGTGCGACGCTTTTGAGACATGCCAAAGAGTTATATGAGTTTGGAGATGCGAACCGTGGATTGTACCATACAGATGGTGGGATTCCTGCAGATGGAACATATTCATCACAAGGTTTTCAGGATGAGCTAACCTGGGGAGCCTTATGGTTATATAAAGCAACAGGAGATCAGGCTTATTTGGACAAAGCTGAAGCAGAATATACACAACCAGATTTCTTATGGAGTCTTGTATGGGATGATAAATCATATGGTAATATGGTATTACTTTCTATCATTACAGGGAAAGATGCCTATAAAGCTGATGCAGAAAAGCATTTGGATTTCTGGCAAAATGGTGGAGGAATTAGTTATTCTCCCGGAGGTCAGGCGCATTTAACACAATGGGGATCACTTCGCCATGCAATGAATGCATCACTAACTGCACTTATTTACAGTGATAATGTGGCTACACCTAAGAAAACACAATATCATGATTTTGCCGTAAGTCAGGTAAACTATGCATTAGGAAATAATCCTAATAACAGAAGTTTAGTTACGGGATTTGGTGTGAATCCACCAACAAAACCCCACCATAGAGGACAGCATGCAAGTTGGACAAGAAGTTCAGCCAATCCTGTAGAATCCAGACATACACTATGGGGAGCCTTAATGGGAGGCCCATCTGCTGCAAATGATGCGTTTGAAGAAGATAGAGATGATTTTCAGGCAAATGAAGTAGCTACAGATTATAATGCTTGCTATCAAGGTGTTCTTGCAAGAATGATTATGGAATTCGGTGGGACACCGCTATCAAACTTCCCACAACCTGAAACACCAGGTTTAGAGTTTATAAATGAGGTAAAACTTAATAATGATCAATCTCGTTTTACTGAGGTTTCTATATGGTTGAATAACAGATCGGCTTGGCCGGCAAGAGTCCCTGATAGAATGACAGCACGTTATTTTGTTGATATTTCTGAAGGAGTTGCAGCCGGATTTGGAGCAAGTGACTATGGTCTTACTGCTCGCGGAGCTGGAACTACTGTAGGGTCAAACCTAATCGCTTGGGATGCAAGTCAGAATATTTATTATGCAGAAATAGAAGTAGATCAGGATAAAATGCCTTTCCCGGGAGGACAGGGAGAGTATAGAAGTGAAATCCAGTTACGAGTAGCACTACCAGCTAATGCTCCGGTATCAGCTTGGGATCCATCAAATGACTTTTCATATTCAGGACTAAGCAATACGCTTGGAATTTCAGAAAATGTTCCTGTTTATGTAAACGGAATTTTAGCAGGAGGAAAAGAACCTACCGGTGGAGAAATTCCAACGGCTTCTTTTACTGCAACTCCAGAATCAGGAACAGCTCCGCTAGAAGTTTCTTTTGATGCCGCTGCATCTTCTGATCCTAATGGAGATGCGATCACGTATAGTTGGGATTTTGGAAATGGAGAAACATCATCTGTAGTTGATCCGCTGATAACTTATACCGATATAGGATCTTATCTGGTAACACTTATTGTAAGTGATGGAACTAATACATCATCAGAATTTACAACAACTATTACTGTAGCAGATGGTAATACAGCACCTGTTGCTGATTTTACTGCAGCTCCTACTAGTGGAGTAGCTCCGGTAACTGTAAGTTTTAATGCTTCTGCGTCTTCTGATGCTAATGGAGATTCATTGACCTATGTTTGGGATTTTGGAGATGGAACCACAGGTTCTGGAGTAACTATTGATCACGAATATGATACAATAGGAGAATATAATGCACTGTTAACAGTAAGTGACGGAAGTAAAGAAGATACCGAAACAATCACAATCACGGTTACAGATGGCAGTCCAATAGCTTCTTTTACTGTAAGTACTGACTCTGGAGCAGCACCACTTGATGTTACTTTTGATGCTTCTGCATCCGTAGATCCTACAGGAGGAGTTCTTACATATAGCTGGGATTTTGGAAATGGAGAAACAGCGTCTACCGCAACTGCCGCTACCACGTATACAACAATAGGAGAGGCAACAGTGACGCTAACTGTTACAAATGCTGCAGGAGCCACTGATTCTGATACCAAAACAATTACAGTGACAGATGGAAGTGTAAGTTGTGCTTTTGGTACCCCGACAGTAGATGCTTTACCAACGATAAACTCTGCATTCGAAAATATATTTGTTTTAGGAAATGGAGGACCTAGCTTAGATAATGTAACCAATTTTACAATCAATTGGGACTTAGCGAATAATGGCTTGTATCAATTTTCTATGAGTACTAGTGATGGTAACCCATCTTATTATAATGATTTCTTACCAAAAGTAACACAGAATTTTAATACAGCTCAGCCAGAGATCACAATTACTAATTCTGGAATTACCGGATTAGATGGTTCGTATTGGGCAACTGTTGATAATAGTAATTTTGTCTTAGTTTCTAAAACCGGAGGATTTACTATGTATTTTAGTAGTACTACTACAGCTCCTGGTTGTGATGGTCCACCACCATCGCCAACTGCTGTTGATGGAGGTGTAATCGCAGGAGGTCCATTCGTATTTACTGTAGGAGATGGTATTGCAGATAATGTATCAGGAATTTCGTTAACAGGAAACATAGGAGCTAATTCTCAATGGGTTGTTACCGATGATCAAGGAAATATCTTAGGATTGCCACCAACGCCAGAGGCTGTAGATTTTGATGGAGCAGGAGCAGGAATTTGTTTAATTTGGCACTTGAGCTATGAAGATGGTTTACAAGGAGCAGCCGTAGGAAATAATGCAAGTGACTTGCAAGGAACTTTTGATTTATCTAATTCAATTACTGTAACTAGAAATACACAGTCCACTGGAGGAGATTGTACCTTTGAGACACCTGTAGCAGATGCTTTACCAACAATAAACGCTACATTCCAAAACATATTTGTTTTAGGTAATGGAGGACCAAATTTAGATAATGTTACTGATTTCACAATCAATTGGGATTTAGCTAATAATGGTTTGTATCAATTTTCTATGAATACTAATGATGGCAATCCATCTTATTATAATGATTTCTTACCAAAAGTAACACAGAATTTTAATGCGGCTCAGCCGGGGGTTACAATTGCAGATTCCGGATTTACCGGACTGGATGGATCTTATTGGGCAACTGTGGATAATGGTAATTTTGTTTTGGTTTCTAAAACCGGAGGATTTACTATATATTTTAGTACTGCTACTACAGCTCCTGATTGTGGATCATCACCATCGGTTGATGGAGGAGTTATTGCAGGAGGTCCATTCGTATTTACCGTAGGAGATGGTGTTGCTGATAATGTATCAGGAGTTACACTAACAGGTAATGTTGGAGAAACTAGCCAATGGATCGTTACTGATGATCAAGGTAAAATATTAGGATTGCCACCTACACCAGAAGCAGTAGACTTTGATGGAGCAGGAGCAGGAAGTTGTTTCATTTATAGTGTTACCTATAATGGAACAATTACAGGTCTGGCCGCAGATGAGAATATATCAGGTTTAGCAGGTGTATTTGATCTATCTAATAGTATAGAAGTAGTAAGAAACCCTGTAACTACGGCAGTAGATGGAGGAGTTATTGCAGGAGGTCCATTTGTATTTACTGTAGGAGATGGCATTGCTGATAATGTGTCAGGAGTTACACTAACAGGTAATGTTGGAGAGACTAGCCAATGGATTGTTACTGATGATCAAGGTAAAATTTTAGGATTACCACCTACACCAGAAGCAGTAGACTTTGACGGAGCAGGAGTAGGAAGTTGTTTTATTTATAATGTGAGTTATAATGGACCAATCACAGGTCTTACTGCAGATGAGAACATATCAGGCCTGGCAGGTACATTCGACCTTTCTAATAGTATAGAAGTAGTAAGAAATGCGGTAAGTGCCACAGTTGATGGAGGTACCGTAGCTACAGATACTGGAGCAACAACAGTTACTACAACTACAGGAGATGGTATCGATGATATTGTTGTCTTTGCCAATACGAGTTCTTCTACAGAATCTTATATTTATCTTATAACAGATGAATCTGGTAATATCTTAACTACAGAAACAGCGTCTCATAATTTTGAAGGAGCTTCAGTAGGGATATGCAAAGTATATGGTTTATCATATACAGGAGCTTTGGATGTATCTGGAAAAAATGTAACCGCAACTGATCTTTCTTCTGGAGAGTTCTCTCTTTCTGGTAATGCTATTACAGTGACAAGAGAAGATGTTGGCGGTGGCGGTGGACCAGGAGGTCCTGGAGATAGTAATCCTTATATCGAGCGTTTTGTTGAATTGAGAAACGAGCTTTATGACCCTGCAAATGGATATTTCAGTGCAGACGGATCTCCACATCATTCTATAGAAACGTTACTGGTAGAAGCACCAGATTATGGTCACGAGTCAACAAGTGAATTATATTCATACTGGTTATGGCTAGAAGTGATGAACGGAAGAATAACCAATGATTGGGAACCACTAAGTAATGTATGGGATAGAATTGAAGAATTTATAATCCCTACTACTGCGGATCAACCTACAAATGGAGCATACAATCCATCTTCACCGGCAGCATATGCAAGTGAATTTGCATTGCCTAGCATGTATCCGGCACCACTTGTTTTTAACGCACCTGTGGGAACAGATCCGGTTTCTCCAGATCTAACGGCTACTTATGGTGATGATATATACCAGATGCACTGGTTATTAGATAATGATAATTTCTATGGATATGGTAATAGAGGAGATGGAGTAAGTACTCCTTCTTATATCAATACATTCCAGAGAGGTGAGCAGGAATCAGTATATGAAACAATTCCACACCCATCCTGGGAGAGTTTTGACTGGGGAGGATCAGATGGATTCCTTCCACTATTTGTAGAAGATCAGAATTATGCTAAGCAGTGGAGATACACAAGTGCTCCGGATGCTGATGCAAGAGCAGTACAAGCTATGTATTGGGCAAAAGTATATGCAGAAGAACAAGGAACCTCTTTAGCAACGCTTGATTTAGACAAAGCAACTAAAATGGGAGACTTCTTGAGACTAGCGATGTTTGATAAGTATTTTAAACCATTAGGAGTACAGAGTGCTACCAATGGAGCAGGTACGGGGTACGATAGTGCACATTACCTAATGTCTTGGTATATGTCTTGGGGTGGTTCTGCAGATACAGCTTCTCCATGGGCATTCAGAATCAGTTCTAGTCATTGTCATTTTGGATACCAAAACCCGGTAGCAGCCTATGCATTAACTCAGGTAGATGAATTAAAACCAAAATCTCAAAACGGAGAAAGAGATTGGAATGAGAGTTTAACCAGACAGATGGAATTCTATACCTGGTTACAGTCTAAAGAGGGAGCTATTGCCGGTGGTGCTACTAATAGTTGGAATGGAGACTATAGTGCATATCCTGCAGGAAAATCTACCTTCTATGATATGGCTTTTGATACGGATCCAGTATATCACGATCCAGGAAGTGGAACTTGGTTTGGATGGCAAGCCTGGTCTATGGAAAGGGTAGCAGAGTACTACTACATTACCAATGACCCTATGGCAAAAAATCTAATGGATAAATGGACAGCTTGGGTAAAAAGTGAAGTGAAGCTTATAGGGACTGATGATTTTGAAATCCCTGCTACTTTAGAATGGTCTGGAGAACCAGATACCTGGGATCCAAATAGTCCGGGAAGTAATGATAACCTGAGTGTTGAAGTTACTAATTATAGTCAAGATCTTGGTGTTGCAGCATCTATGGCAAAAGCACTTATCTATTATGCAGCTGCTACAGAGAAGCATGCTACATTAGATACAGAAGCACGTGATTTAGCCAAAGAAGTATTAGATAGAATGTGGAACACATACAGAGATGATAAAGGAGTTTCTGCACCAGAAGAAAGAGGAGACTTTAGTCGAATTTTTGACGAAGAAGTTTATGTTCCTGGTGGATTCACTGGAGTGATGGGGAATGGAGATGAAATCAAGCCTGGCGTATCATTCTTAGATATTAGATCAGGATATAAAAATGATCCGGATTTTGCTAGATTAGAAGCAGCTTATAATGCTGGTGAACCGTTTACACAACGTTATCACAGAAGTTGGGCTCAAATGGAAGTTGCCTTGGCAAATGCTGAGTATGGATTCTTCTTCGGAGGAGCGACTACAACCAGAGCCTCAGAAGTAACTCAGCTAGAAATGATCGTTAGCCCGAATCCAGCTAACAATTATATTGACTTAACAGCTAATTTCGAAATGAAAGATGCAAGAGTTACGATAATAGATATTGCAGGAAACGTGATCAGAAAAGAATCAGTAAATAGCAGACAGAAGTCAACCAGACTTTCTATTGATGATTTATCTACTGGTTTATATATCCTGGAAATCTACGATGTAAATTCTGGTAAAAAATTCAGAAATAAACTGATTAAAAACTAATTAGAAGAGAGAGGCTTGATATAGAGCCTCTCTTATTTTTAGATTTTCTGATTTTAGAAAACAAAAATAAATAACACCTATTTCATTCTATAAGTAATGAAATAGGTGTTAAACTTCATTTAGTACATCTGTATAATTGATTCAATATTCTACAACAACAAGGTGTAATGTGAAAAATAAAATACATGAAAAAAATAATAAAATATATAGCCATAGCAGTACTGATATGCATAAACGTATCAGAAGTACTTGCTCAGCAACAAAATTTCTTAACAGCTTCCGGTAATAAATTATATGATGCCACTGGAAAAGAAGTTAGACTTACAGGAGTAAATTGGTTTGGTTTTGAAACTCAAACATACTTCCCACACGGAATTTGGACTCGTGATATGAAAAGTGTATTACAACAGATAAAAGATCTGGGGTTTAATACAATTCGCGTTCCCTGGTGTAATGAAATGCTGGATCCGGGAGCAACTATAGCAGTAAATTCTTATGGTACAGATGCGTATACTGGAATATCTCCTATGAATGAAGAAGAAACAACAGTAAGCAAACCGATAGAATTATTGGATATTTTTGTGAGATGGTGCCAGGAGAATGATATGAAAATCGTGTTGGATAATCATTCCAGAGCTGCTGATGGCTTTTTAAACGAAGCATTTTGGTATACTCCAGAATATTCTGAAGAAAGATGGATTAATGATTGGGTATTTATGGCAGATCGATATAAAAACTTTTCTGCTGTTGTAGCTATGGATTTAAATAATGAACCTCATGGATCATCTTGGGGTGATAGCAATCCAGCTACAGATTGGAACAAAGCGGCAGAAAGATGTGGAAATGCTGTTCTTGCAGTAAATCCTAATGTTTTGATTATGGTAGAAGGAGTTGGTGAATTTGAAGGAGACTCTTATTGGTGGGGTGGACAATTAAAAGGAGCTGAAAAATATCCAATTCAATTATCCAAACCAGAAAAACTAGTCTATTCAGCACATGAGTATGGGCCAGAAGTGTCACAACAAGATTGGTTTCAGGCTGCTAATTTCCCTGGGAATATGCCAGGTCTTTGGGAAGAACATTTCCATTATTTATATGAAAATAATACCTCGCCTTTATTTATCGGAGAATTCGGAATCAAAAATCAAGATGCATTTAATGGTGTAGCTTATACTTGGTTTACAGAATGGATGAATTTTATGGGAGACATTTATTCCTGGACTTTCTGGACGATGAATCCTAATTCTGGAGATACGGGAGGAATTTTACAAGATGATTGGATAACGGTTAATCAATGGAAATTAGATGTGTTAAAACCACATTTTGCGCCGCTAATCCCGAATGTTATAGGAGGCAATCCAGGGCCTGCATTAGTAGATGGAGGAACGATCACTGGAGGGCCATTCGTATTCACAGTTGGAGATGGGATTGCAGATAATGTATCTGGTGTCACATTAAGAGGTACTATAGGAGAAACTAGTCAATGGATTGTAACAGATGATCAAGGTAAAATTTTAGGGTTGCCACCTACACCAGAAGCTGTAGATTTTGATGGAGCGGGAGTAGGAAGCTGTTTTATCTATAATATTAGTTATAATGGATCGATTACAGGTCTTACACAAAATGAAAATTTATCTGCATTATCCGGAAATTTTGATCTTTCTAATAGCATAGAGGTAGTGAGAAATCCCGTTATTACAAACCCCACTATTAATGGAGGGACTATAACAGGAGGTCCATTTGTATTTACAGTGGGTGATGGTATTGCTGATAATGTATCCGGAGTTACTTTAACAGGTGCTATGGGAGAAACCAGCCAATGGGTAATAACAGACGATCAAAGTAAAATTTTAGGATTACCACCTACACCAGAAGCTGTAGACTTTGATGGAGCAGGAGCAGGAAGCTGTTTTATCTATAATATTAGTTATAATGGAACGATTACTGGTCTTGCACAAAATGGAAATTTGTCTACACTATCTGGAGAATTTGATCTTTCTAACAGTATAGAGGTAGTGAGAAATCCTTTTTCATCAGGAGGAGATTGTACTTTTGGTGCCCCTGTAAATACTGCCTTGGCTACAATACCCAATGCTTCTTATACTAAAATTTATGTTTTAGGAACAGGAGGACCAGATTTGAGTAATGTCACTAACTTTACGATCAATTGGAATCTGGAAAATAATGGATTGTATCAGTTCTCAATGAATACTAATAATGGTGTACCAAGCTGGTGGAATGACTTAAATACAAAAATAACAAGTCAGAGTTTTAACTCAGCACAACCAGCAGTAACATTGGCAGACACAGGATTCTCAAATCTTGATGGAGGATATAATGCCGTAGTAGATGGTGATAATTTTGCACTAGTCTCTAAAAGTGGTGGCTTCACTATTTATTTTAGTAATAGTGATACAGCTCCTGATTGTGAGAATACATTTAGAGATCCAATTTCTGCTAATACTACACAAATAAAGGCATTCCCTAACCCAGTACAAGATAGATTGATGATACAAAGTCAGGATATTATGGAGGGCACAAGAATTAGTTTAGTAGATATAACAGGAAGGGTCATAAAAACTATGATGGTTCAATCAAAAGTTAAAGAAACTGAATTAAATACTGCTGACCTGAAATCAGGTTTGTATTTTATTAAGCTTGCTCATAAAAAGCAAGTATTTACCAAGCAGATTATAAAAAAATAACTTTAAAAATATATAAAAGAAGAAGGCGATAATTTGTCTTCTTCTTTTACTTCCCCTTAAAATCTTCAGAACTATATTTTTTTAAAGAAAACAAACACAAACTTTATAACTAATATGAAACCAACAAATAGTAAGAAGAAAGGTTGGCGGGCGCATACAAGAAAGATAAAACTTAGTCTTTTTTATGCAATTGCCATATCAATTTCTTTTGGATTAGTGGTCAAATCTGTGGTAGATGCTTATGATGGCACTGCAGGACCAGAAATGACAACTCAGACCTGGCCAGCTGGGACTTTTTTGGCTAATTTCCCTGAAGGAGATAGAATTAATACATATCATCGTAACTATTTGATGATTAATGGACAAGCAGGAACAGGCGTATGGGATGTCTCTAATCCAACCGCACCCAAAAGAATACAATTTAGTGATGCCGCTAATAACGGTCACCGCTGGTGGAAATTAGGCGACCTTTTTTACAGAGAATATTCTGTCCCAGAAGTAGAAGGGACAGGGTATAAATATCTGGATCTTTCTAATATGTTAGATAGAAAACCAGTAACTTCTTCTGATATATTATTTACCGTAGAAGATGGTCAATCTAATTTTGATAATCTAGAAACCTTTCCGCATACCATAGATGGCAGCAGGGTTTTTGATATGAGAACAGGAGTTCAGGTAGATGATATCCCAACGTCTGTTTCTTTACCCGATGTTGTGGTAAGAATCGGAAATTATGTTTTCTATGCACCGCAGACAGGAGATATCAATGTATTTGATTTCGGAGATCCGGAAAACATTAAGTTTTTAGGATCTTTTGGTGGAGATATACCTCATGAACAATATAGTACCGGGTTTCAGTTATGGCGAAATCATTTGGTTTTTATGAGTGGTAATGAAGGGCCTGATGCTTTAGTAGGTTTTGATATTAGTGATCCTACAGATGTAAAACTAGGTTTTAGCCTGCATTCTGATCAGGCAACATTAGGTAGATACATGATTTTTCAGGATGAATACGGATTCACGGGGCGTTTTGACAGAGGAGTAAAATTTAATTTTGAAACGATGGAAATAGAACAAGAGTTTTTCCCTCCTTCAAGTGATGAAACATTACAATTTATAGATAATCAGTGGATGCCAATTGGGCATATCTTAGTGGCTAGTGGAGATGATAAGACATCTATTTTTGCACATCAAGATGGATTAGATACAAAACCACCTACCGTAGGACATCACTTTCCTGTGGCTGGAGCCATCAATCAACCGATAACATCAACAATTGGTTTTGTTATCAATGAAACATTAGACGATTTAACACTCAATGACAAAACCATTCAGGTAAGTCCATTAGGAGGAAGCCCTATAGAAGGAGACGTAACCTCTACATCCTATCAGGTTATTAATTATGCTCCAAAAGAAAAATTATTACCCAATACAACGTATGAAGTAAAATTTGTAGAAGGAGGAATTGAGGATGCAGTAGGTAACGGAATGGAAGAATACATCTTCTATTTTACTACGGGAGGAGATTCTTCTAACCAATCTCCAGAAATTACGGGAATAGATCTAAGTACTCCCTCTCCCGTTACAATTGGATCAGAAATAGATTTTACTGCCAATGCCAGTGACCCGGATGGTAACACACTTAGTTATCGTTGGGACTTTGGAGATGGATCTCCAAAAACAGCATGGATTGGATCAACTACTTCTCATACGTATACAGAATCTGGTAATTATCAGGTACAAGTACAAGTTTCTGATAATAACGGTGGTTTTATAGTAGGATCAGAATCTATTGTGGTGGTTTCATCAGTGCCATCAGATTTACCAACTCAATCCAGCCCCATAACGATAGATGCAGAGAATAGAATTGTATGGTCTGTAAATCCTGATAATAATACGGTAACCTTAGTGAATGCAGATACCTTTTCTGTAATAAAAGAAGTAGCGGTAGGACAAGATCCAGTAAATATAGCATTAGATGCAGCCGGAAACGCATGGATCACTTGTAGAGATTCTGATGAGATATATGTTCTAAAGAGTGATGGTACATTACAAACTAAGATAGCATTAGATAGCGGTTCAAGCCCATATGGAATTGTGTTCACTCCAGATGGTAGCAGAGGTTTTGTTTCTGCTTTCGGATCAGGAAAAATAATAGAAGTATCGCCAACAACTAATAGTATTAAGACATCATTAGATATTGGAGAGACACCACGTGCATTGGCAATTACTGGTGACGGAAATAAATTATTGGTTACAAAGTTTATTTCACCAGATGAAGCAGGACAAGTTTGGGAAATCAACCTTACTACATTTACAGTAAATGAGACCATTGCATTACCAATAGATGATTTTACACAGGATAATGGAAATGAAGGAAGGGGATTACCTAACTATGTTTCAGGAATTACGATTCATCCAGATAATACTGCTGCCTGGTCAGTAGCCAAAAAAGATAATATTCTTAGAGGAATATCCAGAGACGGAAAACCATTAACCTTTGATAATTCCGTACGTACTGCAATTTCTCCTATAAACTTAACAACTGGCAAAGAAGATATAACCAAGAGATTGGATATAGATAATCATGGGCAACCATCTTCAGCACTATATACGCCTACAGGTAATTATTTATTTGTGACTATGCAGGGCAATAACAGGATTGTAGTTATAGATCCCAAAAGAGGATTAGAGCTATTAAAAAAAGATGTAGGCAATGCTCCGCAAGGATTAGCAATTGACCCCACTACAGATCGTGTTTTTGTAAAAAACTTTATGGATCGTAGTATCACCATTTTTGATGGAGAAGATCTGATAAAAACCGGAAGCAATACTTTAGAAAAATTAGCGACAGTCGTTACTGTAAGTAATGAAGAACTAAGCCCGGTAGTACTAAAAGGAAAGCAGATATTTTATGACGCTTCAGACTTAAAAATGGGAACTGATGGGTATGTAAGTTGTGCAAGTTGCCATATGGATGGTACACAAGATGGTCGTACCTGGGATTTTACCGATAGAGGAGAAGGATTGCGTAATACAATTTCGTTGGTTGGTAGAGCAGGTACTGCTCACGGGAGAGTACACTGGAGCGCTAATTTTGATGAGATACAGGACTTTGAAAATGATATGCGATCTCATTTTAAAGGACAAGGATTTATGAGTGATGCTGATTTTAATGAAGGAACTACAGCGCTAACATTAGGAGATGCTAAAAAAGGTAAATCTACAGATCTGGATGCATTAACAGCCTATATAGAATCATTAGATAGCTTTGATGCAAGTCCTTATCGCCAGAATAACGGAAATTTAACCGCAGATGGTGTTGCAGGAAAATCAGTATTCGAAGATTTAAAATGTGCTTCTTGTCATAGTGGAGAAGCTTTTACAGATAGTAATACAGGAAAGTTACACGATGTAGGAACCATATCAACCACCAGTGGAAAACGTTTAAACGGACAACTGTTAGGATTAGATGTTCCCACATTAAAAGATGTTTGGGCAACAGCTCCTTACTTACATAATGGAGCAGCCAAAACTTTAGAAGAAGTACTTACAGTATATAATACCAATGATGCACACGGAGCAACTTCTACCTTAAGTGCCACTCAGATAAAGCAATTAGAAGCATATCTTAAGCAAATTGATGGATCAGAAATAGCTTCAGAATCACAACAAATACTAAAAATAGCGTCTCCAGAAGATGGAACGGCTATAAGTAAGGCTGATCCTGTAAAACTAAGCGTAGAAACTAATATAGATGGCGTGACTAAAATTCAATACTTTGTTGATAATACACTGGTAGATGAGGTTACAACAGCTCCTTTTGAGTCTGCGTGGACTCCTATAATCTGGAAAACGTATGTCATTTCTGCCAAAGTGTTTTATAACAATGGTAAAACAGCTTCTATTACACCAGAATCAACAATAAAATATAAGAATACAATTAAGGTATTATTTGTTGTAGGAGATAAAAATAACCTCACAACAGAAGATCAGCGGATCAAATCTCGATTAGAGCAGCAATTAGGATTCGAGATAACGCTCTTTTCTGATGAAGAAGCTACCAGTCCTCAATCGGCCAATCCTTTTGATATGGCACTGATTTCTGCCACGGTAGATCCAAGAGAATTAGGGAATGACCTGGAAGCTGCAAAAGTTCCATTAATGACCTGGAACCCTTTTATGTATGGTAAACTTAGAATGACTGCTGGAGAATTGAATACTGATTTCGGTTTCACCAAGGAAGGCTTCTCTGCAATTACAATCTCAAATCCGGATCACCCTATGGCAGCAGGTGCAGGAACACAAACAGCATTATACTCAATTACCCAAGGATTACCCTTTGGGAAACCAACAGATGAGGCTATTGTCATTGCAAAAGCAGGAGAAGTACCAATTTTATTTGGCTATGAGGCAAGCATAGAAATACCATCCAGAAGAGTTGCATTTCCATTAAGAGATCAATTTATGCATCTACTTACAGATGAAGGATTAAATATGTTTGATGCAGCTGTATTATGGACACTTCATGGAGGAGATGCTGATACTCCTATTGGACCATTACCAGATGTGTTTTTTAAATCTCCACTTGATGGAGAGCTGGTGAATACTCCGTTAAAAGTAGATTTTATAACCGAAGGATGGGAGTTACCATCACAGCAGTATAAATTGAGATTTAAGATTGATGGACAAGATCGGGGATTGATTGCTGCTGAGGGAGAATTTACGGATGGAACAGCCTTATCTGAAGGACCTCATGAGTTAACATTACAAATGGAACGTAGTGATAATTCTCTTACTGATTTAGGAGAAACCATTACAATTAATGTAACAAATGATCCGATACCTCAAGACCCGACAGTAGTTATCCAGTCTCCTACAGATGGTGGATTGATAGGCCCCGATTTCGAAATTGAGTTTTCGACCATCAAATGGGATATAGAACTAGGAGGGCGCCATGTGAAATACTTTATCGACGGAGATGAAAAAGGTGCTGTGTTCGAGATAGCACCCATAGCGATTACCGGTCTGGATGAAGGACAACATACGATACAGTTATCATTAGCAGAAGCAAATGGAGAAATTTCTGGAGATCCTACAGAGATAACAATTACGGTTGATGATGCATTTAGTAATCTTCCGGATACAGATTTTAGTCTTGCTTACAAAGATGATAGTTCTGGAGTATCAACTTCAGAATTAAAACCAGTATTCGAGATTTTTAGTGAGTCATCAGAAAATCATTTGTATAGTGATTTTAAAATTAGATATTGGTATACGCCAGAGAATACAGCGCCAATGGTCTTTAATGTAGATTACTCCGCTGTAACAGGTACTACGGGAGAATTTGGTATAGATGAATCAGAAAATTATCTGGAAATTGGTTTTAGTGCATCTTCAGGAAATTTACCTGCCAATGGATCATCGGGTATTATACAAACGCGATTACACTATTCAGGATTTCAGACACACAATCAAGCCAATGATTTTTCATATAATGGATCAATACGATCATTAAAGAAACATGTACTGGTCACATTGTATTATAAAGGAGAATTGGTTTGGGGATTAGAACCTACAGTTAATGATGATACTTCTAATGGAAAACCAACTGCAAGTATTACAACAAATCAAACGAATGGGATAGCACCATTGACGATTGATTTTGATGCTACAGGCTCTAGTGATCCGGATGGAGATACTTTAAGGTATAGTTGGGATTTTGGAAATGGAGATACAGCTAGCGGTGTAACAACATCGTATGTATTTCAGAGCCCGGGAGATTATGAAGTTGTGGTAACAGTAGATGATGGTAACGGTAAAACGGATTCAGAATCAATTACGATTTCTGTAGAAAATCCTAATCCTGTTCTGGTAGCTGATTTCTCGGCAACACCTATTTCCGGAGCTATTCCTTTAGTAGTAAATTTTGATTCATCATCATCTGATTTTCCTGCTGGAACATCAATAACATATTTGTGGGATTTTGCAGATGGTACGACCAGTAATGAGATCAATCCTTCTCATACATATACGCAATCAGGATCGTATGGAGTAACGTTAACGATCAGTGATGGGATTACGACGGATACCTCAGAGGTGGTAACGATTACAGCTACAGAAATAGGCACGCCTACAGTTACAGTTGAGGCTGATTTTACATCAGATATTTCAACCGGAATCGCTCCATTGCTAATTAGTTTTGATGCTGCTGCTTCTACAAGTTCTGATGGCAGTGCTTTATCGTATTCGTGGGATTTTGGAGATAGCAGTACCGCTACAGGTATCACCAATACACATGAATATACAACTTCTGGTGATTTTACGGTTACTTTAACCGTATCTACAGCTACAGGTATTACAGATACTGCTGCAAAAATTGTAACCATCCTGGAACAACCAGGGACTCCAGGTAATTGTAACTTTGGAACACCACTGAGTACGTCATTGCCAACAATACCAAATACAACCTTTACAGAAATACACGTACTTGGTACTGGAGGGCCAGATTTGAGTAATGTAACCGGTTTTACTATAAATTGGGATGTGTCTAGTAATGGTTTATGGCAATTATCAATGAACACCAATAATGGTATTCCTAATTGGTGGACTGATCTGACAACTCATATAGAAAGTCAGAATTTTAATGCAGCTGAACCTGATATTACATTTTTAGATACCGGGTTCCCTAACTTGGATGGAGCATATAATGCTGCGCTGGATGGAGATAATTTTGTGTTAGTTTCTAAGAATGGTGGTTTCACTATTTATTTTAGTAACGATGGTAGTACACCAGCTTGTAGAGACACTTCTAGAGATCCATATCAAAATGATGTGAATATGATAAAAGCATTTCCTAATCCTGTTGTAGATTATGTAACCTTAGCTAGTGACCAGGATTTTAAAGGTGCATTTGTACGACTTATAGATATTACAGGAAAAGTACTGCACATCAAACAGGTTCAAAAAAACAGGAAAGAAATAGTACTCGATATGAATGCGATGCAATCTGGAGTCTATTTTATACAAATCCAGAAAAACAAGAAAACGATAACTATGCAGATTACAAAATAATAGATTTTATTTAAGTGTCTAGTTCTGACCAGACACTAATAACCAATAGAACCTCTTCTCATAGTTTTATGCTAAGAGAAGAGGTTTTTTATATTTTGAAAACTAACTAAACTTAATACAATAGAAATTATGAAAACTACTCTTAAACAGGTATTCATTCTATGTTACCTTCTATTAAATGCCAACTATTATAGCAATGCCCAGACAATTCCGTCGCAACAAGGTTTTGTATATGCCGAAGGAGAAAAATTTATGCTGGATGGAAATCCCTATTACTTTTCAGGTACAAATGTGTATGACTTTTTTACATATGGATCTTCCAGTGGAGATATAGAAACCCAATTTATGGATAAAGATCGTATTGATGCCCATATGAGGAGATTATATGTCAATGGTATCAGAGTAGTGCGATTATGGGGATTTAGTCATGAAGATTGGCATGGTTTTGAACCCGAAAAAGGGGTGTACAGCGAAGCGCAATTTTCTCTTTTTGATTATATTATAAAATCTGCAGAAGCCAATGGGATCAAATTAATAGTGGCTTTAGAAAACTATTGGAATGATTATGGAGGAATCAAAGACCGGCTTAAGTGGGAAGGGATAGATGTAAGTGGTGGCGGATCACATGACCAGGGACAGTTCTTTACACACCCTGCTGCAATACAAGGATATAAGGATTATGTAGCATATTTTATTACACGTGTCAATCATTATGATGGTATAGAATATCGAAACGATCCCACGATACTGGCCTGGGAGCTTATGAATGAGCCCAGATATCAGGGATTTGGAGATGATCTTTCTTCAGATGTATTGAGAGCCTGGGTAGATGATATGGGAGAATTTATAAAAGATATAGATGCTAATCACCTTTTAGGAACAGGTTTAGAAGCACACGGATTAAAATATGGTTTTGGTGGAGATGAAGGAAATGATTTCATAAAAATTCATGAATCACCCTATATAGATTTTACATCAGCACATCCGTATATAAGAGAAAGTTGGGCAGATTTCACCTTAGAAGAAACGATGGCGCTCATATGCCAATGGGCAGATGAATCACATAATATTATTAAAAAACCACTATATGTAGGAGAGTTTAATGTAGAAATACAAGAACGATTTGAGTGGTGGGAAGAAATTTATAATTTTATTGAAGAAAAGAAAATAGGAGCAAGTGCTTTCTGGTGGTTTCCGGATGATAAAACGCCAAGAGATAAATTTGGAGTTTTTGAAGGCGATGTAGAAGTAGCCATCTACAAAGAACACGCATTGAAGATGGAAGAAATGTCTGGAGGAGAGCATATTTATCTCTCTTTACTATCTCCTAAATCAGGAGATAAATTTGTTTCTGGTAGTGATGTGCATATAGAAGCTAATTTGATTAATGAAAATAATACCGTTGCAAAAGTAGAATTTTTTAGTAATGGTGTATTAGTAGGGGAAGATGCGATCGCTCCTTACGAATTTGATTTGCAAGATCTTTCTGATGGGGTATATGAAATTACATCTGTAGCAACTAGTATAACTGGAGTCACAAAAGAATCTTCTGTCAGAAAAATCCAGATAGGAGGAGAAGGCGTGGTAGTATTAGAGTATAAAGATGCTTCTACAGCTGCTGTTAGTAATGTGATAAAACCGCATTTTAGATTATTCAACAATTCATCAGAAGATATATCTTATGCCGATCTGAGTGTACGATACTGGTATGAAACAGAAGATGATTTAGCACAAAATTTTTCTGTAGATTATGCTGTGATTGGTAATAATAACGTAATCGGAAATATTATCAATACCGAAGGGAATAAATATTATATGGAACTCACTTTCGATCCCGCTTCAGGAATGCTGGGCAGAAATGCCGGATCGGGCAGAATAGAAGCCAAAATAGCGAATAGTAATTATGCTGATGTAGACCAGACCAATGATTATTCATACGATGGAACTAAAAAAGAATTTATAGCCTGGGAAAAAGTTACCTTATACCTCAATGGGAAACTGATTAGTGGTATAGAACCTGGAACTTCTAATGATATTCCTGATGCTGTGATAACGGCATCTGCAATATCAGGCAATGGTCCGTTATCAGTTACATTTGATGCATCTGGATCAATAGATCCTAATCGAGATACATTGTCATATGTATGGGATTTTGGTAACGGAGATAAGGCAGATGGCGTAGTTACGGTGTATGAATTCATAGAATTTGGAGAACATATTGTTACGTTGACAGTGAATGATGGTAATGGAAATACTGATAGTACAACCATTATAATAACTGTTACAGATCCTAATCAGCCTCCTG
The DNA here is from genome assembly GCF_008370685.1 of Aquimarina sp. RZ0. Lineage (GTDB taxonomy): Bacteria > Bacteroidota > Bacteroidia > Flavobacteriales > Flavobacteriaceae > Aquimarina. The sequence goes on from NZ_VTZU01000025.1 coordinate 47,213, forward strand.
TAGCATCTTATGTTTCGAATATGACATCAGGAATCGCTCCGGTAATACTGACTTTTGATGCTGCCGGATCTTCGGATCCAAACAACGATGCATTAACCTATTCCTGGGATTTCGGAAATGGAAATACTGCCACTGGAATTACTGCATCTCAGGAATTTACAGAAGCAGGTGATTTTGAAATAACATTGACTGTAAGTGATGGGAGACTAGAAGATACAGCTACAGGAACAATCAGGATAACTAATGGAGATTTACTAGCAAGTTTTACAACAGATAAAATAGAAGGGTTAGCCCCATTAGAAGTGAATTTTGACGCTTCGGGATCTGTTGACCCTTCAGGGAATGCGCTTACATACTCCTGGGATTTTGGGGATGGAGATATAGAGGCTGGAGTCACTACTTCTCATGTTTTTAATGATATCGGTACATATAATGTTGTATTAACCATAGAGAATGGATTAGGAACAACAGCAACAGAAGCAATCACAATTAGTGTTATAGAGGAGGTAGCCGATACTACGCTTGCCCTGGAGTATATAGAAGGCGGACGCGGTGAGAATACTGATAATGTGATTAATCCACATCTTCAGATTGTGAATAAAGGTAATCAATCAACAGCGTACCAGGATATCACTATCAGGTACTGGTTTACATCAGAAGATAATGATACTTTAAATTTCTGGTGTGATTGGGCACAGGTAGGCACAGATTTTATTAATGGCACCTTTGGTCAATCCAGAGGTATGGATTATCTGGAAATATCATTTGATTCAGAGGCAGGAGACCTTGTAGGGAACTCTAACTCCGGTCCTATACAAACAAGATTTTCTAAGACCGATTGGAGTCCTTTTGAAGAAGATAATGACTATTCCTATGATAGTACTATAACTAGCTACAGTGCTCATGATAAGATAACGTTGTACCTAAATGGAAACCTTATCTGGGGTGTCGAACCAACGATAATCCGATCAAACCCAGATATCCAAACAGAGACTGTAGCGTTTATAGCATATCCCAATCCTATCACCAATAAATTGATCATTGATGGTCTGGGAAATTTTGAAAAAGCAAGAATTAAACTTTTAGATGTTTCTGGAAGAATGCTAAAACAAGAATCTCTAAAATCAAAAGCTACTCAGGTAGAATTTAATACCTCTGATTTAATAGGAGGCGTATATTTTATCGAAGTGGTAGATGCTACTAAAAGACAAATTAGGAGAATTGTCAAATAGAATTTATCCATAAAAGGATCGCTTCAATAATTAAAAACCCGTACTCAATCTGATTGAGTACGGGTTTTTATTTTAGAGTATGTTTAAAAAGAATATAAATTGAAAATCAATAGTTTGAGGTTCTGAGGACACTTCAAATGATGAGTATATCGAGATATTTACATTAATTTGAAGTAAGCTCACGGTTCTTAAAATATTTGTTTTCAAGAAGTAAGGTTTTTAAACAAGCTCTTATCTCTAAAACTAGTCAAATTAAAAAGCTTAGAAAGTCGGCTGTTAACTAGTATTTGGTCAGAAATACAGCAAAAGCAAAATTTTATCAAAAATCTTTCGAATCATGAAAATTGTCTATTCCCGGTCAGGCAAATACTCCCAAAAGTAAAGTAATAAAGCTTCTTGATACAGACGTTGTTGATTCATTTATTTTTTTGAATATATGTAAATAAATAGTTTAAGAAGTTGTTATTGAGAGGAATACAGTGAATGATAGCTATAAAAATCTATAGGTGTAATCAACATGAATTGGACACATTTTTAAATAAAAATTCTTTTCAATCGAATTCTCGTTGTTTTAAAACGAATGCTATTTATTAGTATCCATATTCTAGTTTTATTAAAAACTGTGATGAGTGATGAGGTACTTTAGTTGCCAATTGACTTTGCTATACATAAAGAAAATGACTTGAATGATTTGATATTCAGTATCAAACGATTGTATTTGAGTAGCTTTTTTGTAAATATTTATTTTATAGCATAATGACAGGATTTATATTTTATTAAACCAAATCAAAACTCGAAACACAATCTCATGAAACTAACTAAACTTAATGTTTTAATAGGGTTCTTATTTGTTGGATTCCTGGTGCAAGGACAGATGGCAGAAGGAGAACTAAAAAGATGGCACAAGGTTTCATTAACATTTAATGGACCGAATACTTCAGAAACAGAAAACCCCAATCCGTTTACAGATTTTCGCCTTGATGTAACATTTACGCATCAGGGAAGTAATGCTAGATATACAGTTCCTGGGTATTATGCTGCCTGTGGGAATGCAGAAAACAATAGCTGTACATCAGGAAATAAATGGAGAGTTCATTTTACTCCCGATAGAACAGGAACTTGGAACTGGTCTGTATCCTTTAAAAAAGGTTCTAATGTGGCTATGAACGGAGGCGGCTCCGGAGGTGGTTTTATGGATGGAGATACGGGTAACTTTTCAATTGCAGAATCTGATAAGTCTGGTAAAGATTTTAGAAATAAAGACTTGGGTAGGCTTCAGTACGTAGGAGAACATTATTTAAGACATGTGGGAACAAACCCAGGAAGTCCTAATGGATCTTGGTTTATAAAAGCAGGTGCGGATTCGCCAGAAAATGCTTTTAATTATGTTGATTTTGATGCAACTCCCAGTTACAACAATAATTTAAATAAAATAGGGAATAAAACCTGGCAACCTCATCAAAGAGACTATGTAGCAGCAGATGCAAGTGCTTATACTTGGGCGAGTGGTAAAGGAACAGAGATTTTGGGAATGTTTAATTACCTTGCAAAAGAAGGAGCAAACGTAGTTTCTTTCTTAACCTGGAATACAAGTGGAGACGGGGGAGCAGTATTTCCTCACATATTAAAAGTTTCAGAACAAGAATATGGTAATACTTCGAGAGGTAGTCAATGGAATAAAGTACATCACGATCGTTTTGATGTTTCTAAACTAGCGCAATGGGAAAAAGTGATGGAATACGCTGATAAGAAAGGTGTTTATCTTCATTTTAAAACCATGGAAACTGAGAATGACAATAAAATGGATGGTAATAAATTCGGAAATGAAAGAAAGTTGTATTACCGAGAATTAATTGCGAGATTCAGTCATCATTTAGCACTAAACTGGAATTTAACAGAAGAAACTACCATACCCGTTGATGTAGCAAAAGCTACTGCAAAATATATAAAAGATATAGACCCTTATGATCATAATATTGTAATTCATACATTTCCTGGGAAACAGAATGAAGGCTATAATCCTCTAATCGGAAATAAATCTGTATTGACAGGAGCCTCTGTTCAAACAGCAAAAAGTAATGTTCATAGAGATGTTAAGAGATGGGTAGAAAAATCCAGAAACGAAGGAAAGAAATGGGTAGTTGCCAATGATGAGCAAGGAAATGCAGGAGAAGGAGTAAGAGTTTCTGATAAACAAGTGAGAGAAGAAGTGCTATGGGGTACTTTGATGGCAGGTGGCGCTGGTGTAGAATACTACAGTGGTTATACCAATGATGATGGCGATATTAATGGTAATGATCATAGAAAAAGAGGAAAAAAATATAAAGAAGGAGGCTATGCATTAGCATTTTTTAATAACTATCTGCAAGCGAATATGATAAATATGGTTTCTTCTGATGGAGTTACATCTGATGGTAATGATTATGTATTTGCACAAGCAGGAGAAATTTATGCTGTTTACAGGCCTAAAGGAGGTTCTACAGGTTTAAATTTACCTTCAGGAAATAATAAGTATGATGTGCAGTGGTATAATCCTCGAAGTGGAGGTAACTTAACATCAAAAAGTACATTGGGTAATAATTTAGTAGCCCCAGACAATAATGATTGGGTTGCCTTAATTACTAAGAAAGGTAATGGTGGAGGAAATAATACTGTTGCTGTTACTGGAGTAAATGTCTCTGATACTAATGTGACATTAAGTATTGGTCAGACAAAAGACTTAGATGCAACAGTAAGTCCTAATAATGCTACAAATAAATCTGTTACCTGGTCTTCTTCTAATGGTAACGTAGTGACAGTTAATAATTCTGGTGTGGTGAGAGCCGTATCGGCAGGTATAGCAACTATTACAGTGACTACTGTCGATGGAAGTAAAACCGCAACAAGCGCTATTACAGTTACCGGCGGAGGTGATGGTGGTGGAAATTGTATTCCACAAGAAAAAAATGGAGTAGTCGCAGTCGAAGCAGAACATTTTGTAAGTCAATCTAAAGATGGAAAAAGAAAATGGTATGTTCTAAATGGTAGTGGATCTACACCAACTCCTGATCCAGACCCGAGTCATCACAGTGGAGCCAGTGATGGTGAATATTTGGAGATCTTACCAGATACTCGTGTCACTCACGGAGATCCATTAAACGGTGATAACTTTAGTAATACCCCAGGAAAACATGCAATAGTAGATTACAAAATAAAATTCTCTAGTGCAGGTAAATACTTTGTTTGGGTAAGAGCATATTCTTCAGGAACAGAGGATAATGGAGTACATGTTGGTATTAATGGGACATGGCCAGAATCCGGTCGAAGATTACAATGGTGTTCTGGGAAAAATCAATGGACTTGGGAAAGTAAGCAACGTACAGATGCTAATCACTGTGGAGAAGCTCAGAAAATATATCTTGATATTCCTAGTGCAGGAGTACATACTATCTCATTTTCTATGAGAGAAGATGGATTCGAAATGGATAAATTTGTGTTATCCAAAACGTATACCAAGCCAAGTGGAGCAGGTCCTGCAGAAAATCTTACAGATTGTGGAGATGTTTTAGATGGTGGTAAGGTATCTACATCAAATGGATTGACATCCGTTACAACAATAACAGGCGATAATGTTGCAGATGTAATCAACTTTAGAACTACAAGTACAGCATCTAATTCTTATATCTATGTAATCACAGACGAATCAGGAAAAATCCTTACCACAGAAAATTCTTTCCATGATTTTGAAGGGGCTACACCAGGTATTTGTAAAGTATATGGATTGTCTTATACAGGATCTTTGCAACTTACAGGTAAAAATATTACTGCTGCTGATTTATCATCAGATAAGTTTTCAGTCTCTAATAACTCAATTGTAGTAACTAGAGAGAAAGATACTACTGGAGGTGGTGGCGGTAATGGAGATACGATTAGTTTATCACCAATTCATGATGCATTTATTCAGGGTATTAGAGGAACAAATAGTGAGATTGTGAGAATAGAGCAAAATAGAAGAACAGGATATCTCATGTTTGATGTTTCTTCTGTTCAGGGAACAATAACAAAAGCTGAGCTTAAGTTTACAGTGAATTCTGATGCTGGAAGTGGAGAAGTAAAAATAAATGAAGGAACCTCTAATAACTGGACAGAAACGACTTTGTCGGTTACAAACAAACCTGAAATAGGAACAGAATTAGGACAGGTTAGTAGTACTTTTGCAATTGGAAATGTGAAAACGATTCCTTTGAGCATAAGTCAAATATCTGGAGATAAGATTTCTTTGATTCTTACAGCAACTTCTGGAAATGATTTTGCCTTTGCATCAAAAGAGAACAGTTCTAACACCCCTCCACAATTAATAATTACTACAGAAAAAGTAGATGGTGGAGTCGTTAGTGGTGGTCCATTTGAGTTTACCGTTGGTGATGGTGTTGCAGATAATGTTTCTGGTGTAAAAGTAACAGGTAACAAAGGACAATCACAGTGGATAGTTACAGATGATCAAGGTTCGATCTTGGGGCTCCCGGGGGCTCCAGAAGATGTTGATTTTGATGGAGCAGGAGAAGGAACTTGTTTTATTTATCATATGAGTTATGCTGGCGAAGTGACAGATTTGGAAAAAGGCACAAATATTCAGGCATTGACAGGTACTTTGGATCTTTCTAATCGAATAACAGTTGTTAGAAAAACGGGGAGTACAAATAGTGAAGAAACAGTTGCATTATCAACAATTCACGATGCATACCTTCAAGGTAATACCAGACAAAATATCAATATAGTTCGTGTAGAACAAAATAGGAGAACCGGGTATTTAATGTTTGATTTATCGTCTGTAAAAGGAGAAATTTTGGAGGCTCAATTAGAGTTTACTGTTGATAGTGATGCTGGAAATGGTAATTTAGACGTATACAAAGGAACTTCTGATAATTGGACTGAAAATAACTTGTCTAATGCCAATAAGCCTGCAAAAGGTTCATTATTAGGAAATATAAATACTAATTATACAATTGGTACTAAGAAAATAATAAACCTTAAAGCTGGTTTGATTAAAGGCAATAAAGTAAGTCTAATATTAGAGGCTACATCAGGAAATGATTTTGCCTTCGCATCAAAAGAGAATAGAAGTGTGGGAGTACCGCAGTTGATTATAAAATATAAAGATACAGGACGTAGTACTATTGAGGATACAAGTGGTCATCTTACCGGCTTCCCTAATCCTGTAAATGATATTCTTAATTTATCAGGAATACTGGATGGAGAAAAGATATCAGTTGAGATTTATAATGTTCTGGGAGCTAAACAGAGATCAGTTGATGTCGATGCTGCCAACAATATCATAGACTTTTCTAATCTTCCTAAAGGAGCTTATTTCTTAGCAATTAGAAGTTTAGAGAGAAACGAATTCTTACGAGTAATAAAAGAGTAAATTTCTTAAAAAAAGGTTATTAACTAAGCAAAAGGAAAAGAATAGTTAAATCAAAGTCCTTTAAAAAACAAAAAAGGCTGCCTATTATATTATAATAGGCAGCCTTTTTTGTTTAGGTACCTGTCTATTATATGTTGCTTCTTTGATTTTGTTGACTTTGATAAAGAAAGATAGTATTCATCGCTGCTTAAAAGCCACTCAAGTACAAAAACATCCATTTTTTGCTTAGACAAAAAAAGAAATTATGACATAACTAAAAGCTACGACCTCTTTTTATTTTGAAATATAAATTAAAAAAGAGCAAATTTGGATGGATAGTTTTAAGACTGAATTGAATAAGTATCGAATTCTTTAGAAATGAGTACACATTCTAATTTAAAATATGCGGATAAGATTTTTAGAGCGAAAAAGCAGTATTAATATCCTACTTTTAGGATACAATTAATGATCGTATTTATTATGATTTATTAATAAAAAATAGACTCAACTAACTATATCAATTTCTTAAAAGGCTGTCTGGATTACCAGACAGCCTTTCTTTACTTTATATAATCATAATACTGATTTGCAGAGAAAATCACTTTTTTTAACCTATAAGATTCTTATAACTATCTTAACAATGTCATTTTGATTAAAAATTATTGCAATAAGAGATTTATATATTTCGTTTGAAAGCCTATAATTGCAAAATAAAATTTTTATTCAATACATTATATTTAACAAACGTAACGTTTAACGCAAATCATTATTAGAAATGAAAAGAAATCAACTAAACTTATTTTTAGTGGTATTAAGTCTTTATTGTGGACAATTAATAGCACAATTTAATTATGGAGAAGCATTACAAAAAGCGCTTTTTTTCTATGAAGTACAGCAGTCAGGAGAATTGCCAGATTGGAATCGAGTATCCTGGAGGGGAGACTCAGCATTAGAAGATGGTTCTGATGTTGGATTAGATCTTACAGGAGGTTGGTATGATGCTGGAGATCATGTGAAATTTAATTTCCCAATGGCATATAGTGTAACAACATTAGCTTGGGGTGCTATAGAATATGAAGATGCATACAGAGACAGTGGGCAATTAGATATTATAAAAAGAAACTTAAGGTTTGTTACTGATTACCTTTTAAAATGTCATACAGCACCTAATGAGTTATATGGACAAGTAGGTAATGGAGGTGTTGATCATGGATGGTGGGGTTCTCCAGAAGTGTACCCAAGAGAACGACCTTCTTATAAGATCGATGAGGCAAACCCTGGATCTGATCTTGCTGCAGAAACAGCAGCAGCAATGGCAGCAGTTAGTATTTTATTAAAAGATGATGATCCTACTTATAGCGCTACTTTAGTAACTCATGCAAAACAATTATATAATTTTGCAGATAATTTTAGAGATGAGTATTCTAATTCTATAACAGACGCAGCTGGATTTTATAGATCATTTAGTAGTTATCAGGACGAACTGGTTTGGGGTGCTTCTTGGTTATATAGAGCTACAAACGAAGCTCAGTATCTAGACAAGGCAGAGTCAGAATATGACAACTTGCAGCGAGAAGGTCAAAGTACAATTGCAAAATATAAAGAAGCTTTTTCTTGGGATGATAAAGCATATGGAGCGTATGTGTTATTAGCAGAACTTACCGGAAAGGATAAATATAAAGAAGATGCAGAGCGTAATCTTGATTATTTTTCTTTTAATGTTAATGGAGAATCTGTTCCTACAACACCAGGAGGATTACCACATTTAAGACAATGGGGTACAGTTAGATATGCGTCAAATGTTTCATTGTTATCTGTTATTTATGCGGATAAAGTGACAACTGATCCCGTTAAACAAGCAAGATATGGTGATTTTGCTAAAAGAATGGTGGATTATGCATTGGGAGATAATCCTATTAATAGAAGTTTTATGGTAGGTTTTGGTAATAACCCTGCGAATGATCCTCATCATAGAGCAAATAGTGGTAATTGGACAAATAGTCAGAGTGGACCACCAGAAGTAGCAAGTCACGTTATATTTGGAGCAGTAGTTGGAGGTCCAAAATCTCCAGATAATGATGATTTTGTAGATGATAGAGGTGAATTTATAGCGAATGAAGTAGCTTGTGATTATAATGCAGCTATAACAGGTGTATTAGCAAGAATGTATGGAGAGTTTGGAGGAGATCCATTATCTGATTTTCCTGTGGATGAAGTACCTTCTAGATCTGAAATTCGTTCAGTATCAAAATTTAATAGCAATAACCCATTCGGAAGTACAATCAGAATTTTAATACAGAATAGAACTGCATGGCCGGCAAGAGTGACGGATAAACTAAGTTATAGATATTTCTTTGATATATCAGAAGGTATTGCAGCAGGAAAAACCATTGATGATTATGATATCTCTCTTAATGGCGTTGGAAGTAGCGCTCAAATGGAGATCAAATCTGCTGGAGGAAGTATTTATTATGCAGAGATCACCAATCTACCGTCTATAGCACCTATAGGAGATCCTCAGTTCAGAACAGAAACTCAAATTAATGTAAGAGTTCAAAATGGAGTGCCTTATGATACTTCTAATGATTGGTCTGCACAGGGAATAAATGAGTCTGAAGATTTAGAAAGTGAAAATATTCCAGTGTATGATGATGGAGTATTAGTATTTGGTAACGAGCCTGGAGGTTTGTTATCAGTAGATGATATTAATGAGTCTGGATTGGTAGTATATCCAAACCCATCAAAAAGGGTTTTAAACATATCCGGAGATACTTCAGTATTACAAAACGGAAAAATTGTAATCACCGGAATTTTGGGTAATACAATCTATAATAAATCTATAACCAATAATACTACTGGTACTATAGCAATAAATACTATTGATTTTGCATCAGGAGTATATTTCCTTAATCTTACTACCAATGAAGGACGTCAACTAACGTCTAAGTTTGTAAAGGAATAAATTCCATAGAATATTTTAAATTGATTTAATACTTGTAAAAGCTGCCCTATCAGAGGGCAGCTTTTTTTTATATATGAACCAAATGACTGGATACTCTGAGTTTGTTTACCAAAAGCATGATGTGTAAACCGAATTCTTTTTAATTTGTTACGTATTCTAGTTTTAGGCAAGCGTATAATAGATGTGTGTAGTTGTGAAGATCATTGATGTGTTTATTTGCAGTCATATTAATAAAATTATAAATTTATTAGTCATCAAACTCAACTCGAGAAAAGGCTGTCAGTTAACTGGACAGCCTTTTCTTATGGAATAAACTTGCAGTAACAAGCTATATTCTGAGATGTAATCTTACTATCTTTGCCAACTCAAAAAAGAAACATGTTGCATCAATACACAAAAGAGTTTAGGTATAATCTTAAGTTAGCTGCTCCGGTAATGTTGGGAATGTTAGGGCATACTTTTGTAGGATTGATAGATAATGTTATGGTTGGGCAATTGGGAACAGCAGAATTGGCAGCAGTATCTCTGGGGAACAGTTTTATGTTTATCGCGATGTCTCTGGGTATTGGGTTCTCTATGGCAATCACGCCTTTGGTAGCAGAAGCGGATGGAGAAAATAATTTTACTAGTGGTAAATCAATCTTTAAACACGGTTTTCTTTTGTGTACAGTCCTTGGCGTACTATTGTTTATAGGGGTAGTGTTTGCCAGACCTCTTATGTATCTAATGAAGCAGCCTACAGAGGTTGTAGCATTGGCAATACCCTATCTGGATCTGGTGGCAGTCTCATTAATCCCTCTAATAGGTTTTCAGGCACTAAAACAATTTTCTGATGGGTTGTCAATGACCAAATACCCAATGTATGCTACTCTAATAGCTAATGTTGTCAACGTAGTTTTAAATTATCTATTAATTTTTGGAAAATTTGGTTTTCCTGAGATGGGTATTGTGGGAGCGGCAGTAGGAACATTGGTCTCCAGACTAATAATGGTTATTTTTTTATGGATATTGCTAAAAAGCAAAGAAAAATCTAAAGCATATCTGTCATCTATCAAATTTTTTATTTTAGAAAATAAAATGTTTAAAAAAATAGTCTTGTTAGGTTTTCCCTCTGCCTTACAAATGTTTTTTGAAGTAGGTATTTTTACCGCAGCAATTTGGCTATCGGGGATTTTGGGTAAAAACCCACAGGCAGCTAATCAAATAGCACTAAACCTTGCTTCTATGACATTTATGGTAGCTATGGGGCTAAGTGTAACAGCAATGGTGAGAGTAGGAAACCAAAAAGGACTCCAGCAGTTTAAAGAATTAAGGAGAATAGCATTTTCGATTTTTTTGTTGACACTCCTGATAGAAGTAGCATTTGCTTTACTTTTTATAGTTTTTAATACAGTGCTACCACAGATTTATCTTGATGTAAATGATCTGGAAAATTTATCGGATACTAATGAAGTTATTGGTATCGCTGCCCGACTTCTGATAATTGCAGCATTATTTCAGATATCAGACGGAATTCAAGTAGTAGTTTTGGGAGCTCTTAGAGGTTTACAGGATGTAAAAATTCCTACAGTTGTTACGTTTATTGCCTATTGGATTGTTGGTTTTCCTATTAGTTATTATTTAGGATTGTATACAGAATATAAAAATTCGGGCATTTGGATTGGATTATTAGCAGGATTATCAGTGTCTGCAATACTGTTATCTATGAGGTTCAACTATTTGAGTAAAGATTTAATATCCAGAAAAGGAAATTTATAAAAATTTTAATAATCTCTTTTTAAGATTTGCAATATAGAAAGTTTTACATCGTTTCTTTTTTTGGATTAGTTTTTGTTACTTTCCAAAAGTATATTTTGTATTAATATATATTTAACTATATTTCAACATAATTACCAACACAAAAGAAAAGAGATGCGAAGCCCAAAATCTAACCTTTACTTTTTGCTTATTTTATTTTTAGTGATCGCTAATAATAATGTGAGTCAAGCTCAAAATTTAATTCCTAATCCAAGTTTTGAAACTACAAATGCTGCAGTAAAAAAACTAAAGCATGAGATGAGAAACTTTGGTATTATAGCTAATTGGAAATCATTAACCAATACGCCGGATGCACATCACCCTGCTGTCAATGAGGTGAATTTTGCTCATAAGGCACCAGGTTTTTTAAAACAATTTGGTCCTCAAGAACCTAGAACAGGGGAAGGAAAAGTTGGGTTATATGTAACCAATAATAATTCTAAAGAATCTATTACAGCTAAATTAATAACACCATTAAAAGCAGGGAAATATTATTATTTTCATATGTATGTATCTTTAGGAGAAGGTTTGTCTAACTCCTGTACTTCTTCTATAGGATCTTATTTTACAGCAAGAGTACCCAGAATTACAGAGACATCAACATATAAATTACATATTAAATCTTCTGAAATGGTTTGTGATACTCAGGAGTGGACTAAAGTATGTGGAGTGTATAAAGCAAAAGGGACAGAGAAATATGTCTCTCTTGGATATTTTTCTGATAGTGCTAACGGTAAATCTTTAAAAGGAGGAGATTTTAGTGATGCATATTATTATATAGATGATGTAGAATTAAGAGAAATGAAAGATATACAGAATCTAAATGTTAATGATATCTGTAATATGGCATTAGATTTTTCTGATATAGAATACCTGATTGGAGAAAGTGAGGTATATGAAGAAATAAAGACAGCTTTAGACTCGTATCTGCAATACCTCAAAATATTTGATGTAAATAGTATTAAGATTATTGGACATGCAAATGATTCTGAAATAGAATTTGAGAACGAAATTTTGTCTGCCGCGCGTGCAGGTTTTGTGAAAACTTACCTTGTAGAAAATGGTGTAGATGAATCGTTGATAGAGTTTATGGGAGTAAGTAATACTCAACCAAGAGAAGAAGAAGGAATTGATCCTGCAGAACTAGGATCAAATGCCAGAGTACAGATTATTATAGAATCAAAATAAAGTCTTAATAAACAAACACAAAAAGAGGTAAATTTTATTTAAAATTTACCTCTTTTTGTGTTTGTTATTTTGATTTGAAACTTCGTAGCTTTGTTATCTAATTTTAAAAAAAACTATGGGGTTCCCAAAATTTCTATTAGGTGATAATACAGATCACCCAGATTCAATCTTTATAATTCATACAGAGTTCCCCAGATTTATTATAAATCTGGAGAATGACGAAGTAGAATGGTTAGAAGAATTTGATAAGGAAGATAAAAGTGAATTAGAGAGCGAAGCAGAAAGTTTGATCCAGGCGGCGAATGATTTTTATGATCGGGAAATTGAGCGTTATGATGGATGATACGCAACCTGTTATACCATTTTCGCTTTAAAATTACCCAAATAAAATACAGTTGTTTTTTCTTTAGGCAAAAAAGAAAAGTTCAGTATAGCCTAAGCTACAGTTAATTTTTATTTTAAAGCATAAGGGGAAAAGAACAAATTTTAGGGGGTAATTTTAAGGTAGAAATTATTTAATTATTTTAATGTTCAAGAAATACTTATTGTTTTTTTATGGAAGAATTAATACAATTAGACAAAGATCTGTTTATATATCTTAATAATCTGGGGACACCTTTTTGGGATGATTTCTGGTTATTTGTGACTGAAAAAATTAATCAAGCGCCTCTAGTTTTGATTCTATTATATTTTTTTCATAAATATTTTGGAGTTAAAGGGACAGTTATTACAATTATTACAATAGCATTATTAATAACAGTATCTGATCAATTATCTAATCTTTTTAAGAACGTGTTATTTATGCGACCAAGACCTTGCCAGTTAGAAGGTGTCGGTGAATTTACCAGATTTATAGCAGAACGATGTGGGCGTCACGGGTATTTTTCTGCCCACGCATCAACATCTATGGGAGTTGCATTTTTTACTGGATTAGCATTGCAGAAAAAATTAAAATATATTTTCCCGTTTATGGTGCTTTGGTCTATTGTATTTAGCTATAGCAGAATTTATATAGGTGTTCACTATCCAGGTGATATTATTACAGGGATGATTATTGGTATTTTATTAGGAGTAGGAACCTATAAATTGCATAGCTTTTTGATTGCAAAGTATAACAAGTAATTATAGCTATATTTTAGTTTGAAACTTCTTATTGTTTAATCATTTTTACTGTTTTTTTGTTCTCAACTAAAATATAATAAATCCCTTTGGGAAAGGAAGAAACATCTATTCTTTTAGCAGTACCCTGGCGTAGCGTTTTGCCAGAGTTATTAAAGAGTTTCCAGGGGGTAGTATTTTTTGTAGTAATATTTATAATTCCGGATGTAGGGTTAGGGAAAAGAGTAGTTGTCAAGGCTTCTGTTAAGGCTTCATTACACTCGGCAGGAGTAGAAAATTGAAGTCCTGTATCAAAATCTTGAGCGAGGTTTAGTTCAATATTTTCAAAAATAAGTTCTTCGTTTAATACAGAAGTTATTCTCAAATTCATAGGAGAAGGAATGCCAGAAGTTTCTATAAAAAAGTTGAATAATTCTCTATTGATAGCTTTCCAGCTGGTGTCTGGGTTTTGATATTCCATTTTGGCAATTGCATGGTTGATATCTCTAAATTGAATAGCTGTCCAAAACTGACTAGAGCCTTCTTTAAAATTAATTTTAATAGATGGAGAATTTGTATTTTCTGTACAAGGAACAAATTTCCAGGATATAGGTACTCTACCATCAATTACATCAGCAATCATTGCAAAGGCTTCCTGAGTCATATCTACATCTCCAGAAGCACACTCAGGACATCTGTCTACAACTTTTAGGGTGACACTACCTCTGGCTCCAGTAACTTCGATGCAAGCTCCACAAGCAGTACTGCCATCATAATCAAAGTTATTCAATGCGCAATGCAAAAAATCCCCGGTGACAACAGGCAGAGAACAATTACCAAAAGTACCACCGGCTACACCTCCATAGTATGTACCCTCACCAGTATGTATGGTATTATTACATTCTTGAGAAGAAATTTTGAAAAAAGAGATAAATAATAATATAAATAAGTAGTAGTTCTTTGATTTCATGATAGATTTTTTAACCCAGTTTAGATTTTTATATAAGATAATTAGTGTTGTCCTAAATATACGTTGGATTAAAGAAATTAGTATACACTCTATATAATTTAATAATTTCTTGTAATTTTTAACAGATAATTAGTTGGCATAAAACTTGACTACATCATTATCAAACTTCAGTAAATCAAAAACATATGAAAAAAATATATACTTGTATTTTGTCTGTATTACTATCATTTTTAACATATGCTCAGGATATTCCTATATTGAAAGTATCAGATACACCAGTTGGATTATCTTCATTAGATATAAACGTAGCAGTAATAGGGAATATAGCAACCACCACATATGATATGCTTTTTTATAACCCTTCCAATAGTATTTTAGAAGGAGAATTATCATTTCCCTTAGGAGAAGGTCATGAGGTCTCTCGTTTTGCTTTAGATGTTAATGGGAAGCTTAGAGAAGCAGTAATTGTAGAAAAAGAGTTAGGTAGAATTGCTTTTGAAGGCGTGGTAAGAAGAGGTGTTGATCCGGCTTTATTGGAAAAAGGAAGCGGTAATAACTATAAAGCTCGTATTTATCCAATTCCGGCAAATGGATATAAAAGAATTGTGTTGGCATATGAGCAAGAGTTGATTTATACAGCTGAATCACACTATTATAATCTACCACTAAGTTTTAGTAATAAATTAAGTCACTTCTCATTAAATATGGTGGTTTTTGATCAAAAAAGTAAACCAATAATCGAGAAAGGTAACATATCAGGGTTAGAATTTTCTAATTGGAAACAAAATTATACAACAGCGATAACTAAAAAGAACTACATACCTAATAAGAATGTACTCATCAAAATACCGATATCGTTAGCCACAGAAAAAATAATTACCTCTGATAATTATTTTTATCTATATAAAACGGTAAAACCAGAAAATAGAAAAAGAGAAAAATCTGATCAGGTCACAATATACTGGGATATATCTTTATCTATGAAAAATAGAAATCTACAAAAGGAGTTAGATTTTTTGGACACTTATTTTTTATATGAACAAGATATAGATGTCAATTTTATAACATTTAGTAATAGTAAATTATCCGAAAAACTTTTTAGCATCAAAAATGGTAACTGGAAATTATTGAAAGAAACGATAGCACTGTTAGTGTATGATGGAGGTACTTCTTATGCATCAATTTTTAGTGAGAAAAAAACAGCGGATAGTATCTTTTTATTTTCTGATGGTATGATCAGTTTAGATATGGTAAAGATACCAGACTACTGTCCCGTTTTTATAATAAATAGTACTGCCAGAGCAAATCATCAAACATTAAAAAATAAGGCAGAACAAACGAATGGTGCGTATATTAACTTACAGACAAAATCCATTGTGGATGCCATGAATAATATCATGTATGAACCGTTCAGATTTTTAGGGTACACCTCCAAAACTAACCAAGGAGAAATATACCCCAATATGCCAGTGAGTTTGTCACATGATTTTTCTATATCAGGAAAATATTTTACTGAGGGAGAGATTCTAGAATTAAATTTTGGATATGGAAATGATGTTACGCAATGTATATCAGTAAAAATAGATGTTCATCAAGAAAAAAGTGTAGATATAAGAAGAATTTGGGCACAGAAAAAATTAAATTTTTTACAAAAAGATGTAGAGAATCATAAAAACCAGATTACAGCTCTTGGAAAAACGTATGGTTTAGTCACGGACTATACCTCTTTAATTGTTCTGGAAGATGTACGAGATTATATCGCCTATCAGATACCTCCTCCAGAAGAATTGTTAGAAGAATATAATAGAATTCTGGCATCAAAAGATGATAAGGTAGATGCCAGTATAAGATTTCAGAATACTATAGAAGAATCTGTTGAAAAAACTATGATCGAGCAAGAGTTTGAAATCGTACAAGAAGAAAAAATAGTAGCAGCACCTATGTTAAGGTCAGTTGAAAATGATCTGGAAGAAATAATAGAAGTTGAAGAAATACTCGATATAGCAGATGAAGAAGAACTCTTATTTGTACCATTTTCTTTAATAGAACAGGTACCTGTTTTTCCTGGCTGTGAAGAGAATATAAGTAATGACCAGAAAAAACAATGTTTTTCTGAAAAAGTTGGAAATATGGTCTCAGAAAATTTTAACGCTGATTTAGGCAAAGATCTCAATATATCAAATGGTATTCAAAGAATATACACCCAATTTACTATTGATAATAAAGGAAGAGTTACGAATATAATGGCTAGAGCTTCTCATAGAAAACTCGAAGAAGAAGCTATTAGAGTGTTAACACTAATACCTGCATTGACTCCAGGGAAACAAAGAGGAATTGAAGTAGATGTGCAATATTCTTTACCCATTGTTTTTAACATAAATAGTACAGGAAACTCTTCAATACAGATTGCTTCTAATCTACAGAATACTGCCGTGAAACCTACTCCTTTTAAAAAATATACGGGTGATCTTACTATCAAAGAAAGAAAGGTAGATCAGCGCTATATAACAGCACTCAGTAAATCAAAAAATAAGGAAGAAGCCTATAAAATATATTTAACACAACGAAAACAATATATAAAGATTCCTGCCTATTTTGTAGATGTTTCTAATTTTTTCAGAAAACGATATAAGGAGCATATATATGCTGATAGAATATTATCCAATATTCCTGAAACAGATTTTGATAATTACGAATTATTAAAAGTATATGGATACCAATTACAAGCAGCACAATATCATAATCAGGCAGTATTTATTTTTGAGCGTGTATTAGAGTTGAGGTCAGAAGATGTTCAATCCTATAGAGATCTAGCTCTGGCATATGAAAACATAGGAAAATGTCAGGAGGCATTAGACTTATTAAATAGTATTATAAGTGGTGAAATATATAAAAATTCTAAAAGGCGTGTATTTGTCGGAATCAAAAATATTGCAAAAAATGAAATCAGAACCCTTATTCATAAATATAAAAAGGACTTGGATATAAGCAAAATCGATAAGCACCTATTAAAGCCTGTGACATATGATATTAGGGTCACCACAGATTGGAATCACAATGATACTGATATTGATTTGCATATTATAGACCCTAATCTCGAAGAATGCTATTATAGCCATAATAGGACAAGCATTGGAGGGCATATATCAGAAGATATGACACAAGGGTTTGGCCCTGAGGAGTTCACGCTAAAAGATGCAATAAAAGGGACTTACTATGTGAAGATTAAGTATTATGGAGATCAGTACCAAAAAAATGAAAATCCTACCTTCATGAAAGTGACCATGTTTAAAAACTATGGAACAAGCAAAGAAATCAAAAACATAAGCGTTATCAGGTTGACCAAAAAGGATAACGAAGAAATGATCGCTACAATAGAAATATGATTATGTCTTTTACATAAAGAATAGTGTTTTTTTTAACCTTTGCTATAAAATAGTATTTACGGATTCTGTGGTCTCAAATATAATGTCCTGAGGTATTGTCTAAAACGAATGTTTACTTATTGTATTAAAATCATACTAAATGGTAAATATTTTAATTATGAAGGTTAAAAATAAATTCCAGATTATTAGTTTAATGCTAACACTCTTTTTGTTAGCTATTGGATGTACAAACGATGATGTGTTTATAAATCCTGTAGAAGACATATCAACCTATAGAGGGACCCAAAGTCCGGGAGATGTATGGCAATGGCAGTTTAATCATACGAATAATAGAATGATTGCTATTTGGGATGTAGGTACTTTTGATGATACTACAGATGATATTCGCATAGAAGTTGATTTTCAAATACTTTCTTCTGGATTTCTAAAAGTTAATATAGATCAGGTGACTCCTTCATCTCCTGAAATTCCCGATGATGGAACTGCTTTTTTTTATGCACTAGAAGTAGACGAAATGGCACTTATGGTCAAACCCGAAGGAAGTATAAAAGGAGATGTAATAGCATTGGTGGCAGTGGGGGATTGCAGTAACACATTAAATTCTTATAATTATATCGTTACTGCTCCCGGAAACCCGAGTTTTGATCCTATTACAGAAGAAGCCTTTGGGAGTATTACTATTAATAACGGTGTAATACGATTTACAACTAAAAATTTCGCATATTCATCGTTTCTTTTTCCTTTCTACTTGGTTTAAAAAATAAACCGTAGCTATAGCTATGCTTGATTTTTTTGCCTTGCATAAAGAAAAAATAATTCAATGAATTTATACGAATTTTTTAATCACAAATCGTATAATTTCTGGAGTAAAACAAAGTTTGGATTGTATAGAAGGCTCTTGTTCCACATCAGGAATAATTAATGGCTTTCCAGAAATAAGGTGTATAGATAATGCACAGATTGAAATTGAAGAGGCGGGAACAACCATTGCTAAAGGGCAATTTACAAATTCAGGCGTTATGATGATGGATTTTGGATTAGGTGAAGGAGGGATATTTGCTTTAAAAAAAGACACAACGATCTCGCTCAATGATTTGGAGAATAATGTATGCAATGGTATTGTTTATCAACCACAATCTATAAATGATAAAACACTTCCTGTAAAGATAAGTTTTATAAAAAATACTGAAAATTCTATTGAGGGTACTGGTTATTTATATACCAATGTAGAAAATGATGAGATAAATCTTACTGAAAATATAAGTATAGTTCCGGATGCGATAACATCAGGGTTAATTACAGGAAGGATTATACATGGGGATACTTCTGAGACACCATTTGTGGCAGCATTTATTGTTAATAATGATAAGCAAATTCTGGTGTTAAGTAGTACGACAAATGAATCAGGAAACCCGCCTTTTATGTTAGTGCTAACTAAAAAATAGAAGAGAAGGCATTTTATTTTAGAAAATTCAAAGGATGAATACTCTTACTTGCTATAAGGGAAAAAATCAAATGCGGTTTAATGAAGGAGGTATTAATAGTTCTAAATATTAGTATATTTAGCCAGGTATTAATAAAAGAGCTATCAAGATCTATTTTACCAAGTGACAATTAGAGTATGTTTAAAAACCCTTCTGCCTGCTGGTCATTACTTTGACAACCTTGACTTTACTTCAAATAAGCAACATATCTCGATATGTCGTCGATTTGAAGTGTCGTCAGAACACCAAACTACTGACAATCAGTTTGCATTGTTTTTAAACATGCTCTTAGAAAAAACAAAAAGTAAATACAATGAACCATAGATTTTTTTTAAGTCATTATAGTGGCGATAAAAATATTGCAGATATAGTTTCCAGAACGCTGAAAAGAATAACACTTAATCAAATTGTTCCCTGGTTTTCTTCGGATGAATCAGGAACAGGAGGATTAAAACCAGGAAATCTATGGTTCAATGAAATTTTAGATAAAATCCAGAAAAGCAAAGCAGTTGTTGCAATCCTTACTCCGAATAGTATATCGAGACCTTGGATATATTTTGAGACAGGAATAGGTCAAGCGTTAGAGGATTGCGAAGTTATGCCAATTTGTATTGGAATAGATAGAAGCAAAGTTTATCCACCTCTTGGTTTATATCAATGCTACCAATTAAGTGATTATCGCTCATTTAAAGAATTTATTTCTAAGCTCTTAGGAAAATTTGATATTCCTTTTGATGAAGATGCATTTAAACCAATTCTAGAAACAGCATTAACGGAGATTTTAGGAATTAAATTAGAAGAGAAAGAAGATGAAGCAACTCCAAAAGTTGTTGAAATAATTGATGATTTAAGAAATCACATAGATAAAAGATTTTTAGAGATTCTGGAAAAACCAGCTATGAATCGTACTCAAAATGATTTGGCAAGTGCAGATGCCAATATTAGAACAAACGAAAATGATGACTATTTAGCTTCCTATACTGTACCAGTAGAAATCAATTTAGATGATCATAAATCGAAACACTATATTGAGATAAGATATGACAATACATTTGGAGATATTATCACCAATTTATATTTTATTATCGAAGAGTATGTTCAGCCCTATAGATATCTCCAATCTTGGATTTTAAGAGAGAAAAAGAGTAGGCGATTACTTGTAATTCGCGAAGTGGGAGATTTAATTCCGGCAAGAATAATATTCAAGCCAGAATTTCAATTAGAAATAATAAGTTTACCCCAATCGTATGACCCGTAAATTAGTCGAGATAGAGTAATGGAGGGGTGAAAAATTAAAACGTCATGCTGTGTATGAGTTTTGTACATCCATTTGGGAAGTATAAAGCAAATTATAATAATACTGATAAAAAAGAAAAAGTAAGCACTATGTATCTTTCCTTTAAATTAAGCGTACACGATAAACTTCATAACAAAATAATAATACCAGTTGTTGTTTGAATTTACTAGAAAAAAAATAAGGTTTTTTATCTCGGTGAATAAGAAAAATCAATCATAGCAGGGCTACGGTTTGTTTTTATTCTGAAGCTGAGGTGAAAAAGAACATTTTACCCGATAATCGAGATTTAAATGCTAAGAGGCTTGCCTCGAAATCGAAATGATTTTTTCTGATAAATGCCTCGTTGGCTTGCCCCGAGGTAGTTTACTCCAGTAAATTCAAATGGCAACTGGTATATGAGCTGAGAAATAAAATAATTGGCAAGGCTAGATAGGTGAGGTTTCAACTAGATGTATGTATGTGTATGCAGAGGATTGAGTCAAATATTTTATATAAAAAAGCAGGGTTACCCATTTAAGTCTCAAAGTACTGAAAATGAAATATAAATTTAGGATCTATATTTTTACAAATAGACTTTATAACGCAAGTGTAAATAGAGTCCAACACAATATCATTAATAAATTAATGCGACGTAACTGGGTAACCCTATAAAAAAGTATAAATTTATTTTTTAGGGATTTTTCTGTAATAGCTGTTTATATATAAATAACGACATCTTAAAACTGAAATATGATGAGTTCAATAAAAATGACTCTGCATAATTTAAACTAGGGATAAAAATTTTAACGACCGTTACATCTGTTGTTATTATTAAAAATTTTTATGTCATCTGTTAAAAAAGTAAGTGTTATATAAATATCTAAGATCTTAAAAATACCGTAACCATGAAAAAAAATTATTTAAACACCTTATTTGTAGCAGGACTATTCATCTCCTGTTACTTTACTCATGCACAACAATGGAATGAAATAGCTACTATTGATGGAGAAAATCCTAGAGCTGAATTAGGCACTACTGCCATCTCTAGAGATGGAAATTATATGATAGTTGGAGCTGGAATAGACAGTCAGGTGAATACGGATTCTGGAGCAGCAAGAGTGTATGAATTAGTAGCTGGTGATTGGGTTCAGAAAGGACAAGAAATACTAGGAACAAACCGAGACAGCTTTGTTGGAGATGCTATAGCTATTTCAGGTTCAGGAAATAGAATTGTAATAGGAGATACAGGATTTGAAGTTAATGGTGAGCCAGCAGCGGGAAGAGTTGATGTTTATGACTTTAATGGCACGACCTGGGAAACTGTAGGTAATGCAATTATAGGGCAAGCATTTCGGGACTCTTTCGGCTTGTCAGTAGATATTACCCCAGATGGTAGTAAAATAGCATTTGGAAGTATAAAAAACCTAAATGGAACTATAATGGTATTTGAGTTACAAGGAGATACATGGACACAGATAGGACAAGATATTAATGGAGGCGACCAAACAACGCCTCCATTTAATCAACTTTCGCTTTTTGTAAAACTTAATCCTGATGGGATTCGAGTTATAGCTACTGACCCTAAGTTTGATGAGCGTAGAGGTCGAGTTCAAGCGTATGAATTACAAGGAGATACATGGGTTGAATTAGGATCATCTATTGTAGGGGATAATGCAAATGATTCATTGACTAATTTGAATGTTAATGAGGACTTAACTCAGATAATAGTAGGTGCTAATGCTGATATTAATGGTACAGATTCTGGGCAAGCAAAAGTATTTGAATTTGTTGGTAATGATTGGGTTCAAAAAGGACAGACGTTATTAGGAGAAAAACCAGCAGATTTTTTTGGTACATCTACTGCGATAAACGAATCTGGAGATATAATCGCAGTATCTACATTATTCGATGATGATAATGGGGAAAACTCAGGTTCTGTTAAAGTGTTCAAGCTCATAAATGATAATTGGGTACAACAAGGAGAGAATATACTGGGAGAAACGGAAAACGATAGACTAGGTCAGTCAGTAAATATGAGTTTATCTGGAGATATTGTATATGTTGGAGTACCAGGAAAAGATATTAATGGGCAGGAAGATGTAGGGCAAATAAAAGTTTTTAGAAACGACAATGTTTTATCAATAGATGATAATGAAATAAATACCATTTTTAAAGTATATCCTAATCCTAGTATAAATAATTTCGATATAGATTTAACTGCTATTCACAAAGAAGTAAAAGTAACTATTATTGATGTTGTCGGGGGAAAAGTATTTAATAATAAATATCAAAATACAAGTAAAATTAAAGTTGCTCATAATTTAGCATCTGGATTATACTTAGTTAGTATAACCTCTCAGAATACAGAAAAACAGTTTAAATTAATAGTAAAGTAGCATTGAATTTTACTTAAATATATAAAACCACCGTCAAAGACGATGATCATGTTTTAAAGACTTTCCTATTATTTAGCTTCGCTCATCTAAAACTTTTTAAGATGAGTAAATATAGAAAATTAACGCATGTCTATTAGAAATGATTGATAAATAGGGTCACCAGTTGTTGTTTGAATTTTCTTTTCCATTAAACTCAATGGGAATTGTATAAACAGCTATAAAAACTGATCTACTCCTAATTTCAGTATAGCACCATCACAGTTAGGTTCAAAAATGCAGCGGAGCTTCAGTTTATGGTGATTTCATTTCAGGATGATATAAGAGATTTTCTATGGTATCATCAGAATTGCATTAATTAACGAGTCTATTAATCACATCGTTCGCTTACTTGTAAAACGTAATTTTCTGTTATGTTTTTTCAAAATCCTATCAATAAAGTATAAAACAATCATAAGAAAATAAGGAAGATAAAGAAGAATAAAGGAATAAGATTCATAATTTTTTGAAATATCTGTTTTTGTTATCTTAAAAATTTTAAGATAAGTTCTTGTAAATCTTTATCAAAAATCGTGGGTTTTTAGCCCCATCATTCTAATGAATTGTTATTAAGTGCAATCTTAGCGTAATTTTAAGCAGTTAAAAAATGAAAAAACAATCATTAAAAGTAGCTCCGGTATCTGAACTTCATATTTTGGTTAAAAATGCAGAAGAACAAAACCAAAAATTAAATCATGAAAACCTTGGTTTTTTATCATTTTCTAATGGATTTATGCCTCAGATTTCACTAAAGACTAGTTTGCCCAAGGAGTTTGAAGTTTGGGATAGAATAGCTTCTCAACTGCCAGTATTGTTTAAGAATCAAACAATGATCGAGGAGCTTCAGAAATTGCCAAATCTATCCTCGAAACTTAATTCTCTTGATGATGAATATTTATTAAGAAGCTCTTCTATCCTAAGCTTTTTGGCACATGCCTTTGTGAGGTGTAGTAAAAATATAAATATAGAAGTACCTTCGGCTATTATAGATCCCTGGAAAATAGTAACTAGACGATTGAGTCGACCGGCACCATTCATGTCATATATTGACCTGATTGTTTATAATTATAAGCTGATTGATTCCCGCAAAAGCTTTACAGTAGAAAATTTAGATTTACTAATTCCGATTATAGGTAATCAGGAAGAACGTGTTTTTTATCTTGTGCAGACAGAGATACTTAAAAAGTCAACTGAAATTTTTCAAGAAGTAATAAAAATTCACGATGCTATGCTAACCGAAGATGATACGGCTATTGATGTTAGTTTACAGCATATAAAAAAAACGATTGTAAAAATTACGAATCATATTTTTCCTAAAATCAACCCCAACCCTAACAGTTCAACATATGTAAATCCAATTATATGGGCAAAAACAGTTGCCCCTTTTGCAGTTCCAATACATGAAAATATTCAAGGCCCTAGTGGAACGTCTTCCCCTTTATTTCATTTACTGGATACATTTTTAGAACGGCCTCTTTATAATTCTGAATTAGGAAGAGAAGCCTTGTTGATTCGGGAGTGGTATCCTAAAAACTGGCGGGACTTTTTATCAAGTGTTCATAAAATATCTTTTAGGGAATACATGCATAAAAGGAATAATAAACAATTAAAGACTGCATATTTAGATGTTCAGAATTGTTATTTTGGAGAAAACGGATTTCTGGACATACATAAAAAAAAGGTATACTCATATTTACAAGCAGCTTTTAAAGTTGGTAGAAGTTTGACTATAGGTGGGTTTCAGGGAGAGTTTGATAAACGTGCCTGGGAAGAAGTTGATGATGCTTTGATACATTCAAAATCAGAAAGATCAATTCCGAATATTAATGAATGCCCATTTTTTAATAATAAGGTTGGAAAAGGGCAAAAATATTTTTTGTCTCAAATAGCGACCCATACCAATGCAGAAAATGGATATTGGTTGATATTAGATAAAAGTGTTTATGATATCACAAAATTTTTAACAAAACATCCAGGAGGTCAGGTTGTTATAAAAATGCATGTAGGACTGGATGCTACCAAAGAATTTAAAAGAGTAGGGCATACTGTCTCCTCTGCAGTTTTATCGATGATTAAAAAATATAAGATAGGAGATTTTATGATGCCGGTCTTTTTGGACAAGGAATTACAAATAGCTCACAAAAATTGGTCTAATGCATTGTCATTGTGTACCGAAATGCTAAATGCTTTTATACTGGATACTTCTATCAATGATAAAGAATTAATCCTTCTTCAGGAACAAAAAGAAGATATGTTAAGTCCACTAAAACAAGTATTAAGTCTAGACCTGTTGGTAAGGTTTAAGAAAGAATATCTCGAGTCATTGTTTAAAATAATCGAAAAATGTATTACTACCAATTTAGTATCCGAAGACATGATATTAAAGGTGCATACGTATAAGAATGACGCAGATAATGACGAAACTAATAACGACAGAAACTTTGTTTCTCAAAAAATAAATAAAGATGAAATATTTCTTAATACCCTGAAAAATGAACTAATAAAAGGAAATCAAATCTATGAGCAATATCATGGAATGAATCCTTATGAATTTGAATTATTACATAATGATGTGGAAGAAAAACTGATAGAGATCATTACTGATTATTTAGAATCACAAAAGCAAGAAATCACAAACTGATATAGTAAAAAATTAACGTTTATACATGGAGGCGTATGTAATGATTACTCAAAACACAACGATTGAAAATTTTAATTTTTTTCTTTTCTCATATAATCCCGTAAAAATAGAATAATCATAAGTACCATTAATAATGAAAAAGGTAGCGAAGTAATGATTAATAATTTTTGCATTGCTACCAGAATATTAATATCGTCCCGACTATTGCCCAATAAGATAATACCAATAGCAAAAATAGTGAGTATGATACTCCATAAAATGCGATGTTTTTTTGATGGGGTTTGCTTACCATTATCTGTAAACATGCTTAATACAAATATTGCAGAATCCAAAGAAGTAACCAGAAAGCTAATCAGGAGTCCTACCGCAATAGTATTGATAACTCCCTGAAAAGGATACTTCTCAAAAAACACAAAAATTGACGTGAAAACGTTATCAAATTCACCAGTATAGGTATTCAGGCTATCAATAATTTGAAAAGCTGACGTTCCAAA
This sequence comes from Aquimarina sp. RZ0, assembly GCF_008370685.1. Lineage (GTDB taxonomy): Bacteria > Bacteroidota > Bacteroidia > Flavobacteriales > Flavobacteriaceae > Aquimarina. Next base: position 73,556 of record NZ_VTZU01000025.1, read on the forward strand.
TACAGAGAACCAGAAAAAAGTTCCTAAAGAAGGGATTAATAAAACTCCTAATATCAATTCGCGTAAGGTTCTTCCTTTAGAAATTCTGGCAATAAAAATCCCGGTAAAAGGAGCCCACGCCAACCAGAATGCCCAATAATAATACGTCCAGTCAGTTAAGAATTTTTCTCCTGGGTTATAATTTCCATAGGCAATACTTAATGGGATAAAATCAACAATATAATGATATAATGAAGTGATAAATTGTGACAAAATTGCAAGGATGTCACTTTGTATTAAAACAAATATCAATAAAGCAAATGTGAAATAGATATTCCAGGTAGAGATGATTTTAATTCCTTTATTAACACCTCTGTATGCAGAAATAAATGCTAAGGTAGAAATCAAAAGTAGTATGGCAATGGTTCCTGTAACCCCAGAATCATAGTCTAGAAGATGGTTGAGCCCTCCTTCTATTTGTGTAGTGCCCAAACCAATGGCGGCAACTAGTCCAAATACGGTAGTTAGGATTGCAAGGATGTCAATACCACCAAAAGTAATACCTCGTACTTTTTCTGAAGAAATTATTTTTTCTAATGGGCTAAAAGCACTACTGGATAACACTTTTTTTGAACCTACAAAAAGGTAAAACCCAATAACAATAGCGAATACAGCATAAAAAGCCCAGGCAGTAAACCCCCATTGATAAAAAGTGTATTCTAATGCAATAGTTTCTGGAGAAGTATTGACATTGATAGGAGGATTGCGCATCATATAAACAGGTTCTTGTACGGCTCGTAGTAAAATACCAGCACCCATTCCAGCACTGTATAACATCGATATCCAGGCAAGTCTTGTAAACTCAGGTCTATCCGTGGCTCTGCCTAAACGCCTTTTTCCCATAGGGGATATTGCCAAAATAAATAAAAGTAGTACGCAAAAGAGCCCCAACCACAGATAAAACCTCCCAAACCATTTACGAATTACAATAGAGAAAGATTCGATACTTGTATATGTTTCTAAGGTATAGAAGTATAAAAAGAATGAAAAAAAAAGCAGTATTACCAAAGAGATATACAATAAGCTATTTTTTTTAACATTGGATATAGGATGTTTGTCTCGTAGCGGCATTAAAATTATGTTATTTTTAGAAGTAAAAATCAAACCTGCTTAAAAGTAAAGTTTTTAATTATTAAGTAGTTGTATTTTTTTGGTAAAAAAGATATTTTTTAGCTTTAATTTTTTTCAAGGTTTCGTTTTTTTTGAGTACAATTGTAATGGCGTACAGCTGAGCATTATGACAAGTGTTTCTAAATTCGGGCGGTTGATAGAGAGGAAGTTTCTTTCATCTGCAGCTTATTGGATAAGTAACCGAAATTTAAAGCTAACTTCCTTTTTGACAAGTATTACTTATCAACAGATATATCTTTGTACCTACCACAAAGGAACTGATCGGGATTTAATTTTTTATTCGTGTACTGGTATACTCATAGTTAGTTTGAGTGTTACAGGTTTTTTCAACTACTTTTTTTGAACTTATTACAAATGAATACAAAATACATAGATCTTATTGATCAAACTTTTGTTTTTCCTCAGGAAGAATTTAACCTGAGCGATGGAAACCTTACTTTTCATAATATAGATTTAATGAAACTTTTGAAAAAATATGGGACGCCATTAAAATTTACATATTTACCAAGAATATCAGATAACATCCAGAGAGCAAAAAAATGGTTTGCAAAATCAATAGACAACCATAATTATAAAGGGAGTTATAATTATTGTTACTGTACAAAAAGCTCTCATTTTGAGCATGTTCTAAATGAAGTGCTAAAGAATGATGTGCATATTGAAACCTCTTCAGCTTTTGATATAGATATTATAAAAGAATTAAAACCCAAAGGCAAAATTAAGAATGACAAGTATATTATCTGTAATGGATTTAAAAGAGAGAAGTATATTCATAATATTGCAGATTTAATAAATGGAGGGCACTATAATTGTATTCCGATTATTGATAATTACGAAGAAATTGATCTTTTATCAGAAGAAATAGAGGAAACCTATCAAATTGGTATTCGTATCGCTTCAGAAGAAGAACCAAAATTCGAATTTTATACCTCCAGGCTTGGGATAGGGTATAAAAATATTGTGCCTTTTTATAACAAACAGATAAAAAATAATAAAAAAGTAGTATTAAAAATGCTTCACTTTTTTATCAATACAGGTATTCGTGATAATGCATATTATTGGAATGAATTGGTGAAATGTCTAAAAGTATATACTAAACTTAAGAAAATATGCCCTACACTGGATAGTCTTAATATAGGAGGAGGTTTTCCAATAAAAAATTCATTGGCTTTTCAGTATGACTATCAATATATGATTGATGAGATTGTCAATCAGATTAATATTGCATGTTATGAAGAAAATGTGCCAGTACCGAATATTTTTACAGAATTTGGTAGCTTTACAGTAGGAGAAAGTGGAGGAGCCATTTATGAAGTATTACATCAGAAACAGCAAAATGATCGAGAGAAATGGAATATGATCAATTCATCTTTTATTACAACATTACCCGATACCTGGGCTATAAACAGAAGATTTGTAATGCTTGCGATAAACAGATGGAATGATGAATATGAGCGTGTACTTTTAGGAGGGCTTACCTGTGATAGTGATGATTACTACAATAGCGAGCAGCATATGAATGCTATTTATCTGCCTAAATATAAAAAAGAAAAACCCCTCTATATTGGTTTTTTTAATACAGGAGCGTATCAAGAAACAATTGGAGGTTTTGGAGGATTACAGCATTGTTTAATTCCACAACCAAAACATATTTTGATAGATAGAGATGAAAATGGTAACTTAACTTCGAAATTGTTTAGTGAACAGCAAAATAGTAAAGATTTATTACAAATATTAGGTTATAATGGAAGTTAAAAATTACGCAGGCATCCCTGATCAGTACGCAAAAATTGACAACGCTAAGGTTATTCTAATCCCAGTGCCATATGATGGAACGAGCACTTGGAAAAAAGGAGCAGACAAAGGCCCGGAAGCATTTCTAGAAGCTTCAACACACATGGAGTTATATGATATAGAAACCGATACAGAAGTTTATAAACAAGGTATATTTGTCACAGATGCTGTTACAGAAAATACTTCTCCGGAAATAATGGTAGATGCTGTACATCAGGTGACTAAGAAATATATTAAAAAAAATAAATTTGTCACACTGTTAGGAGGAGAACATTCAATATCAATAGGTAGTATTCGTGCTTTTGAAGAGTGTTTTGATAATCTAACGGTATTGCATATAGATGCTCATGCAGATCTAAGACCAGAATATCAGGGAACATCCTGTAATCATGCCTGCGCAATTTATGAGGCTAGCCAGAAAACAAATTTGATCCAGGTAGGAATCCGAAGTATGGATGTGTTAGAAAAAACTATAATGAATGAAGAGAAGACATATTTTGCATATGACATGGCTAATGATGAGTATTGGATGGATAATGCGATAGAGCAAATGACAGAGAATGTGTTTATTACTTTTGATCTGGACGCATTAGATCCTTCTATCATGCCCTCTACAGGAACACCAGAACCCGGAGGATTATTCTGGTATGAGACATTAGAATTTTTGAAAAGTGTTTTTGAAGAAAAAAATGTTGTTGGATTTGATCTGGTAGAACTCTGCCCTAATGAGATAGATAAATCCTCAGATTTTTTAGCTGCAAAATTGTATTATAAAATGTTGAGTTATAAATTTATGAAAGAAGATGCAAGTGAAGAATATATTGGTACGCAGACAGAAAAAGAAACCTCTAAACCAAAAAAAATGAATTTGTAATGGCTGTAAACAAAGGAGCTATATCAGAGTTTTTACAGAAATATTATTTACATTTTAATGCTGCTTCTTTAGTAGATGCGGCAAAAGGATATGAAGATCAGCTGAATAATGGGGCTAAAATGCTTGTTTCTGTTGCAGGAGCCATGAGTACAGCAGAATTAGGTAAGATTTTTTCAGAAATGATTCGCAAAGATAAGGTGCATATTATTTCCTGTACGGGAGCTAATCTGGAAGAAGATTTGATGAATCTCGTTGCTCATTCGCATTATAAGCGCATACCTAACTATCGAGACCTCACTCCACAGCAGGAATGGGAATTATTAGAAAAAGGATTGAATCGTGTAACTGATACCTGTATTCCAGAGGAAGAAGCTTTTAGAAGGTTACAAGAACATATTTTTAAGATATGGAAAGATGCAGAGAGCAAGGGAGAACGTTATTTTCCTCATGAGTTTATGTATAAACTTCTGTTGTCTGGAGTATTAGAACAATATTATGAAATTGATATAAAAGATTCCTGGATGTATGCAGCAGCTCAGAAAAATCTGCCTATTGTAGTTCCTGGATGGGAAGATAGTACATTGGGGAATATTTTTGCCTCTTATGTGATGAAAGGAGAACTTAAACCAGGTACAATGAAGTCAGGAATAGAATACATGACATTCCTCGCGGATTGGTATACCGGCAATTCAGAAAATGGCATTGGATTTTTTCAGATTGGAGGGGGTATAGCCGGAGATTTTCCAATTTGTGTAGTTCCTATGTTATACCAGGATATGGAACGTACCGATACACCTTTTTGGAGTTATTTTTGCCAGATATCAGATTCTACAACCAGCTATGGATCCTATTCTGGAGCAGTTCCAAATGAAAAGATTACCTGGGGTAAATTGAATATTGATTCCCCTAAATTTATTATAGAAAGTGATGCAACGATAGTTGCACCCTTACTATTTGCATATGTATTAGATATGTAAAAAAACAAGTATACTAACTTAAAACCTACCTACCTATGAAAAGAGTGATCGTCGATTTCAAAAAGCTAAATAAAGATATTTTAAATCTTTTAGTAGAAAAATTTCCTGATGGATATTCAGACGAAGATATTATTTCATTTAAAAACCACCATAATGATATGATTGAAGCCGTAGAAGTAAAGACAGAAGATACTATATATTTAGTGAAGATAAGTGAACGTTTAGCTGGAGTTATGCAAGATCATGAAGATGATGGTGTTGATACTGATATGGATATCCCTGTTGCTACTGTTTCAAAAGAGGAAATGGCAGAACAGGAAGAGGAATAATATCTATATAAATAGGATGGCTTTGATGATAGAAAACCTCTTCAATAGATAGATTTGATATGGTCAAAGAGAAACCAGATAATAGTAGTGTAAGTTATTAATAGTCTGCTATTTAGTTTGTATTGATCTTGATAAAACCTCTTTGTTAATAGGAGGTGAAAGCAATTACTAACAGTGTTAATTGTTTAACGATTAATAAGTTGAGAAAATGAAAAATTGCCACAAATAGCAATGAGCATACATCGCTAGAGAAATACCGCGACAAAGTTATTAATAGTATAGTCATAACATAAGTATAAGCCGAAGCGGCGGCTTCTTCATTGGAGGTAGGTTTATATCTATACGAAAAGTTAATTGGAAAAGAAAAAAACTGAACGTATAATACGATTTGTGATTAAAAAATTCGTATAAATTCATTGAATTATTTTTTCTTTATGCAAGGCAAAAAAATCAAGCATAGCTATAGCTACGGTTTATTTTTTAAACGAAGTAGAAAGGAAAAAGAAACGATGAATATGCGAAATTTTTAGTTATAAATCGTATAAGAATCGGAATGGATTATCACCCAAAAGAGCCTAAATAGATATAGTCTCTGATTATAAATTAGGTACTGTATAACGATATCAATTTGTTATAATCATTTTTTTTAAGGCGGAAATGATATAAATACGGGAAATATCCTTTATTTTATATTCCCTTTGCTCAGAGATAATAAGTATGTGGCGGCAGCAAAAGGAGTTGTTTTATTCTGTAAGATATTTTTGATTTGTTCGTTTAGTGCCTCTTTTATTGCCGGGTGATTATAAAAAGAATCTTTTAATTGCTCTTCAATAGTTTGAAGTAACCAAAATTTATTTTGCTGAACTCTATTTTGCTCAAAAAAACCATTTTTACTAGTAATGTCTAGGTATTTTAAAATCATATTCCAGGTGTTTTCTATTCCGATTCCTTCTAAGGCACTGGATGTAAGTACTTCTGGGAACCAATTACTTTCTGTCAAAGGGTATAGGTGTAATGCTTTTCTGAATTGGTTTTTAGCTTCTCTGGCTCGCATAAGGTTATCACCATCCGCTTTATTGATGACTATAGCATCTGCCATTTCTATAATTCCACGTTTAATACCTTGCAATTCATCTCCTGCTCCCGCAAGTTTTAGTAAAAGAAAGAAATCAACCATTCCGTGTACGGCGGTTTCACTTTGCCCAACGCCAACAGTTTCTATAATAATAATATCAAAACCAGCGGCTTCACATAAAATAATTGACTCTCTTGTTTTTTGAGCGACACCGCCTAGTGAACTACCAGAAGGCGAAGGTCTGATAAAGGCATTAGGAGATCTTACAAGAGATTCCATTCTGGTTTTGTCACCCAAGATACTTCCTCCAGAAATAGTGCTACTTGGGTCTACAGCGAGTACAGCTACTTTTTTGCCTTTTTGGATCAAAAGAGTACCTAGTGCTTCGATAAATGTGCTTTTACCAACTCCGGGAACTCCCGTAATACCTATCCTAATAGAATTATTAGCATAAGGCAGGCATTGTTCTATCAATTGTTGAGCTTTGAGACGATGCCCTTTTTGAGTGCTTTCTACCAGAGTGATTCCTTTGCTCAGTCCGGTAGTGTTTTTTGCAATAATATTTTTAAATATTGGAGCTACATCTATATTTTTTTGTTGCAAGTTTTTAAACCGATCAATTACTTCCTTGTTTGTGCCAAAGGGTATTTTGGAAGGTTGTTCATTAGACTCCATAATGTTTTGATCACAATTTTTATATTACAAATGTATACATTCATTTTATGAAACCTACAAGATTAAAAAAATCTTTAAAAGTGATAAGAAAAGTGATAATAAAAAATTCTAAATAGTGAATTTATCTTGCATAGTGGTTTTCAACCAAAGAGTTTGACTTTTGTACTATAATGAAGTATTTTTTTCAGCATAGCCATACAGTTAAAAAAAGCAACAAAATTAGCGTGAAAAATGTAAGTTTTACAGGTCAAAGCATTACTCAAGATAAGTTCAGTGACTATTTTATCAGCGAATCAAGTCTTTAAAGGAATAGCAATTGCGGTCTGATCCCAAGCTATATACATGATAGAGAAATTATTGGCTTCTTCAAAATAAATAGAGAATTGTTCTACCACATTTAATAGTGGCTGGACCGGGACTTCTAGCGTGAGTGCATCATACTCAGGATCTCTGGCAGGACTTCCATCAATCATACTAACGCCCCAATCATATTCATATCCATTAAAAATCACCTTCCATGAATCTTTATTTGGGACCGTCCATAGGGTATAAGTTCCAGCCTTTAGTATTGTGCCATCCACAAGAATATCTTTGTTAGTGTCAAAGGTAGTTGCTTCATTGGCTCCAGTTCTCCATACCTTTCCAAATGGGACTAAATGTCCAAAAATTTTTCTTTTCTTTTTATAAGGTCTATTGTAATATACTGTAAAAACAGCATCTTTACTAGTATGCGTTATTGTTTGTTCAGGACTATGCTTTTTAGTATTGGATCGTAGAATGGATCGACCAATAAGAGCAATGATCACTACTCCTAATATAATGAGTATAGATCGTTTTAAAAGCTTTGACATATGGCGATTTTTGTGATTAAAGATACAGTAATTTACCTATGAATATACATATAATTATGTACTTTTGGTTTTTTACTACATTTTTATGGTCGAAAAATCCTACAAAAAATTCACTTCTGATATACTTTTTACTGATGATACTTATGTAATTATAGGTTCAGGTATTGGTGGTTTGAGTACGGCAGTTTTTCTAGCAAAAGCAGGAAAAAAAGTGGTTGTTTTAGAACAGCACTATACTCCCGGAGGTTTTACTCATACTTTCAAAAGGCGTAAAGGTTTAGTCTGGGATGTCGGAGTTCATTATGTGGGAAATATGGACGAAAATTCGCAATTGAGAAAAATTTTTAACTATCTGTCAGGTAATAAACTAAAATGGGATCCTATGGGAGATCCATATGATATAGCCTATATAAAGGGACGAAGATTCGAGTTTGTAGGAGGGAAAGAAAATTTCAGACAAAAATTCTATGAGTATTTTCCAGAAGATACATCGGCAATTGATGCCTACCTGGAATTGTTGAACAAATCGATTAAAAAAAATCTTTTATACTTTGTGCAAAAAGCCTTTCCAGAATTGTTGCACCTCACTTTGGGATCATTATTAAGAAGAATACAAAAACCTCTTTCTCAGAAAACTACTTATGATACATTAAGAGAGATAACAGATAATCAAGAGTTGATTGCAGCATTATGCGCGCAATGTGGGAACTATGGATTATCACCAAAAGAAAGCAGTTTTGCATCGCATTGTATTGTAATTAATCATTTTATGGAAGGAGGGCATTACCCAAGAGGAGGAGCTAACCGCATTCACGAAACGATTATAGAGAATCTGGAATCCCTTGGAGTAGCGGTTTTTATAAATGCAAAGGTGAATAAAATTATTACTTCGTCACATTCTGTGAGTGGTTTAGTTATTAATGGAAAAGAATATCATTGTAAAAAAGTAATCAGTAATGCCGGAGCTCATAATACATTTCAGTATTTATTGGATCAAAAATCACTTCATAAAAAATATAAAGAACTAAAAAATATTAAACCATCCACCTGTCATTTATGTTTGTATATAGGATTGAATAAAAATAATGCAGACTTGAAACTGCCAAAATATAATATCTGGTGGTATGCGGATATAGATACAGATAAAGTTTTAAATGATAAGAATAATCTATCTGATGATCAATTATCATTTGCTTATATATCGTTTCCATCAGCAAAAGATAGTCTTTGGTCAGAAGAACATCTGGGCACTTCTACGATACAGTTAATTGGAAGAGCGTGGTATAAAGATTTTACGGAATTCGAAGATCAACCCTGGCTCAATAGAGGAGAAAAATATAACGAGATTAAAGAAAAATTCAAAGCTAAAGGATTGTCTTTATTAAAAGAGTTATATCCACAATTGGAAAGTCATATTATACACGCAGAAGTTTCTACACCTGTTTCTACACGTAAATTCAGTAATTATAAATACGGGGAAATATATGGTGTAACCCATAGCCCGAAGCGATTTAGTACAAAAATGCTAAAACCAAGAACTAAGATCAAAGGACTGTATCTTACTGGTCAGGATATTACATTGGTGGGAGTAGGAGGAGCAATGGCAAGTGGAATATTGACCGCAACAACTATTATTAAGTGGAATATGAGTAAGCAATTTAAAGAAATAGCAGCAAAATATTAATACTGATCCCTTCATTTTAAAATTTATTTATGCAGGCTTGTGATTGGTTCAAGAGTCAAAATACTTTTTTCAGGAGTATAGTGTATAGCCTTGCCTTAAAGGTTATAAATTTTTAGGACACTTGGTTATGAACTCGGGTAAAGTTCATAACAGCAATAGCATAGGCATTTCTCTTTGATACCAGAGCATTTATAACAGATTCTGACATATAATTTGTTTCCAGGAAATGGTCAATTTGATGGATAAGCTCTTTTGTAAAGTTTACATTTCCTTTGATTAAGTTCGCTACGTTTTCAATTTCTCTGGTACTTTGTGTGGTCGATCTGAGCATTTTGATGAATGATTATATTAATTTATAAGTCTATAACCTGTTGTGCATTTAGAAATGATTATATTAAAAAAACATCAATTCAAGTGTTTTGCCTAAATGAAATGAAGATAAAATGTATCGGGAACAGCTTTTTTTGGATTTAAATTCTATTCTCGATATACTTCTCCCAAAGTCGAAGCACTGCCATTGACGTATTCTTTAACTGACGAATCTTATCCAAAAAATGCCTAAATGCACAACGGGTAAGTATGTAGTATGTTTTTATATAAAAACCTTACTTTTTTCTTTCATTTTGAGTAATCAATTGATAATGAAAAGGAGAGGGGCTTTTAAAATGATTTTTATTTTTAATTTTGCAACAAATACTTATAAGACCTCGTCTTTTAGAAGAGAATAGTAATTAAGACAGTTTTAAAAGAAGTATCACTAACTAAAATAAAAACGAGTTTGTTACAAAGTGAGTTAATAGAACAATGTAGGTCTAATGATCGTAAGGCTCAGATGAAGCTTTATAATAAATACTGTGATGGTATGTATTATGTAGCGCTACGATTTCTTAAGGACCCTTTTGAAGCGGAAGAAGCTATGCAAGAATCTTTTATTAAGGCTTTTATGAAACTTCACCAATTTACAGGTGATGTGACTTTTGGAGCATGGCTTAAACGTATAGTAATCAATAAGAGTATTGATATGCTCAAAGCAAAAAAAATGAATATGATTGCTATCAATGAGCAAGTAATGAGTACAGTAGAGGAGCAAGATGATTGGTCGGTATCAGATGCTGTTACAGTGGATGAGATAAAATCAGCCATCGAAAGATTACCAGAAAAATATAAATATGCAGTAATGCTGTTTTTGATAGAAGGATATGATCATAAAGAAATTAGCGAAATATTGGATATCACTCCGGTAGCATCACGAACATTAGTACATAGAGGAAAAAAACAGCTTCAGGATCAACTAAAACATTTAAGAAATGGGACAGGATATTAGAGAGTTATTAAAGCAAGACAATCGGATTCCTTCAGAATATATAAATGAAGGACATCAGCAGCGTTTTATGGCTAGATTAGAAGAAGAACTTCCTAAAAAAGCGAGGAAGTTTGACTATCGGTGGTTTAAAATCGCAGCAAGTATAGTCGTGATTTTTTCTGTTTCTTTTTTTGCATATAATCAATTAGGGGATTCAGAAATAGAAGGGTCAAAAGTTGTGACTACAGAATCTCCATTAGTAAAAGATGCTACCGTAATATTATCAAAGCAGACGTCATCTTTGGCAAAAATATCCCCTGAGTATGAAAAAGCAGAAGATTACTTACTGACCAGTATAAAATTTGAATTATCACAGATCACTGTAGATGATACTAACAGAGAATTAGTGGAGAGTTTTATGAAAAGATTAGAGAACCTCAATAAAGAATATCAGGACCTGAATAAAGAATTAATCGAGGTTGGTCCTAATCTGCAGAGTGCAGAAGCAATGATTGAAAACTTAACACTAAGGCTTTCTCTTTTAAATAGATTAAAAGACAAACTAAAAGAATTAGAAAAAATTGAAAATGAAAATTACACTGATATACAAGCTTAATTTTATTACTCTAAGTATAGCATGTTTTGCCGGACTGCTTGCCCAGAATAAACAAAGCAAACTCAATGAAAAATTTAATGTAAATAGTAATGTTATTCTTAATTTAAATACTAGTCATACTGCTGTGATTTTCGAAACTTGGAACAAAAACACTGTGGATATTGAAGCGTATATAGAAGGTGATAATGTAACAGAATTAAATAAGGAACGTTTACTACATAATTGGCAGATAGAAGCCCTTGGGAATAGTAAAGAAATTACAATAAATTCACTTACTGGTAATTTTTGGAGAGGGAATGTGTCGGATGCTGTTAGTGTAAATAATAAAAATAGCAGAGTATCGGATTTAGCACCAATCATTGCAGATATGTTAAGCCCTATTCTGAAAAATATAGAAAATAATCCTATGCCAAGTGCACTTTCTCAAAACCTTGCAAGTATGAATTTTGATACGAAGAAGTTTAGAGAAAATGAAGAGAAATATATTCAGCAATGGGGAGATCAAATAAAAGAAAAATTTGGCGATAATTATGAAAGTGTCCTTGCAGGCTGGACCAGTGAATTGAGTAAGAATACACAACAAGTACAATCTAAAGTTCCTATTACTTCACAAAATTGGGCAGGAGAGCAGTTTATTCAACAAATGCAAACCTGGGCTTCTCAATTTTCTGGTGAATATTCAGGAAATGTAGAGATTACTCAGAGAAATGGATCAAATGTTATGGTTTACAGATATAGTACTCGTAGCTCTAAGTATATTAAAATAAATAGAATAGTGAAGATACGTATGCCAAAAGAAGCGACTCTTAAGTTGAATATACGTCACGGAGATATAAAACTGGCAGAAAAAACTAAGAATATTATTGCTTCGTTATCGCATACCAATTTAGAGGCTAATTTGATAGAGGGAGAACGTACATTTATTAGATCTTCATATTCACCAGTATCCATCAGGCAATGGAATGAAGGTAGACTCGTTATTAATTATGTGAAGAATTGTAGAATTCAGTCTGCTAAAAACCTTAGAGTAAATGCAGACTCTAGTAATATTTTTATTCAGGAATTAGAAGAGAATGGAGCAATATCCGGAAGTTTTGGGGCTATTACAATAGCAAATCTGTCAGACACATTTTCTACATTGGATTTAGCTGTTGAGAATAGCGATTTTAAACTAAAACTTCCTGAGGTAGCTTTTAATTTTACGTATAGTGGAGTACAAAGCCGAATAGCAGTGCCAAAAACTTTGGAAGCAAAAGCCAGAAAGAATTTTGGGAATGTATTTATAAATGGATTCCAGAGAACGCGTAATACAGATAAAGTAATTACAATCAATGCTAAATACAGTGATATAGTATTGCAATAATAGATTTTTTAAAATAGAAGGAAGTGTAATTATAACCCTGTCTCAGGGTTAAGCCCCAGGAGGGCTCTGGGAGCTAGCTCCCAGAGCCCTCCTGGGGCTTGGTCGCTAAATCAAGTGCTATCCGATCCCCAAATTTAATATATAA
>NZ_VTZU01000246.1 GCF_008370685.1 Aquimarina sp. RZ0
CAGATCCGAACCATATCTTTACAGGTTTAGATCCAGATACCTATGATGTAGAGGTACTATCCTATGATGGAGAATGTGTCGATAGACAAACAGTTACAGTTGATGACCCAGCCCTATTTACGGCTTCAGCAATTTTGGATGCTGATTTAACTTGTACAGATGCAGAAATAAGAATTGAGGTTACCGGAGGTTCAGGAAACTTTGTATATTCTTTTCAGGGAAATCCGGGAAGTCAGCAAGGATCTAATATATTTGTGATTACAGCAGCAGGGACTTATACATTTACGGTATCAGATATTACAACAGGATGTAGCGTAGATACAAATGCTGTTATAGTGAATCCTTATGAGCAGATAGAAGCTACAGCAACAGGTACTAATCCGGTTTGTCCTACAGATCTTGGTTCTATTTTGGTAACAGTAACAGCAGGTCAGGGACCTTATACTTATGATCTAGATGGAGGTGCTCAGGTAGTGAGTAGCAATTCAACTACACAAACATTCAATAATATAGCAATTGGAACACATACAATAAATGTTTTGGATCGTTTTGGGTGTGCCATTGATAATCCGATAGATGTCACTATTACAAGTAATGGTGTAATCACAGCAGATATTGCTATTACAGATGAGCTTCGATGTGATTCTAATGGTTTGCCTTTTATTCCAGGTGAGATTACGATTTCTAACCCACAGAACGGTAATGGGACTTATGAGTATAGTATTGAT
>NZ_VTZU01000247.1 GCF_008370685.1 Aquimarina sp. RZ0
TTTGCTACAGAAGAGGCATATCCTGGTAGAGAAGGAACACTACATTCCTTGAAATTAAACGACGAAACAGTAATTGCAGAAAATTTTGGAGAAAAAAATGTATCAGTTATAGGTGATATGCTGTTTTATACAGATGAATCTGATGGTGCTGTTAGGAGTGCAGGTAGAACCGGTGGCAGATGGCCCAATAATACGGTGTATTATGAGATTCAGAACGGAATGCCTAATCAACGAAGAATAACCGATGCCATCAGACATTGGGAATCCAAGACAGCTTTGCGATTTGTAAAAAGAACAAACCAAGGTGCTTATATCTTTTTCCAAAAAGGAAGTGGTTGTTCATCTTTTGTAGGTCGTACCGGAAGAAAACAAGCAATCAATTTGGCTGATGGATGTACTACAGGAAGTACCATTCATGAGATTGGTCACGCGATAGGATTATATCACGAACAATCGAGAAAAGATCGTGATCGATTTGTAAGGGTATTGTTTCAAAATATACAAAACGGAAAAGAGCATAATTTTCAGACCTATGTACAAAGAGGTCGTGATGGTACTGAATATACAAACACCCTGGATTTTGGGAGTATTATGATGTATAGTCCCAAATCTTTTTCTAAAAACGGACAGCCAACAATCACCAAGTTGGATGGGAGTTCTTACCGTACACAACGTAATGGTCTATCGAATGCTGATGTTATAGGGGTAAATAAAATGTATCCTGG
>NZ_VTZU01000248.1 GCF_008370685.1 Aquimarina sp. RZ0
TCTGTTTAGATAACCTCTGGCTAAGCCTGAACCCGAAACACATAATTCTCCAACTACACCTATGGGCTGTAGATTCTCATTTGAATCTAAAATGTAAACCTGAGTATTAGAAATAGGACTACCTATACTCGAAATACTATTCGGAACTCTTCTACAAAAAGTAGTGTATGTTGTTGCTTCCGATGGTCCATATAAATCATACACATCTCTAATATGGTCTAATTCATACAATCTATTCACCAAATTAGGTAATAAAGGTTCTCCTGCTAAGTTTATCACCCTTATTGTTTCTGATAGTTTTCCGCTACTCAATAAACTCTCAATAACCGAAGGAACCGTATTCATAAAAGTAACAGGCAAATCAGAATACTCCAGAAAAGATAGTAAATCTTTTACAACATAAACTCTCCCACCAATTGTTAATGGAACAAACAATTCAAAGATCGAAAGATCAAATGTCATAGAAGTACTGAATAGCATACCAGATAGATCTTCCTTTCTATATTCTCTTCCTGACCAACTCAATAAATTTACAGTATTTCTGTGTAAAATTTCTACTCCTTTTGGTTTCCCCGTACTACCAGAAGTATAAATCACATAAGCTAAGCCCGTTGGAGAAGCCAATCTTTCTAATGCTATTTCTGATTCCTTAGCTATCAATCCCCAATCATTGTCCAACAGGA
>NZ_VTZU01000249.1 GCF_008370685.1 Aquimarina sp. RZ0
TACGAATTTTTTAATCACAAATCGTATCATACCATAATGAAGGACTTCCAGCCAAATAATAATCAAATAAATCAGATGTTGTTACAAGCATATAACTAGCGAGTAAACCACCAAAAGAATGATCAGCAAATACTTTTTTTATCATATCGACTTTGTAAGTTTTCTTTAAAAAATCAAACACATCATTTTTAATAAAAGCAATAAATTGTCAGCTTTACCAGAAGCTAATCTGGCCTCTTTAGAATGTCCTCTAGGTTCGTTTGGAGAATATATATGTAGGCATATAATCTCTTGTTCTGCTAATAGTATTCTTTTCTCCTTTTGAACAAGAATATCTAAATATTAAAAACAGAATCTTTACAGCATTTAGTATGTCCCAAATGCAAAAAAGGGAGGTTGAAAACGGTATACCTGTTTGATAACAGAGGATCACCACAGCATTGGTTAGAACGACTGAATCGTCAAAAAAATAGAAGCTCCGAAAAAAATAACGCAATGGCGTAATGGAATACTTATGTCTAAGAGCTTGTTTAAAAACCTTACTTCTTGAAAAAAAATATTTTAAGAACCGTGAGCTTACTTCAAATAATTAAAATATCTCGATATTCTCATCATTTGAAGTGTCCTCAGAACCTCAAACTATTGATTTTCAATTTGTATTCTTTTTAAACATACTCTAAA
>NZ_VTZU01000250.1 GCF_008370685.1 Aquimarina sp. RZ0
CTCGCGGAAAAGATGCTCACCGCCTTTTTTAAAATATCGCGCTCTAACTTTATGTTTCTTAACTCTTTTTCTAAAAGTTGAATACGTTTTTGATCTTCTGATAATACTGATACACTTGTAAAGTTACCAGGGTTATCTTCATGGGACTTACGCCACTTACGAATCATACTACCATTGAGATTGTATTCACTACTAACTGAATTTACACTTTGACCTGATTGCAATAATTCTACAATCATTAACTTAAATTCATCTTCATACTTTTTTGCCATAATTCAAATATAAGAGTACGGGCTATATTTTTCTGTCCTATTAAAAGTAGACATTCCATTACATAGTAGCAGTTATAACGACGATTTTTTATCCTTTAAAATAACAACACTAAAAATTGTGCGAAGCGAACTTATAACTTCTATTATGTAAAGATTGCTTTGATGATGCGGCGGTGAGCGGAACAACACAAAATACAGAGGGTTTTTGCTTTTTCTGCAAAAAACTGGATTTTGTGTTGTGGGGATTTATTCGGTGTAATGATACCTAGTTCCCTTTAATTCTCCTGTTTTTAGTATTAAACCTTCATTCACAAGGTAAAAAAGGTCTTTTTTTAATGTATTTCGAGAGTGATTTGTAAACGCTTTTTC
>NZ_VTZU01000251.1 GCF_008370685.1 Aquimarina sp. RZ0
TGGCAGGGATCAGTGCATTTGGAGCAGGAGGTAGTAATGCGCACCTTATAGTAGAGGAATATATTCCCAAAGCAAAGAAGGAGTACCATAGTGAAGATGCTGCTATTATAGTTTTATCGGCAAAGAGTATTGATCGTTTAGAGGATCAGGTGCTGAATTTACGCTCATATTTAGACAATCATAAGGATGTTAATATCTATGATCTGGCTTATACCCTACAAGTAGGGAGAGAATCTATGGGAGAACGTCTGGCTTTTATGGTTGAAGATATAGGTTCATTATCAGCAGAAATAGAAATCTATCTTTCTTCTGGGAAAGGGAGTTTTTTTAGAGGACGGGTTGATGAGGCATCAGCTTCGGAGTTTTTACTTGAAGGAGAGGCAGGTAAAGGGTATATGGAGATTGCAATCAGGAAAAAGGAATCTAAGTCATTGGTACAATTATGGGTATCCGGTATTGATATAGACTGGCAGTTGTTGTATGAACCAGGATATGTTCCTTCTAAGATCAGTTTACCGACGTATCCATTTGCAAAGGAGCGTTATTGGGTGCCATTTTCAGAGTCAAGGTTACCTATTATGAGAGGTACGGATTATTTGCATCCGTTGATTCACAAGAA
>NZ_VTZU01000252.1 GCF_008370685.1 Aquimarina sp. RZ0
AGCGACTCACTTGGTTATTTAGTGTAATGGATGGAACTGGTTGATAGCTTCGTGTAAGCTTTCAAGATTATTCTGCTTGTAGGATTCTGTAGAACTAATATGTTTATGTCCTGCTAAGTATTGAACTTTACGTATATTATGTTGACCTAACCAATTACAGATTACAGATGCCCGTAATTGATTTACATTAATGACTTTATGATTGATCTTTTTTAACCTTTTTAAGATTCCTATTCGTAACAGATCATTGAAGTGATTTTGTGGGATTAATAATTCTTGATTGTGTAAATCGTTCTTTTTAGCTATTTGTGGTCTGATTTCGTCAAGATATTCCATAAAATCAATGATTTGCCACGGTTTTAACTCTATTTCTCTGGCATTATTTCTTCGGGTTGCAGGAACATATATTTTACCTTTTTTAAGTTGTATATCTTCTAAACTTAGACTTTTAAGATTTGTAGCATTTAAACCTTGATAAACTATTAATCCAACGATAATTTTATTACGTTTTGCTGCGTATTTGGTAAACTGATTGGTGTATTTATTAAACTTTTCAGTCTCATAACTATAATATAAATCTTCGAGTTCATCAGCTTCTAAAAGGTTGTG
>NZ_VTZU01000253.1 GCF_008370685.1 Aquimarina sp. RZ0
TCAGTAAATGCCATATTCATATACTAATTTTCATGGGAAAAAGCATTTTTTCCGTGCAGTGGAAACTAAAACCGGTGCTCAGCGATATTATGTAACAACTTCTCAGGAGTATACTAATTTAATAAATTATATTCCTGAAGGCTATGAAGTAATGGAGATGCCGGAAAATGCAAGAGTCATTATACGAAAAAAAATACCTGTTTTAACAACTAGTGAAGAAAAAGAAATTGTATACGATGCGATAAAAGGCTTTTCTGCAATAAAAGATTTTTTTATATATTCTGAGAAAGATTTAATTCATGTATACCATTCTCAATTTAATAGCGATGCTGGTCAAGACTTAAATTTAAGCAGAAATGAAGCGATTAAAATTTATGGAGAACAAATTGAGAAATGGATGCGATTTAACACCTCCCTGAGATTTCGATTGATTAATAAAGAAAAACGATTGTTTCAAGCGGAACGAAAAGTATATTTAGGTTTTTTTGATTATTCCTTTTACCCTATTGGAGAAAAAGGCTTAATTGAAAATTCAGCAAGAGTAAACGGTAAACATCTTGGAAGAGATTCTTTTTTTGATCTCACACCAAATTAAAAACGTTAAAG
>NZ_VTZU01000254.1 GCF_008370685.1 Aquimarina sp. RZ0
CTTTGGATAAGTTCGAATTGTTCTTTGATGTCTTTTCATCATTTATATGTTATTGATTACTCTTCTAAGATACAATATAATTAGCTGATTAACAACTATAAAAACCTTAACTAAACGACATTGCCCCGAGCCCCTCACAAAACCGTACGTGATAGTCTCCCATCATACGGCTCTTCTAGTTTTACTTACAAATTATAAGTTCCTCCTTTTACAAGTTGGCAAATAGTAATTAAAATTAGCTAATCCCTTGGCTCCATTTCGTTACAAAACCGTCATCACTACTACGGATTAATCCACCTCTTCGTAGTTTATTGACATTTTGCCTTTAAGTTCTACTTATTGTGCATTTCTCCACATTACTACACAAGTTCCCGAGTTCCATAAATAAGTCCAAATAGAAGTCATGCCACCTATTATGAATCACTTCACGTTTTCCATCGGTTTATTGAACTTTAAATTTGAAATGTAGAGTAGAGCCTGATAGCTCTGCCTTATTATTATCTGGTTAAAGATATTAATATTTTAGAACTATCAGTGCCCCCTTCATCAAACCGTACGTGAAGTTTTCCCTCATACGGCTTACCGATAGAGT
>NZ_VTZU01000255.1 GCF_008370685.1 Aquimarina sp. RZ0
CGTGCTTACTAAAAAAAGCAGCAACACTTTAAAAAACGGCCTTGCAAAGAGCTAAAGTTAATACCCAGTAAATTACGAATTTTACGTTAGCCTACGTACTGAAGTTTCTGGGGTCTATGAGGGATTGGCTACAACGCTTGCTATATAATTGTGTAGCTATCCCGATAGGGTAGCTATTAATTATATAGCTTGTTGAACTAACCCCTACGGGGAGCTTTTATTTTCAAAAATAGTATTTTAATATTAATATCTTGGTTGTTCATATTTAAAGATATTATTATGACTAAAAAAAAGTACGTTAATAGAACGTGCGTGTTTATCAGTTGAAGCATTTAGGATTTCTTACCAATTACTAAAACGGCATTATGATCTGAATGGCAAAAGCCAAAGTACTATTATTAACTATGGTCGCTGTTTGGCTCATATGGCACTCCATTTTAATTGCTGTCCAGTAATGGAATACTTATGGTTACCTCTAAAATTAATTTATTTTTAATCAAATAGTTATAGTATTTTACTGACTAAACACAGGTGAGATGAATAGTTACAAACGCACAGGAACAACTTCTTTATTTTCAGAAAGTTATCG
>NZ_VTZU01000026.1 GCF_008370685.1 Aquimarina sp. RZ0
CGCAAGGTAGTTCTATACTTACATTGCTTGCATTGATATTGATCTCTAGTAGAAAGCCAGTAGTGTTGTTCTCCCTGGCATCGTTTACAAACAACACCCTGTTTATCTCTTTCTGCTTTAAAATGAGCCTTACAACTAGCTTCGTCCGGAAATTTTTTAAAAAATTCTTGAATCGTCATAACATTAACCATCTTTAAAACAATAAGATACAAATAAATTACCGGTTATGCAAGGAATCCGATAGTCATATTTTTTAAAAATATACCAGGTAAGATCAGAAGTTGAAAAAGAGGTGATTTCAGTAAAATAGTAAACCAATTGAATTTTCTGAATGGGCTAGATTGGTGAATAATTTTATCAGTTTGTGAATTTGCACTATCTTTGTACGTTTTTATATTTTTAGCAATGATTATTTACCCCCTTCTAGAAATTATTTTTGCTAGTCTTTATAATTTTATCTTTTGATGATAAATAATAAAAAACACGGATGAAACGAGCATTAAAAAAGGGTACTTGTTTTCTCTTAATTATGGTATAATTAAAATTTTTAATGTGGGAAAGAAACGCGGAGCAAGAAATATGTACGTATTTAATTTTTTAATTACAAAATTCTAGACGTATGAAAATTATTATTGCTGGTGCAGGTGAAGTAGGATTTCATTTAGCAAAATTACTTTCATTTGAATCACAGGATATCACTTTAATAGATCCGGATAAGGAATGTCTTAATTATGCTGATAGTCATTTGGATATTCGAGTGATAAAGGGAGATGCTACTTCGATAGCGATTCTAAAAGAAGCTAGAGTACAATCGGCAGATATGCTAATCGGTGTAACCTCTAGTGAGACTATTAATATAACGGTATGTGTACTTGCCAAACAACTAGGTGCTAAACGTACTATTGCCAGAATTTCTAATACAGAGTTTATTGAGAATAAAGAGGAAGTTGGTTTTATTAAATTTGGAATCGATGAATTAATTTCTCCAGAAGCATTGGCAGCCAGTGAGATAGAGTTGTTGTTGAACCAGTCTGCTTTTAGTGATAGTTATGAGTTTGAAGATGGAGCACTCACAATGGTAGGTACTACTTTATCAGAGAATGCTCTTTTTGTAGGGAAAACAGTAAGAGAAGCCGCAGAGATATTTCCCGAACTTCATTTTATGCCGATAGCTATTCAACGCTCAGGAACTCAATATACGATTATACCAAGAGGAGATACTAAATTTAGAGAAGGAGATCAAGTATATTTTGTCACATCCAAAGGAGGTGTGGAAGAATTATATAAGCTTACAGGTAAGGTCAAGGAACAGATTAAAAAAGTGATGATTCTTGGGGGTAGTAAAATAGGGTTTAAAACTACCTGTGACCTCTGTGATCATAAATTTAGAGTAAAACTTATAGAAAGTGATAGAGATAAGGCTTTTGATCTGGCAGATGAATTGCCAAATGCGTTGATTATCAATGGAGATGGTCGTAATGTAGAATTGCTGGAGGAAGAAAATATCAATGATATGGATGCTTTTATTGCAGTGACAGGTAATTCTGAAACGAATATCATGTCCTGTTTGGTAGCTAAGTCCAAAGGTGTGCGTAAAACGATTGCACTGGTAGAAAACATGGATTATTTTCAATTATCTCATTCTATAGGTATTGATACGCTAATTAATAAAAAACTACTGGCGGCTAATAATATATTTAGATTCATAAGAAAAGGAGAAGTAGTGGCAATGACCAAACTTAATAATATGAATGCTGAGTTGTTAGAATTTATTGTTAAGCCTACATCAGAGGTTAGCGATAATTTGATAAAAGATCTTGATTTCCCAAGATCAGCAATAATTGCAGGTGTTATTAGGGATGAAGTAGGAATGATTCCTCTTGGTAATTTTTATATCAAGGCAGGAGATAGGGTTGTTGTTTGTAGCTTACCAAAGTCTATTAAGAAAATAGAAAAGTTATTCCTGTAAAATGCCTAAATTAAACTACAAGATTATCACTCATATAATGGGGCTGCTATTGCTCTTTAATGGTGGCTTTATGTTATTAGCGACCATTGTGAGTTATATATATAAGGATGGAGTTACATTGCAGATAATGCTTGCTGCACTGTCTACTATGTTTGCGGGTATTGTTATAATGTTTCTAACCAGAGAGCATGAAAAATCAATTAATAAAAGAGAAGGGTATATTGTTGTAACCTTTGGGTGGATATTTATGTCACTTAGTGGTACGTTTCCTTACTTGTTTTCTGAAGCCATTCCGTCTTTTACCAATGCTTTTTTTGAAACAATGTCTGGATATACGACTACTGGAGCTTCTATTCTTAATGAAATAGAAATTGTGCCAAAGGGTATACTTTTTTGGAGGAGTATTACTCATTGGATAGGAGGGATGGGTATTATTGTTCTGGCAGTAGCAATCTTACCATTATTAGGGATAGGAGGGATGCAGCTATTTGCAGCAGAAGCTCCGGGGCCTAGTGCAGATAAATTACATCCCAGAATTACAGATACAGCAAAAAGGTTATGGCTTATCTATTTTGGATACACTGCTGCAGAAACGTTACTGTTGAAACTTGCAGGGATGGATTTTTTTGATGCTATTAACCACGCACTAAGTACGGTTTCTACTGGCGGGTTCTCTACAAAAAATGCCAGCGTAGCTTACTGGAATGATCAACCATTGATACAATATATTATCATGTTGTTTATGTTTCTGGCTGGAATGAATTTTGTATTAAGTTATTTTGGTTTTAAAGGTAAGGTTCAGAAAATTATAAAAGATGAAGAGTTTAAGTGGTATTCAATATTTATAATTGCATTTACAGCAGTGGCGGCTTTAATTATTTATTTTAAAGCAGATGCCTCCAGTTCTGTTATAGATCATCCAATGGTTTTGGGAGAAGCAGAAAGTGCTTTTCGTCATGCATTATTTCAGGTGTTAGCAGTGATAACAACTACTGGGTTTGTCTCAGCAGATTTTACTGTATGGACACCTTTCTTAAAAATATTCTTCTTTGGGATTATGTTTTTGGGGGGGTCTGCAGGATCTACAGCAGGAGGAATGAAAGTGGTAAGGCATTTGATTACAATTCGTAACGGAATTTTAGAATTTAAAAGAACTTTACACCCTCACGCAGTGTTGCCAGTGAGATATAATAAGAGAGCTGTTTCCAAGGAGATTGTATTCAATATATTGGCATTCTTTATATTGTATATGTTATCTTTTATTATAGGTTCTTTAGTGTTAGGTATGTTAGGATTAGATTTTGAAACTGCCATTGGAGGAGCTGCTTCGTCTCTAGGTAATGTAGGTCCTGCACTGGGGAAACTTAGCCCGGTTAATAATTTTGATGTATTACCTGATTTTGGAAAGTGGTGGTGCTCTTTTCTAATGCTTATCGGAAGATTAGAATTGTTTACGGTACTGATTTTATTAACTCCTTTTTTCTGGAGAAATAGATAAAATACTTGTGTAACTAATCAGTCTATTCTTTTTCAGAAAGAAAGTGAACTAAATACTTTTTTTTAAAGCTATCAGCTTGTCATTATTAAGAAATACCGATTTTGGCTATAAATTTTCAACAAAAAATCAATGTAATTGATTATCAGTTTTTTATGTTTAGAAGAAGTCTGATTTGAGAATTTTTATCAAATTAAATACAATTTCAAAAACACGAAACCATCTGATTGTAAGTGTAGTAAATAGACTGATTAGTTACATGCTTGTTAAAAGAATTATGCAATAAACTGTTATTTACTCGATAATCGAGATTTAAATCCTCTGCTTGTGTCGAAATAGAAATGTTTTTTTCTAATGAATGCTTCCTGAGATAGTTTACTTTTCAATTTGGGGAGTATTGCCTTTCTGGTTTTAAAATATTCAAATAAAATACAGTATTTTTTGTGTTGACATGTCAACGAAAAAGAGCAAAATTAGCATCGGTGATTTTATACGATTTATAACTAAAAATTTCGCATATTCATCGTTTCTTTTTCCTTTCTACTTCGTTTAAAAAATAAACCGTAGCTATAGCTATGCTTGATTTTTTTGCCTTGCATAAAGAAAAAATAATTCAATGAATTTATACGGATTTTTTAATCAATAGAATTCCCCGATGCTCTGCATCGGAGGTTTTAGAGGAAAGTTTGAAAACGGATGGTTTTCATTAAATTGTAAAACTTTCTTCCGTTGAATACCCCTATGGCTCTGCCTCGGGGATTCTTTATTCACAAATCGTATTAGATCAGAAATGGTGTGCCTTTTATTTTAAAATATAAGGTAATTAGGTGTGTTTTACCCCGTGTTAATAGGGTAGAAAGTGATGTGTATGTGTTGTTTTAGAGGTGTCGAATGCTACAGCTTTAAAACAAACCATAGATTCTTTTTATGACTTGAGCCCTGTTAGAGAGATTGTTGTATTAAATAACCTGTTCTTCCCAGGGGTAAAATGAATGTTGACTTATATTCCAGAGTATAGCTACTTTTTTTATAGTAGTATGTACACTCCCCATAATGTTTTTTTCCTGCTCTGACTCCAAAAGAAAAATATCCATAATAGACTCGTAATACGGTCTGTATTCTTTGAATTTTTCCTCAGGAATAGTCGTCAAAATTTTTTTCTCAGTTATTGGGTTGCTAAAATTTTCTTTAAAGATTTCAATTATATTTCTTTTTACAATACGTTCTTTTTCCAAAATATCCATAATAAAGGGGGAGTTTAGGTTTTAAGATAACATGATAATTCATAAAAAATACTGTAAATAAATTAATTTCAAGATTTAGAAAAAGGGCAATTCTAAACTATAGAACTCTAAATTAAGATATTTATTTTCTAAAAAATAAAAACCGATTACTTTTATTCGGTAATCGGCTTATTATGAAAAAGATAGGTTTTGATAAGTTGCTATTAATTTAGCACATCTTTAATTCGTTTAACAGCTTCTTTTATCTGCTCAGTACTAGCTGCGTAAGAAATTCTAATACAATTCCCATTTCCAAAAGCATCTCCGGTTACGGTAGCCACATTTGCTTGTTCTAATAAAAGCATAGAAAAATCAGAAGCATTATTTATTGTAGTTCCTTGTATTGTTTTTCCAAAATAATAAGAGATATCAGGAAAAACATAAAAAGCTCCTTCGGGTTCATTACATTCGAATCCTGGGATTTCTTTTAATAAGTCCAATATCAGTTTTCTGCGATTTTTAAATTCATCAACCATATATTGAATTTTATTTACAGGCGCTTCTAAAGCTGTAATTACAGCACGCTGCGCTATACAGTTGGCACCGCTGGTTACCTGACCTTGCATTTTGTTACATGCTCTGGCAATTGATTCTGGAGCTCCTATATATCCTATTCTCCATCCAGTCATAGCAAAAGCTTTAGCAACACCATTGACAGTAACAGTTCTATCGTACATATCATCAAATTGTGCCATAGAAGCATGATCACCTGCATAGTTAATGTGTTCATAAATTTCATCACTAACTACAATAATATCCGGGTATTTTTTTAGTACATCTGCTAATGATCTTAATTCTTCCTTGCTATAAATAGATCCGCTGGGATTACAAGGAGAGCTATACCATATCATTTTAGTTTTTGGAGTAATTGCTTCTTTTAATTGTGTCGCGGTCATTTTAAAATCGGTATCAATAGAAGTTTTTACCTCTACCGGAACACCTCCTGCTAATTTAACAATATCACTGTAACTTACCCAGTATGGGCATGGCAGAATGACTTCGTCACCTGCGTTTAGATAAACCTGAGCAACATTATATAAAGATTGTTTAGCACCAGTAGAAACTACAATCTGAGATCGGTTATATGATAAATTATTATCCCTTTTAAATTTGGTGATAATAGCATCTTTTAATTCTGTATAGCCATCCACAGGTGTGTATGAATTGTAATTGTCATTAACTGCTTGTATCGCGGCTTCTTTAATAAAATCAGGAGTATTAAAGTCTGGTTCTCCTAAGCTTAAACCGATGATGTCTTTTCCTTCTGCTCTAAGTTCTCTGGCTTTAGCGGCCATTGCTAATGTAGCAGATGCTTTCAATTTGTTAATTCTGTCTGATAATTGCATACTCATTTCCGATACTTTTGTACTCATTTTGTAATTGGTAAAATAAAAGTTATGATTGTATTGCAGGTTTCATTCCCATTTCTTTTAAGTGCTTAAAATGTGCAATGATAGCCTTACGTGTAGTTTTGTATTCGTTATATGGCAGGTTGAATTCTTGCGCAGTTTGTTTTACTATTTTAGAAATCTTACCATAGTGAACATGGCTTATATGAGGAAAAATATGATGTTCCACCTGATGGTTTAATCCACCAGTAAACCAATTAACTAATTTATTTTTAGTAGAGAAATTTACAGTAGTAAATAATTGGTGGATAGCCCAGGTGTTTTTCATAGTTCCGGTTGTATCTGGTAAAGGCATTTGAGCATCTTCTACCATATGAGCTAATTGAAAAACAATACTTAAGATTAGTCCGGCGACATAATGCATAATAAAAAAGCCGATTAAAATTTTCCACCAGGAAATTGACATAATAAGCATTGGAATTACTATCCATATTAATACATAAATAGATTTTGTGATTACAATTGTGCTCCACTGCTTCAAAGGACTAGGTAATTTTCCGTAAGCAAGTTTACGAGCTAAATATCTTTTGGTTTGCTTAAAATCTGTTGTTAATGCCCAGTTAAAAGTTAACAATCCATATAGAAAAATGGAATAGTATTGCTGAAATTTATGAAAATATCTCCATTGTGCATGTTTAGTGAATCTAATGACTCTTCCTGCATCCATATCTTCGTCATGACCATGGATATTGGTATATGTATGATGTAATACATTATGCTGAACCTGCCAGTTGTATACATTTCCTGCTAGTACATACATGCTGCTTCCCATTAGGTTGTTGATCCATTTTTTAGATGAATAAGAACCATGATTTCCATCATGCATTACATTCATGCCAACTCCGGCCATGCCTATGCCCATAATGATCGTGAGTAATAACATCCACCATTCCGAAATATGTAAAGTAAGTATCAGAAAATACGGGGTGAAGAACAGAGAAAACATAACAATAGTTTTCAAGTGTAATTTCCAGTTTCCTGTTCTCTTGAGATTATTTTCCTTAAAATATAAATTCACGCGTCTGTTCAGTGTTCTAAAAA
The DNA here is from genome assembly GCF_008370685.1 of Aquimarina sp. RZ0. Classification (GTDB taxonomy): domain Bacteria; phylum Bacteroidota; class Bacteroidia; order Flavobacteriales; family Flavobacteriaceae; genus Aquimarina. Next base: position 7,198 of record NZ_VTZU01000026.1, read on the forward strand.
ACTTTGCTGAATCTGCTCTGCTAAATTTTACGTTGGGTGTAGTCATGGGCTTGGTGCTTTATGACTAAACGTTGCTGGCCATAAATTATTCGGTAAAGTTAGGTATTTATATTTTTTTAACTTCTTAAAAAGAAGTAAAATATGTCAGGTTTACATGTATTTTTGCACTTTAATTATTTTTTTAATGGATATTATATTAAAATATTTTTCTAATCTTAGTGAACAGCAAGAAGATCAATTTTTGCAATTAAAAAACCTGTATACAGCGTGGAATGCTAAGATCAATGTGATTTCTCGTAAAGATATTGATCTCTTGTATGAAAGACACGTATTGCATTCACTGGGAATAGTAAAAGTTCAAGAGTTTAAAAAAGGAGCTAAAATATTAGATGTAGGTACTGGAGGAGGGTTTCCGGGAATACCGCTGGCGATTATGTTTCCTGAAACTGATTTTTATTTGGTAGATGTAATTGCAAAGAAGATACGGGTAGTAAACGAAATTGCAGCATCATTGGGGTTGAAAAACATAAAAGCAGAACAGCGAAGAGCAGGTTCATTTGATGATCAATTTGATTTTATTGTTAGCAGAGCAGTAACCAATATGCCGGATTTTGTGAAGTGGGTGCGAAAAAATATAGCTAAAAAATCTATACACGAAGTAGATAATGGAATCTTATATCTCAAAGGTGGAGATTTGGCAGAAGAACTTTCTCTTTTTCCTAAAGCAGTAGAATACCCTTTGTCAGCGTATTTTACAGAACATTTTTTTGAAACCAAAAAAGTAGTATATCTACCATTGAAGTATAGAAGGGTATAAGGTGGAGTATAATAAAATACCCAGGTACTATTGTGAATGATAGCACCTGGGATGGGTGATTAATGATTTTCTGAAAATTTGAAAATCGGTTTTATCGTTTTATTAAAAATTTCAAATGAATAGATTCTTGTCCTAAAGGTTTAATAGTCATAAAATAAAAACCTGTTTCTAATTCTGATAACTGTAGTTTCTCATAATTATGGTGACTTTCTGATAATTGCCCTTTTTGGACAGTAGCACCATTTATTGAAAAGATAGTATAGTTTAACGATGTGTTTTTATAATCAGTAAGGTCTAAATTAACATGATCAGATACAGGATTAGGAAATGCAATTATATTTTTAACGTTATTCTGATCAAAAGATGAATATCTAATGGCATCAATAGTAGTAAGCTTTGAGATGATAGCTGAAGATGCAATATCATTAAAGCGATCGTTGTTCAAGCAAGTATCATTTGAGGTCAGTACGATTGAAGAACCACTAAAATTAGTGTTCTGATATAACGTTACTTGCAGGCCTGCAGGAATCTCTAATGATGATAATTGATTCGTAAGAAATACATCTCCCAGGTTAGGGTAATTTCCTAATCCTAAGACTGCTTTAGTACCGTTAAAATTACAATGTCTGTAGAATGTAGCTACATCCGCCGATGTTCCTGGAGTTGCTTTATTACCAAATACTTCTACTTCTGCTAAACTCAAGAAGTTGGCATCGCTACGAGCTACGAGTACATATTGAGCCCTTAGACCGATATTTGGAAACGTATTTATTGTACCGTTATTATTTAGGTTTCCTACAAGGACATAATCATTGGTGTTTGTGCTATTAGTGGTACTTACATATAGACTAGCGCCATTAAGACGGTTAGTGCAGCAACTATCTGTTCTGTTATGAATGTTTATGGAAGAAATATTATAAACATCTCCTAAATCTACTCTCCACCATCCAATTTCTCTATTGGTATGAGTAACAGAGCCATTAGAGTAATTACCATTCGTGTTTCCGTCCACAGCTCTGGATGCAGCACCTCCAAAGCCTGTCGAAGATTGCGTCGCCGGTTTGTTTAATGCCAGGTTAGCTGATGAATTATCGTTTATGACCGAGATGTCAATAGATTGTGCACTAGTAGCTCCATCATTATCAGTTGCAACCGCTCTTAGGCTATATGTACCAGTAGGCAAGTTTTTAAGAGTGGAATCATTTTGGACAGGTAATCCCCAGTTGTAAGGTGCGGCATTTGCTTGTCTTACCAGTGTATTATCTATGAATAATTGTACATTAGATATGCTACCATCGGTATCGCTGGCATTTACAGTTACCTCAATATCGGCAGGGGCAGTAAACGATTGATTATTTACAGGAGTGGAGAAAGATAAGATAGGTGGTTGATTACCAGAGTTACTACCAGCAGCCAAAACAGCCTGGTGCGCATTTATTCTACCATAGCCAAAATCATCATCTTTCCCGGATGGTCCCATGTCATCTGCACTTGTGTAAAGAATATCTCTTACTTGAGCAACACTCAAGTCTGGATTCACACTATATACTAATGCAGCTGCTCCTGCTACCAGTGGACAAGCAGCTGATGTACCTCCAAAACTGGTAGTGTAATCTCCAGCGCCATATCCTAAATTACCTACTCTATCAATTGTGTGTACATTCGAAAAAAGAATAGATGCTACATTACCTGATGGGGCAACAAGATCTAATTCTGGTCCAGTCTGGCTGTATTGAGCTATTTCGCCAGCATTAGTAATAGCACCAACGGCTGTCACCGTATTTAATCTCGCAGGATAGGTTACACATCCATTAGATCGAGTATTTCCTGAAGCAAAAAGGATTAGACAGCCTTTTCCATTTCTTCCGTTTCTATATGCATCTTCTATGGCATCATTAATTGCAGGAAAATCGGTGCTGCAATCACTATCTGTAAAACCCCAGGAATTACTAATTACATCCGCTCCATTATCTTTTGCCCAGGTGAAAGATGAAGCCAGAGATTCTATGGTAAGTGCTGTAAAGATATTAACGGATAATAATCGGGTGTCTGGAGCCAATCCTTGCACGCCTACACCGTCATGTGCAGCATTAATAATACCAGCACAAGCCATCCCGTGAGCACCTGAATTTCCAACAGGTTTTCCATTGCCGTTGGGGTCGTCAATGGTGAGTCCAGCTATAATTTTACTATTACCATTTGTGTCCTGTAACTCAGGGTGTGCTTCCAGACCCTCGTCAATTACAGCTACTTTTATTGAGGGATCGCCAGTAGTAATCTCCCAAGCTTCTATAGCATCACAATCTATATCAGGTGTGCCTGTAGAACCACCAACGGTTTGTCCTGTGTTGTGCATCTGGAATTGTTGTGGTAATAATGGATCATTAGAAAAACTAATACTAATATGAAAGTTCGGTTGTGAAAACCTTACCAAACCTGTTTCATAAATTTTGTTTGCCAATATCATAGATTCCTTGGGACTTTCTACTTCTATGGTATATACATCGGGTCTAATTTCAGAGATAGCAACAATATTGTGTTGGTCTAATATAGTATCAAGTACAGAAATAGAGTTCCCATTTTTAACTTTGAGAAGCACTTTTTTGGTTGGGTATATTGGTGAATTATTCCCTTTTTTTAATCCTGGATGTATATCCCAGTTAGTTTTATCGAGAGATAATTGTTTCAGAATATCATTTTCTGATGTTTTTGTATTTCCGGTTTCAACCACCATAAATCCGGTCTTGCTTATTTTTTTTATTTGTTTATTTCTTTTAAGATTAGAAGTTTTGAGTTGAGTATTAAAAGATGTCATGTCTTTCGCCAATAAAATATAACTTTCTTTATCAATAGTTAATACTGTCTTTCCAAGGTCAGACCAATAATAGTAAATATTTTGATCTTTTGAGTCCTGAGCATTTATTAAAGATGTACTTGTTTTAAAGATTAGACACAGTAGTATAAGTGAAAATTTGTGCAAATAGTTTTTAAAAATCATAATTATATATTTATTAAAGTAAAAGTGGGTTTTTGTTTAGAGCTTGTTTAAAAACCTTACTTCTTGAAAACAAATATTTTAAGAACCGTGAGCTTACTTCAAATAATTAAAATCTCGATATTCTCATCATTTGAAGTGTCCTCAGAACCTCAAACTATTGATTTTCAATTTGTATTCTTTTTAAACATACTCTTATAATATAACAGGCTATCTTGCCTAAGCCCTACTTAATTTCTCTTAAATAAAAGTTATATTTCAAAAAATAAAATAAAAGTTGCGAAAGACTTACTTCGCACAGAGTTTTAAAACTATAGTTTGATTAGTTTTTAAGAATTTAAAAGTTGATTTTTAGCAGAATAGCCAGAAATGAGTTTGTTTTTTTTTGAAGAATATGTTGAAACCAGTTTTACAGTATTAAAAAGAACTAAGATTGTAAAATGTTAAAAGTCTAATGTTTTTAGAATGTTTTTTACTTCTAATAGTTTTGTGATATGAGTTATTTTACTCGATAATCGAGATTTAAATCCCTGGGCTTGCCCCGAAGAAGTTTCCGAAAAGAATTTGAAAATAAAGGCTTTTATAACAAGAACCCTGTGTATTTAGTGAAGTAGAAATTCTTTATTTTCAGCTTAATTTTAGAATAAAAATTGCCCTGCTATGCTTGATTTTTCTTCTTTATTTTCATTAAAAAATATAATTTTCTTTTCCGTAAATTCAAACGAAAAAAGGTAGTATTCGGTAAGAATATACTTTCTCTTGTTGAAGAAACAGGTGGCAAAGTCTAGAAGGTTGTTTTCTTAGTGTTGATAGGGTTTTTCTTCTTCTCAAAGGGGGAAGGGTTTCATTAGGAAAATATGATCAGAAATTTTGTTTGTTATATTTTTAGAGTTTTCCTTTAAGTTGCAGGGCAATCGCATTTAAACTTGGAGTACTTTTTCTCTAAAATCTGAACTCAAAGCTGCTGGATATCGTTTATTTTTCTTACTTGTTCTCTTCGGAGCGTTTGCTTTATTAATTAGTGTTAGCGCTGTTTTGGCTATTATATTATAATTAGCTGCTGCATACCCAATTCTCTTTCTGGAAGCATCTTCATTAAAGTTGACATCCAGCACCCAATGCAGATTATTTTCAACTGCCCAATGCGCTCTTATTTTTTTATTTATAGAAGCTTCAGTCTTTAGACTACTGATATAATATCGGGTCTCTTTTTGATATTTTCCATCTACCTTTGCAAAACGTTCCGAGTCAATTTTAATCAGTGTTCTTAGACACTTCCACTCTTTGTCACTATCAAAAAAGGTTAAATCATCAATAATACTACACTTCCTTGTTTCCACACGTCCATGCCCCAAATCTTCATCTATACTGATCACTGAGGGCTTGGTAATGTTAAACATTTTTGCACCTGAGTATGTAATTCCTTTTGGTTGTCTTTTACTGCTAAAATATAGTCAGCCTCTTTAGCAATGATTTGTTGAGCTATCTCTGTATGACAACCCATAGCATCAATAGTTACGCTACATCCTTTAATAATTAATAGTTCTAATAATTGGGGAATGGCAGTAATTTCATTACTCTTTTCTGAACAAAGAGATTGTCCTAAACATAGGCCATTCTCTACAGCAAAAGCAGAAACCATATGAATAAGCGCTCTTATTGGAAGAGGTGTCATAAGAACCTCTTAAACGCTTGCCATCAATGGCTATTACTTCTCCATTGGAGAGTTCAGAAATTTCTTTTATCCAAGACATAAAGCAATGGCTAAAGACCTGATGATCCAATGCACCAAAAAACCTTCCTAAAGTATCGTGAGAAGGGATACCCGAGGTCAATGGGATATACTTTTGTAACCAATCTATTTGGGATTTACCAAACAGCTCTATTGATTTCCAACCATCAGAGCCGCTTACAACGGCTGCAATTACAAGAAAAACAATATCAATTAAAGGATGTTTTAAATTCCCACGGTAAGTGGTACGAGGGTCTTCCAAATTGCTGAAATGTTTAATAAAACTATTGTTAAAACCTATGGAGCATGCAGTAGTTATCACTTTTTTTTATTCCCAATAATGGAAGTAATGTGGCTATAGCCTTGGCTAATATACAATTATATTTTGAATGCGATTGCCCTGATTTAAGTTGTGATTAAGATAAAGATTTTAATCTTTATCTTTAAGGTTCAATCTCATTTCAATTAAATGTTTTTTAAAACCTGCTTTTTCATATGCTTTTATAGCTCTGGGGTTTTTATCATAAACCCTTAAACGAATTTCATCAATACCTTTGCTTGTAAACCAGTCGCATATAAATTGTAGGATTAGTTGACTTATTCCATTACCTCTAAATTCTTCTTTTACATACATAAAGCCTATATAACCTAATTGATTTTGTTTAAAGAAGTTTTTTCTATTTCTTATTTGCCCGTAACCGCTGCCAACAAGCTTATTGTCAATTTCTGCAACAACGACCTCTGTATTCTTTGATTTTACGTATTCTCTAATATCATAGTAGCTGATTTTTTTATCAGTTATAAGTGTGGTGTCCATGGGGATTTCTGTTTCAATAATTTTTTGCTCAAAATCCAATAATGCAGGAAGATCTTTTAATGTTGCAGCACGTATTTTCATGATTTGATTTTATGTTTTACCAGTTTGGGGGGTCAGAAAGTGGTTTATAATCTTCTGTCCAGTTTTTTTCTCCTACTTTTTTTAAACCAATTTTGGCAATCCAAAATGGTAATTTAGATAATTTTTCACGTTTTTGATTGCGTATTCTGGTCCAGTTAATTCGATTTGCTCGTTCCTCAGAAAACCTGGAGGTTATATCATCCCAATTTTGAGTATCTAATAATTTTGATAATACTACAGCGTCTTCTAGTGCTAGTGCACCACCTTGTGCCATAAATGGAGGCATGCCATGAGCTGCATCTCCTATTAAAACTATTCTGTTTTTCCCCATAGAAGGTAAGGGTGGTAGTTCTTCTAAATCATCCCAGTATGAGGTTTCAGGATTCCATTCATCAAGAATTTCGGGAATAGGAGAGGTGAATTTTTTAAAAGGCTTCATATAAACAGATGTATTAAATGTCTTAAAACCTTTTGTTTTCCTGTTAACATAACAGTATGCTTGATCATTACTAATAGGAATAATCAAAAATTGTCCAGAAGACCCTACATATAAAGACCAGGAATCAATGTGCAGAGGTTTTTTGATAATAAAACGGCATACTTGTGAGGTTACTTTTCTTAATGGGGTTTTTCCAAAAATAAGTTCTCTCGTTTTAGAATATAATCCATCGGCACCAATGATAAGGTCAAATTTTTCAGTTGTTCCATCAGAGAATTCTATTTCAGTAAATTGTTGATTATGCGTTAATGTATTTATAGTGGTATCAAAAGAAGTAATTACATTATCGAGGCTGTCTAGAAGGATATCGTGTAGTATTTTTCGATGAATACCTAAACAAGGTTTTTTTCGGTTCCATATTTTTTCCAGATCAAGGTCTAATATCATTTTTCCTTTTGGAGACATAATATGACGAGCGTTTATGCAATGTCCTTTCTGTCTTGCAATATCCCCCAGCCCCATTTTGTCAAGTGCTACTAGTCCATTAGAAGGGAGGTATAACCCTGTTCCTGATGTCTGCCAGGCTGCTTGCTTCTCAATTAGTTTGATATGGTGCCCTTTATGTTGTATCAATCGGGCTATTGCAATTCCTGCAATTCCTCCTCCTACAATTAAGATTTTTTTCATTTTTAAGAATAGAATTTTTAAATAAAATAGCGAGATGACCTAATTATGCTACTATTCCTTAATTATAAATATACTACTATGAATATTTATAATAAAATTGATATGATAACAAAACCGTATACCATGATTATTGAAATTAACTTCAAATAACATGATTTACGGTTAAGTATTTATTCGGTAATCGAGATTTAAATGTTCCGAGGCTGACCTCTAGGGAATTTACTTTTATAGTTTATGCTCCTAAAAAAGGATATCTATAATCCGTAGGGGATACAAATGTTTCTTTAATAGTTCTTGGAGATACCCAACGTAATAGGTTAAGGTATGATCCCGCTTTGTCATTGGTACCAGAGGCTCTGGCTCCACCAAAAGGTTGTTGCCCTACAACAGCTCCAGTAGGTTTGTCATTGATATAAAAATTACCTGCGGCGTTTTCTAATGTTTTGGTAGCTTCTGCAGCTGCATATCTATCTAAGGAGAAAATAGCACCTGTTAGTGCATATTCGCTAGTAGTATCTATTAGGTCTAATGTTTCTGCCCATTTGTCATCATCATAAACATATATGGTAATTACTGGTCCAAATAGTTCAGTACACATCGTAGTGTATTTGGGATCTTCTGTAAGAATTACGGTGGGTTCTACAAAAAAACCTTTGGATTTGTCATAGCCACCGCCAGCAATTATGGTTGCTTCTTTATCTTCTTTTGCCTGATCGATGAAGTTAGCCAATTTATCAAAAGAGCCTTCGTGGATTACTGCAGTAATAAAATTACTCATATCCTCAGGAGATCCCATTTTGAAAGATTTGATGTCTTCCAGAAGATATTTTTCTATATCTGACCATAAGCTTTTAGGAATATATGCTCTGGAGGCAGCGCTACATTTTTGGCCTTGAAACTCGAATGCTCCACGAGATATCCCGGTGGCAACCTGTTTGGCATCTGCACTAGGATGCGCTACAATAAAGTCTTTGCCTCCTGTTTCTCCTACAATTCTGGGGTATGTTTTGTACGTATGAATATTAGTCCCTATTTTGGACCAGATATCTTTAAATACATGGGTGCTTCCTGTAAAATGGATTCCTGCAAAATCAGGACTTGCCAAAATGGTGTCAGTAATCATCACAGGGTCTCCATAAACAACGTTGATCACACCATCAGGAACTCCTGCTTCTTTAAAAATATCTATGATAACTTTAGCCGAGTAAATCTGGCTGTCACTAGGTTTCCAAACCACAGTATTCCCCATTAAAGCAGCACTAGCCGGAAGATTTCCTGATATAGCAGTAAAATTAAAGGGAGTAATCGCATATACAAAACCTTCTAACGGGCGGTATTCTATTCTGTTCCAGGCTCCAGAAGTGGAGTCTGGTTGATCTTCATAGATCTGAGTCATAAATTCTACATTGAAACGTAAAAAATCAATAAACTCACAAGCAGCATCAATTTCTGCCTGATAGATATTTTTGGATTGTGCCAGCATTGTGGCGGCATTGATCTTAGCTCTATAAGGACCAGCAATTAATTCAGCAGCTTTTAAGAAAATGGCAGCACGCTGTTCCCAGGCTAAATCTGCCCACTTACTTCTTGCTTCAAGAGCAGTATCAATAGCTTGTTGTATATGTTTCTTTTCTGCTTTATGATATGTGCCTAAAACGTGTTGATGATCATGAGGAGGAACCATGATTCCTGTATTTCCAGTTCTGATTTCTTCTCCATTAATAAGTAGAGGAACATCAATTGATGAATTATACATTGATTTATAACTGGCCAGAACTTCTTCTCTCTCAGAAGTTCCGGGAGCATACGATTTTACAGGTTCATTTATGGCTGTAGGAACTTGAAAAAAACCTTTTCCCATAGTACAAAGTATTTGTTTAAGTTAGTAAGATATGACAGTTTAGTGAGTTAGTCATTTTGATTGACAAAGATAGAAAATTATAAAGGCTAATGTTTAATTTAACCTTTTATAAACAATGTACGTTTTCAGACGTGTTGGTTTTGTAGAAAGTCTAAATTTTGATAGTTCGCATTAATTTATTTTTACTAGTAAAATACAACCTAGACGAATATAGATATGGTGAAAAACGGATTTAAAATGCGATTTTAATGTGTAATAGAAAAAGTCTAAATGAGTTACATATATAGTATGTAATTTTTTTTGTAAGTTGTAAGATATTTAGTCGACCCAGAAATCTATGTGTACAGTTACGTTAATCCCAACTCAAGAAAATAATTTTATATTAACCTCTAATAGAGATGAAGCAATAAACAGAAAAACACTACTTCCTGAGTTTTATCAGGTGAATAATACTCGAATGTTATTTCCTAAGGATGCTGTTGCTGGTGGAACCTGGATAGGGGTGAGTGATAAGAGCACAATGATTTGTTTGCTTAATGGAGGTTTTAAAATTCATGAAAGAGCAGCATCATACAGACAAAGCAGAGGAGTGGTGGTTAAAGATTTATTGAGTGCTGATCATCTGGAAAAGGCTATTATGGGGTACAATTATAAGGGGATTGAACCTTTTACAATTGTTGCTGCCAATTGGCAATCTGATCTTATATTTTATGAGATTGTATGGGATGGGAAAGAAAAACATTTTAGAGAGTTAGAAAAAGAAACTCATATATGGTCATCTTCTACTTTGTATACAGATGAGATGAAGGCTATAAGAAGAGAATGGTTTAGAGCTTTTGAACAAGATGTTTTTCTCACACAGGATACACTTTTGGGTTTTCATAAGAATGCGGGTGTTGGAAATAAAAATATAGATTTGCGTATAGATAGAGGAACTCTTAAAACAAGAAGTGTTACGCAGATTGTTAAAAATGAAGAAGAACTTTCTATGCGCTATGAAGATCTTCAGTGTAATGAAGTAAACACAGTTGTTTTTGAAGCAATCACTGCTTAAAATTTATTTCTGATTTCTTTTTTGAATATGGTATTAATTAAAATTTTAAACGTGTGATGAACTACACGGGCAAAATAATTTCTCTGGCTTTTCCTGATACTTTTGTTCAGTTTTCTGATGAGAAAACATCTACTGCACTGTTGCAATTATTTGGGCTAGGTAAGAATGGAATTATTAAAGGAGGTCATGCTGCTCTTGTGCTGATCGAAAATAAAACTGGTATTGCAGAGTATTATGATTTTGGAAGGTATATTACTCCTCCAGGAAAGGGAAGAGTACGCAGTGCTGTCACAGATGTAGAATTAGAGATTCCATTTAATGCTATCTTTACCGCGGATGGAAGATTAAAGAATATAGATCAGTTTTTGTTATGGTTAGAGCGTCATCCCGAAAAGACACATGGAAGCGGTCGATTAGTAGCTTCTGTATGTGACTATGTTTCTTATGATCGGGCAAAAGCATATTTACTAGAAATGCAAAGTCGAGGTAGTATCCCATACTCTACATTCAGAAAAGAAGGTAGCAATTGTTCAAGGATTGTTACGGATACTATACTGATTAGTACTGATAATTCTAAAATTAGAAAACCGTTATTACGTAATAAGACATTTACGCCAAGTCCACTGGGGAATGTAGAGAAAGCATCAATGGAGAATATAATTTACCAGGTAGAAGATGGTAAGTTAATAGAATATCCTAATTCTGTTTTTAAAGAGAATCTCACGAATTATTTTGATAAAAAAAATGCAGGAATCATTAATAAACAGAAGGCTACTGCTCCAAAACATTTAGAAAATGCCTGCTTTTTATCTGGTATAGGTAGTAGTGCATATTTTACTATTAAAAAAAATGCTACTGACACATCATTATTTGAGATAAGAAGATATACAGAATACGGAGATGAAGATTTTGTGGGACTGTTTAGAGCGATGTCTATGTTTGATATATCTAAAGAATATAAATTTGTTTATGATTCACACTGTAGATATTGCCATGTAAGACAGTTTGGGAAGATTATTAAATTCGATTTAGTAAAAAGAATTAATTAAGTGCAAAAGGAGAACTAAGCTTAAAGCTTGGAATCATAACTTTAAATTTTCTGGTAGAAGTAAAGTTGATCATATTATAGTGACCTTTCATAGCTCCAAAAGGTGAACTTAATAAACATCCGCTATTATAGGTATGTGATTCTCCTGGTTTTAATACTGGTTTCTTGCCAATAACTCCTTCTCCTTCAACAATCTCATCATTACTAAGTGCGTCCTTGATTTCCCAAAAACGAGAAGTGAGTTGTACAGAATCTTTACTTTGGTTCTCTATTGTAATACGATACCCAAAGGCAAAATGGATCTTATAGTTCTTAAAGAACGTACCCTCAAAGGTGGTGTCCACCGAAATCTTTATGCCTCTGGTTATTTGTTGAACCATATCAAAATATAAACATTAACCCTTAATTAATTGAGAAATGCAATTTATGCTAAGATAAAGAATAATATGCTTGCATATGGAAATTTAACAATAGTTTTAGTCTGTATAGGCTGATGGTGGCTTATGCAGGGTGGATTTTACACGTACGAAAACATATTAAATTGATTAGCTATTCACATACGAATCTGGATATTTTTTATTTAGGATGAAATCGTATTAAAGCTTCTCATAAGGACATCTGTAAACAAAATTTGATTGTTTTTATAAAGTAAGGAATTTAGTTTATTCCTTACGAGATGTGATACTAGGTTTGGGGAGAAAAAATGATGATACTTGTTTTGTTAAATAATGGATATTAAAAAAGAGGGTACTTTTTTAAAACACCCTCTTTTTTAGTATTCTTTTAATATACCTATTGTTTGTTTCTATATTCATACATAGGATAAAGCGTTTGTCGAACTTTATCTATTAATTCTTTGTATGGAGTATCGCCAACATCTATAAAACCAATATTATAATTTTCTCCATCTCCTCTTCCTGTAAAAGCTTCATCAATATACTGAAACCAATGCGCACCTACAATCAATTTGTTTTCTAAGGCGCCTGTTACAAAATTCTGATAAGAAAGTGCTCTTTCTTGTTGGTTTTTTGATGCTTTAACTCCAGGATGAGCCATCCCTCTATCGGTAGCTCCAAAATGAAACTCACTAATCATTATCGGTTTGTCGACTCCTTGCGGCAGTGTCACATCTTTTACACTATTTTCATATTTGTTGAAACTCATGATGTCACAATATTTTGCAGCAGCCTTCAGCGTAATATCATTATTCGCCCAGGCAAAACGACAACCTAAATAATTTTGATGAGGAGCAATCCTTTTTAATTCTTCATTAATTATCCTGAAATATGAATCCGCAATTTTTTGATAGAACGCTGTTAGGTCTTCTTTAGCGGCATCTTTATTTGGAGGAACAGTAGTTTTTAGTAATTGCTCCCAGGAAGTATGCGTTGTTTTCCATACAGTGTTTAGCGCTTCTATAGAGGTGTATTTATCTTTCAGTTCATTTATGAAATTTATTTTTGCAGGCTGGGTAGCGGGACTTTTTAAAGCACCGATAGATAGAGATCCAATGGTTCCCCAGGATAACTCATTATCGACAAAAAATCCAATACACCAGGGATCTCCAGCTCCTGTTCTTTGTCTTTCTACAGCATCTCTGACCATAGCTCTGAAATTAGGATCGAATACATCATGAAATTTACCCCAGAATCCACCAGAACCTTCAATTTTTGGAGTTCCAGTAATCCAGATGGAACCCGTGTATGGAGTTTTTTTTTGTAATATAGCACCATCGTCAGAAACAAAACCGATAGTGTTAATTCCCCAACTTCTAAATCTTTTATGAACACGATCTCTAAAGGTTTCTAACCAATTATCACCATATTTTCTGAATAGATTAGATTGATAAAAATTATATGTTTTATAAGGAATCTTATCTTTGTAAAAACCGTGGGTAGACCAAGTGTTTTTGTTGTAAAAGGTTTTAAAATTTTTGTGACTTGTATCAGGTAGTTTTTCAAAATAATGCTCTCTATGTTCAATTCCAGTGGTAGCTGATTGGGAGGACACACAATTTAACCCCGCTGTCCAGAATAAATATCCCTCTGGGTCTACCATCCACCATTTTCCATTATTTTTTTCAGTTCTAAAGAAACCAGTTGCTTTTAATTGCGGACCTTTTGTCCATCCTCCGTATTGATTTCTATTTGGCGGACTTGCATTTTCTTGCAGTTCTATGATTTCTATAGAATCTTTTTGTTTTAGATCCTTATCGTCTAGTATCTTGTTTTTCCATTTTTTATGTTTGTATTGACCATATGCGTCTACAAAAGGGAAAAACCCATTAGGATCTTTTACAGGTGTTTTTCCTTTGGCAATTATATTATCAATAGCAAAGGTGCTCTGTGAAGTAGCATATCGAGTATTGAACTGTAGTTCTGCAATAGCATCCAGATCAGTTTTTATAATTCCAGGAACTCCACGCATTCCTACAACTTCAGGTTGTGGAGAGAACACCCAGGGAGTCCAGGATAGGTTAACTGTAATCGTTTTTGTCTGTCCTGGTTTTAAATCTACATAGTCTGAGCAATACCACCGTATTAATCCATCTGGATCATTACCTACAAACATTTCAATTTGCAAGTCCTCTTTACTGAGGTTAGAAACATCGGCTTTTACCTGATAAAAATTATTTAGATCCCAAAGATTGTCTTTGGTTCTGTAGAGTTTTATACCGGGAGTTTTTATATGTGTGTTGGTCTGTACCTTTAATTTCTTACTATTTCCGTTGCGTATGATTTCATAGTCAGCATTGATAGTTTTTATAGCTTCTTCTTTTAAGTCTTTTTCAAAATCAAATAGTAATAGACTTTCATGAGTATCCTCAATATTTTGAGACTTCGCACTGTTTTGGGCTATTGTACTGTTTTGAGTATTTTGACTTTTTTGACAAGAACAAAAAATAAAGAATAATATAAAGGAAGAGCGTTTAATAATTTTTGATAGAGTAGTCTGCATAAAAATATTAATAGTTTTACTTGGTTATAAGCTTATGTATTTAGATCTATAAATGTAATCAGGTATCGTAACCATAGATAGTTGTTTAGTTGCCCGAGTTCGATTAATCCCAAGCGCGTCCGTTTGAGTGAAATTCTGATAAGAATTTTGTGTCAAAAACAAGTGTTTTGGGTATAGAAACCTATTCTCGATACACCTTCCCTTCGTCAAAGTACTCAAATTGACGGTTTTTTTCTTCTATATTAATAATAAAACTCAGGTTAGTAATACTATGTAAATATCGCCGAATTGTTTTAGGTTTTAAAAGAAAGCACCTTGATTTAATATGGACAATTATTGATATAGCATGATAAAACTTTATGGTTTGTACTTTTTTAGGGGGTTTGAAAATTCTGTAAATCAAATTGTGGATTAACAAAAAAATATATTTGTTAAGATAATTTTAAGAAAAGTAATGTATAATTGTTAATAATTTAAAGGTTAGTTACACTTGAAGTGCTCCGATAATTAACCCGATGATTAATAAAAACACTTTGTTTATACAGTAGATTGCTCAAAAAGAATTAGATAGTCTTGTTGATTGTTTAGTGGGTTCGATTTGTGTAATGATTTTGTTAACAATTTACATTTTATACGAGTTCCTGATAAAATCACAGTAAACTGAATCAAATTATTTTTAATCCGAAGTATGGAATAAAAAGAGTGAATTTTATAGCTGATTTCAAATCAGAAAATGTATAACATCCTAACTTTGATTTTTTTTAACAGTAACTGCAGCTATATTGAAAAAAATCAGTCTATTAAGTGATAAAGGATAAACTTTTAGGTTTAAAACAACTAAGAGATGAGTTTAATGTATACGTTGGTCTGATGTATTCTTATTAAAATATGAAAATTGATCCCAGTATAGTAATAAGTGATCCAACCGCTGCCAAAAAGAAAAAGGATGTATTTACTAAAAAGAATTTAAATATGGTTTTGATTCTGCTCTGACCATAGAATTTGCGCATTGCCTTGTATAAATAAAACAGAAAAACCCATACTGCAATTGCAGAAGGAGTTTCACTTTTGGTAATCATATTTATTAAAATTCCTGTGCCAATAAGAATAAAAAACATCGTTTGGGTATGGAATGTGAATACTAAGTGTTCCATATAATTAAATGGTCTTCTTAGGTATAAAAGCCATATGCTTAATGCAAAAAACGGGAGGAAGAAAAATATAATAAATGGTAGTTTATTAAAAAGAAATTCAAGTAACTCTTTGCCGTAATTATTTTCTAAATCGGCAGTTTTGAGAACCCTGTGATATATATATTTGTTAAACCAATTTGGTCTGTGCTCTAACGCTGCTAATGCTCTGTATGTAGATGTTTCTTTTGTGCGATCGTGATAATCTTCATACATCGGCCATAGTTTGAACCCTTTTGATATAATGCTGATGGTATCAAGTTGTTCCTGGGTATAGTATATAACCTCTTTTTTTTGTTTTTCTTTTTTTATCAAAGAAGAAAGATTTATGGTAGCGTTGCCAGAAGAATCTGTTTCGATTGAGAATTCCTTTTTTAGATTTTGTGGTAAAGAATCTATTTTGATAGGAAACCCCTCTCCAATATGTTCAGGTAAGGAGTCTAAATTGATTTTTAATTCTCCATCAAAATTTTGTTTTATCGAATCGATAGTTTTAACACCTTTTTCTCTAGTAGTTTCTACACCATCTTTTACTCCAGAGGTAAAACTATCAAAATCTATAAAAAGACCATTAATAATAAAAAATATAATAGAAACGCTGAGGTAAAACCGAAAAGGATTGGCATACTTAATTCTTTTGCCCTCGATATATTCTTTTGATATTTTTCCGGGACTGAAGAGTAAAGCATTAATGGTGTGCGCTAATCTGGAATCATACGAAAAAAGACTTGATAGAAATTCTCCAAAAAAATCGTTAAGCGATATTTTTTTGGTAGTATTGATTTGTCCACAGTTATGGCAATATTTATCAAGGATGTCGAGAGGAGTGGCGCAATTAAGACATTTGTTTCCTCTGTATTTTTTGAGAAATCTCCCTTTTTCTTTCATTCACAATAGATAATTTCCTTAAGGAGCTAAAGTAAACGTATTTTCTTACAATCTAAAAATAATTTTTTTAAAGCATTTAGAATAAGGCTGAAAAGAGAAATTAAGATTTTAATTGGTTATATTTCTTGAATTTCCAGTGCCTTTGCCAATGACTCTGTCATACCTTGCTCCTGGGGCTCTGTAATATGGTAAGACCATATATTCATTCTCTGTTTCATCAAAATTACCACTTATAAAACCGCGGTCAATCGAGCCATCAGGTTTTACTAATACATATTTATAGTTGTTAAAACCTTGTTTAAACTGTTTTTTTGTAAAATAAATGGCTCTTTCCTTATCATATTCAAGTTTTGTAGAATCGTCAGTAACGTAATTATTAAAATTGCCAAATATGTGTAATTCTCCATCTCCCAGAGGTTCATAACATTCTAAAGAGAAGTGTATCCAGGCATAATCTGCTTGCGTATTACTGTCATCGGCTCTTAAGTTTCTAACGACAAAACCGCCATTGATATCAGGTTGGTATGTGTAATTTCTATTTGCTCTCACAACATCAGTATACAGATAATTATGATAGGTTTCTTGCAAATCAATATTTCTGATATTAATAGAGGAAGCTCTGATTTCTTTATTGTCGAAGAAAAGAAATTCATTGCCTGCCCAGAAACTGGATTCAGTATCATATTTATATACCAGCGTGTTTGCAATTGTAAATTGTGGAATAAGGTTTGTAATAGCACCTTTTATGTCATTATTTTGAATAACCAACGTTTTTACAGTTCGCTTAGGGTTTTTAAGAATTTCATTTGGAGAATTTATTTCGAACTGTACAGATTGTTTAGTATTGATGAAATTTAGATTTCTAGATCGTTTGGTATAAACTTTTATAGTAGCGAGATTTTCATATACAATGAATTTTCTTGAAAAAACAATTTCATCATCACTATCATACATTTCCAGCATATAATTACCACTTACTTTTAGTCCTCGTGTATCTTCATTAGGGATATCTAATATATAATGACTATACATTTGTAAGGTGTTAAATGAATTTTCATAGTTTAAAATTCGAACATCATCAAAGCCGTCGATGTATTCATTTTTATATAGAGGAGAGGGTGTCCAGTCAAAATTATAATGAGTTATCTTATAGTAATAATCTACTTCGTCACCATTAATATCATCAAATCTGATGTGTAATGGTTCTCCAAGTTTTATAACAGGAGTTCCGGAGAATTCTGCTCCACCAAATAACTGAATTGTTTTTATATGATCAGGCGGGTTTACTTCTTTAACTTCTTGTGCATTGATTGATTGTGTTACAATGCCCAATAATGCTAATAAAAATACGAATTGTGTAAGTTTTTGTGACATTTATTATAAAGTTAGCTGCGTAAAGATAAACAAACTGTGTGCCGAAATAATTTAGTATGTATTTTAAGTTAAAAAAAACATTATTTAGAAAGGTTATAAATAAAATCTTATACTAGTGCCAGCTTTCACGTGCGTGTTTTAATTATTAAATTTGCACGATTTTTTTAGTTAATTAACATAGACTACAAATATGTCAAAAGACATTCGTATCAGAAAAGGCTTAGACATTAAGCTTGTTGGCGAGGCAGAAAAAATTACTGCCGATGCTACCAAAAGTAATGTTTACGCAATTAAGCCTGACGATTTTCACGGTATTGTGCCAAAGGTTATTGCCAAACAGGGTACAGAAGTTAAAGCCGGCGATCCACTTTTTCACTCCAAATCTAATGAAAACATGCTTTTCCCTTCATCAGTAAGCGGAGAGATTGTGGAAATTATTCGAGGAGCTAAAAGAAAAATTTTAGCATTTAAAATTTTAGCAGATAAAGAACAACAATACGCAGACTTTGCAGTAAAGGATGTAAAAGCGATGAGTGGAGAAGAAATAAAAACTCATCTATTAGCTTCAGGTTGTTGGCCTTTTATCAAACAACGTCCTTATGATGTAATTGCTAATCCGGATGTTAGTCCAAAAGCTATTTTTATATCTGCGTATGTCACAGCACCACTGGCTGCTGATTTTGACTATGTTTTGGCAGGTAAAGAACAAGAACTGCAGACAGCTGTTACGGCATTAAACAAATTAACAGAAGGAGATGTACACGTATCTGTTGGGAAAAAAGGAAATTCTCCTTTTACCGGATTAGATAATATTACAGTTCACTCGGTTAGTGGCCCACATCCTGCAGGAAATGTAGGCGTGCAAATAGCAAAAATAGATCCTATAAATAAGGGAGAAGTTGTCTGGGTGGTAACTCCACAAGATCTGGTGATTATAGGAGAGCTACTATTGACAGGTAAATTCAATGCCGAAAGAGTTGTAGCATTAGCAGGATCTTCTATTAAGAACCCTAAGTATTTTAGAACCAAAATTGGTGCCGAAGTATCCTCTGTGATCTATGATTCTGGTGTAAAAGATAATAACATAAGGGTTATCAGTGGAGGCGTGCTTACTGGTGATAATGTAAAGCCTGATGGTAATTTAGGATATTATCATAATGCAATCACGGTGATACCTGAAGGGGATGATTATGAGCTTTTTGGATGGAATAAACCTATTTTTAATAAGATTTCTCCATCTAGAGCACTTACTTTTTCCTGGTTATTCCCGAATAAAAAATATGATCTTAATACCAATACCAATGGCGAGCATAGAGCGTTTGTGGTAACAGGTAATTATGAAGAGGTTTTTCCTTTAGATATTTACCCATTACAGCTGTTAAAGGCATGTGCAGTCAATGATTTGGATGCAATGGAACAGCTGGGGATGTATGAGGTGGCTCCAGAAGATTTTGCACTGACAGAATTTGTTTGCGTCTCTAAGCAGCCACATCAGAAGATCATTAGAGAAGGGCTAGATTTAATGTTAAAAGAAATAGGATAGCGTCATGAGTTTAAAAAATAAACTACATAACTTAAAACTTAAGTATAAAGATAAGAAGATGGCTCCTGCATTTAATGCAATCCATACTTTTTTATATCTACCGAATGAAATTACGCACTCTGGTGCTCATGTACGTGCAGCTGATGATCTTAAGCGTACGATGAATACGGTAATTATGGCATTAGTGCCTTGTTTAATATTTGGAATTTTTAATGCTGGTTATCAGCACAACTTAGCTACAGGTGAACTAAAAGAAGCTGCAGATAGTTTTTTTAGTGGTGAATTTTGGTCTTGGGCAAATGCTTCTATTGGATTATGGAAAGTGTTGCCTCTTGTAATTATTTCTTATGGAGTAGGATTAGCGGTAGAGTTTTTATTTGCAGTGATTAAAGGTCACGAAGTAGAAGAAGGATATTTGGTAACAGGGATGTTAGTTCCTTTGATTGTACCAGTAGATACGCCATTGTGGATGCTAGCAGTAGCAGTGATATTCGGAGTAGTGATTGGTAAAGAAGTGTTTGGTGGTACGGGGATGAATATCCTCAACCCTGCATTAACGATAAGAGCTTTTTTGTTCTTTGCATATCCTACCTGGATGTCTGGAGATAAAGTATGGGTTCACGGAGCGGTAGAGAGAGCAGGCGACATTGCCGGCGGAGCACAATTAGATGCTATATCTGGAGAAACTGTTCTAGGTAGTTTAGCTCAGGGGAAAGAGATATCTTATGGTGTTTCTGATATGTTTTTAGGATTCATACCAGGTTCTGTTGGAGAAACTTCTTCATTGTTGATACTCCTGGGTGCGCTTTTCTTAATATTTACCAAGATCGGAAGCTGGAGAATTATGCTAAGTGCTGTACTTGGTGCTTTGGCAATGGGATTAATTTTTAATGGTGTGGTAAGCGCAGAATGGATTAGTTCCGGAAGTAAATTTTATAGTTTAATGAGTACAGAATTCTGGCACCATTTGATTATTGGTGGTTTTGCATTTGGAGTAGTATTTATGGCTACAGATCCGGTAACTGCATCTCAGACTAATAAAGGAAAATGGGTTTATGGATTCCTGATTGGGTTTATTTCAATCTTAATAAGAGTATTCAATCCTGCATATCCAGAAGGAGTAATGTTAGCTATTCTATTGATGAATGTATTTGCCCCTACAATTGATCATTATGTAGTTCAGGGTAATATCAAGAAGAGAATGAAACGTTTAAAATTAAAAACGGCTTAGTCATGGCGATTAATACAGATAAAAATTCATATACAATCATCTTTGCTATAGCTATGGTGGTGGTGGTTGGTTCATTATTGGCTTTTACAGCATCATCCCTAAAGGATAAGATCGATGCCAATAAGCGAACTGAGAAACAGCAAAATATTTTATTTGCAATGGGTATTGCAGATACCGAAGACCCTAATGAATTCGTAGCTGCTGAGAAAGCTCAGGAATTATTTGACAAATATGTCGGAGATGAACAATATATCATTACTGGTAGTTCAGCTAAAAAAACTCCAAAAGCTTTTGATATAGAGGTCAAAAAGGAAAATGATAAAGTAAAGCAAGATGCCAATTATACTAGAAAATTACCGTTATTTATTGGTAAAAAAGATGGAGAGGAGTATTTTGTAGTACCAATGAGAGGTAATGGTCTTTGGGATGCTATTTGGGGGTATGTATCTCTGGATAAGGAGTTTAAGACAGTGAAAGGTGCGTTTTTTGATCATAAAGGAGAAACACCAGGATTGGGTGCTAATATTAAGGAAGCCTATTTTAGAGATGACTTTATCGGTGAGAGCATATTAGATGCCTCTGGTAATTATAAAGGAATTACCGTAAAGAAAGGAAATGCAGATCCGAAGAATGTAGATAAAAGTGATAACGAAGTAGATGCAATGGCTGGTGCAACGATCACAGGAGATGGAGTAACAGCAATGGTGAAGAAGGGAATAAAGATGTATCAACCTTATTTCGAAACTTTAAAAAAATAACAGATGGCTGAAGTAACAGAAGAAAAAGTTGAAGTTAAAGTAAAAGAGCCTAAGGAGCCTTTATTTTCGAAGAAAAATAAAAAACTATTAACAGATCCGCTTGCTGATAATAATCCTATTACAATACAGGTATTAGGAATCTGTTCTGCATTAGCAATTACTGCACAATTAAAGCCGTCGATTGTAATGGCAATTTCAGTAATTTTTGTTTTGGGTATTGGTAATGTAGTAATCTCTTTAATGAGAAATATTATACCTTCCAAAATTAGAATTATTGTTCAATTAGTCGTGGTAGCCGCTTTGGTAATCGTTGTAGATCAGGTGTTAAAAGCTTTTGCATATTCATTAAGTAAGGAGCTTTCCGTATTTATAGGATTAATTATTACCAATTGTATCATTATGGGACGTTTTGAAGCATTTGCCTTGGGTAACGGTCCGTGGAAGTCATTTCTCGATGGAATAGGAAATGCCGCTGGATATGGTGTGTTGTTAGTGATTGTAGCTTTTTTTAGAGAATTACTGGGATCAGGAACATTATTTGGAGCTAAGGTATTAGGAGATCCAATCGAGAAAACTGGATTATATGCTTTTGGATATGAAAATAATGGTTTTATGGTATTAGCGCCAATGGCATTAATTACCGTGGGAATTATTATTTGGATTCAGAGAAGTAGAAATAAAGAACTCATCGAAGATCATTAGAAAATTCACAGTTATGCGTTGATCGTGT
Organism: Aquimarina sp. RZ0; assembly: GCF_008370685.1. GTDB lineage: Bacteria > Bacteroidota > Bacteroidia > Flavobacteriales > Flavobacteriaceae > Aquimarina. The sequence continues at coordinate 29,401 of NZ_VTZU01000026.1, forward strand.
AATCGATCTAAGTGCGAACTAAAAAATATTAAAAATGGAATATTTAGAATTATTTTTAAAATCAATCTTTATAGATAACATGGTATTCGCATTCTTTTTAGGAATGTGTTCATATCTGGCAGTGTCTAAAAAGGTGTCTACAGCAGTAGGTCTTGGAGCGGCTGTAATATTTGTTTTGGCAATCACAGTGCCATTAAACTTCTTGTTAGATAAGTATATTCTCAGAGAAGGCGCTTTAGTTTGGTTAGGTTCAGAATATGCAGATTATGACTTAAGTTTCCTAACCTTTATTCTATTTATAGCTACTATTGCAACCATGGTACAATTGGTAGAAATTGTAGTAGAGAAGTTTTCACCTTCATTGTATAATTCATTAGGTATCTTTTTACCACTAATTGCTGTAAACTGTGCCATCTTAGGAGGGTCATTATTTATGCAGCAAAAAGAATTTGCAACTATTTCTCACGCGGCGGTATATGGTGTAGGGTCTGGAATCGGATGGTTTCTTGCGATCCTTGCAATTGCGGCAATTAGAGAGAAGATTAGATACTCTAATGTTCCCGCTCCTCTAAGAGGATTAGGAATCACTTTTATTCTTACAGGGCTTATGGCAATTGGTTTTATGAGTTTTGGAGGAATGCTTACAGGAGGAGATGAAGAAGAGACAAAGAAACAGAAAACTGTTCAGGTAGAGGAGAAAACTGCTAAGGAAGTAGCAGAAAACACTAACGTTTCAATACTTAAATAACATGATATTTTTAGCATCAACAGTTGGAACAATTGTTATCACCATCATTTCGTTTTTGGTGTTAACCTTAGTTTTAGTAGGAATTTTATTATTTGCAAAAGATAAACTATTGCCATCAGGCCCCGTTAAGATTACGATTAATGGCGAAAAAGAGATTGAAGTTGCCTCGGGAGGTACTTTATTATCTACCTTGGGTAATGAAAAAATATTTTTACCATCTGCTTGTGGAGGTGGTGGTACGTGTATCCAGTGTGAGTGCCACGTATTAGAAGGTGGAGGAGAAGCACTGCCAACAGAGACGCCTCACTTTTCTCGTAAAGAATTACAGCACGGTGCGCGTCTTGCCTGTCAGGTAAAGGTAAAACAAGATATGAATATACAGGTTCCTGAAGAAGTTTTTGGAATCAAAAAATGGGAAGCAACCGTAGTTCGTAATTATAATGTAGCTTCTTTCATTAAAGAATTCGTTGTAGAGATTCCCGAAGATATGGGGTATAAAGCAGGTGGGTATATACAAATTGAAATCCCTCAGTGTGAGATTAAGTATGCGGATATTGATATTACTGCGCATCCAGAAGAGCACGAAACTCCAGATAAATTTCAGGCAGAATGGGATAAATTTGGTTTATGGCCATTAGTGATGAAAAATAATGAAACGGTAGAGCGCGCATACTCGATGGCTTCTTATCCTGCTGAAGGAAGGGAGATTATGCTTAATGTACGTATCGCGACTCCACCATGGGATCGAAGTAAAAATGGATGGATGGATGTAAATCCAGGAGTTGCTTCCTCTTATATTTTTGCACAGAAGCCAGGCGATAAAGTTACTATCTCAGGACCTTATGGAGAGTTTTTTATTAATGATTCTGATTCAGAAATGTTATATGTAGGAGGAGGAGCTGGTATGGCTCCCATGCGTTCTCACTTATATCACTTGTTTAAAACATTACAAACAGGGCGTAAAGTTACATATTGGTACGGAGGTCGTTCTAAGCGTGAATTATTCTATCTGGATCATTTCTATGATTTGGAGAAGAGCTTTCCTAATTTTAAATTCTTTCTGGCATTGTCAGAACCATTAGAAGAAGATAATTGGAAAGTTAAAAGTGATATTGATGCAGAAGGAGATGGGTTTGTAGGATTCATTCATAATTGTGTAATTGATAACTATCTTAATCATCATGAATCACCAGAAGATATTGAACTATATTTCTGTGGACCACCATTAATGAACAAGGCTGTTCAGAAAATGGGAGAAGATTTTGGTATTCCTGATGAGAATATCAGATTTGACGACTTTGGAGGATAGACAGAAAGTGCCTGTTATAATAAAAATTTTAAAAACCGATACAATTATTGTATCGGTTTTTTTATGAATTGTTATCTTAGTTTAGATTCTATAAAGTACTTCAAGATAGAATTTATACGATTTATAACTAAAAATTTCACATATTCATCGTTTCTTTTTCCTTTCTACTTCGTTTAAAAAATAAATCGTAGCTATAGCTATGCTTGATTTTTTTGCCTTGCATAAAGAAAAAATAATTCAATGAATTTATACGAAATTCTTACCCGTAAATCGTATTACTTAAAGAAATGTTGGCATTAAAACTGTCTCTTTTATTAGTACCTATATCTCCATCAGAATCATTAAAACTACCTTTAATATGCGAATATCCTATACTTCCAATTCTAGAGGTTAAAGAAAGGTCTTTGTTGATGAATATATTAATTCCGGGAGCTGCTGTCACATTATAACTCTCATTTTTCTCAGTACTAGTCGTAAGGTTATTAACTTGGAATATTTTATCAGAATCCGATTTGATCATTTGGTATCCAGCATTGAGCTCAATAAATAAAGAGACTCTTTTTTGATGAGAAAAGTGATATCTGCCAAATATGCCCGTGTTATATCCTTTTCCCTTTGAAAAGAAGCCATAAAGATTATTATCATAGTTTTCTGTTTTAGAACTAATATATCCAAATTTTAAACCGACCATAAGGTGTGAGGATATGAAATAACCTATTTCTGGAATGATACTAAAATTATGCCCTTTGGTTTCAAACCTATATGATTCCCCCTTCTATATTATTTCTGAAAGATTCGGAATTTTGATAAGAATAATTCATTGTTCCGTAAATTGTAAAATCTCCTTTTTCGAATCCATATTGCGTCTCACTTTGCGCCACGATATTTGAGTACCATAGTACTGCTAGAAAGCATAAAATAGATGTTCTCATTTGTTTAAAATTATACATAATACCGAGATGTAGATTTTCTGGACCTATTCTTATTTTATGATCATCAAAATTTTGTTGTTGTTGTTGAGAAGTGAAATTTCTGTTAGCATCGGTTTTGTAATAACAATAATCCAAAATTTCAAATTTTGTAAATAACGATAGATGTTTTGTAATAAAATAATTTAAGCCAGTTGAAAAGGTTGCACTATATGCATCGGTTTTTCCTTTGTAGGAACGAAAATTAATTTCAGTATTGGAGTAATCCAGAGCAAGTTCTGTAAATACATTAAATCTTCTTTTGGGCATAAAGAAATAACGACCATTGATACCAATTCCATAAGTGTTACTGTTTTCGGTATTCGTTAATAAAAATTTTGACTGAAGTCCCAATGAAATCTTATCGGATATAAAGTATCCTAGAGAGGGTTCTACAAATAATTAATCTGTTGAGCTGAATTTATCACTTAATAGAGCGCTGTATTTTAGGGCTCCTGAGATAAAAAAATCACCTTTTTTGAAACCATAGTCATTGTTTTCTTGAGCAGAGACTACGGTAAAAGCAAATAGTGTAATTAAAATAGAATAAAATCTTTTCATTTTGTTTATTTATGTTATATGATTATGTTAATGACTTAGAGTATGTTTAAAAAGAATACAAATTGAAAATCAATAGTTTGAGGTTCTGAGGACACTTCAAATGATGAGAATATCGAGATATTTTAATTATTTGAAGTAGACTCACGGTTCTTAAAATAGTTGTTTTCAGGAAGTAAGGTTTTTAAACATACTCTTAGGTGAAAATTCCGCGTTTGTTAATGTTGTATTAAATAAATCTCAATTGATTTTTGAAAATGAGTGGGAATTGAAACATGGATATATTTCTATAAATTAAGTTATGTGAAAAAAGTTTTGTTCCTTTTAGTTACGATTGGTCTAAATTTTAATTGTTTTAATCTCTTAGGGTTTAATTTCTTAAGGCTTGCTTCATACGAATAGAAAAGCTTGAAAACTTTGGTTTTCATCAAGGAAATTAGAATTCGAATAAATGCCTAGTTGGCTTGCCTTGAGGATTATTTACTTAGAGTTACATGTAATTTTAGTAAATGATTCTTTTTTTTAATAAATAGTACTGTTAAGAAGACTGTTTGTTTTTATGAGTTGACTTTTTTAAAATTTAGCATAATGGTGTGTTCAAATTTAAACCCCATCTAAAAATTGTAATGTTTTCAGATCAAAAATGATTTAAACAATAGAAGAGAAAAACTATTTTTATTGGCACAAGAAAATATTCCAGCCCAGAATGTATGTTTACTTAAAAACTTTGAAGACTCTAGTATTTCTCCGTGGTATAGATTTAAAGAAAATACGACTATTTATACTCCTGGTTATTATTTTGAAAAAGGTGTATTTATAAGGTTTAAATGATATTTATTTTTTTAACCAAAGTACTATCTTTGTTTCGCTATGAGCAGAATATTAACAAAACAAGAGCTTCATAATCTGGCAATGAATATTGTCGGTGAAGAATTAGAAAAAAAAGGATTCGAGTTTATTGCTATCAATAGTAAGCTGGGGAAACATCCTCAATTCGTATGTATAGACTCAGTAAATCAACGTTATTTTATAATTGTAAAAGCTATTTCTTATCCTGATAATCCACATAATTATGATATGATATGGATGGAAGCTTTTAAAAAACACGCGAGAGAACAAGAAGCAAAGGTTTTTTATGCAGGTGTAGGGTTACAGAATTCAGAAAACCCTACTAAACCTGTTTTGTTTGATGAGGAATATGTGTTAGAGTATGCAGGTTTACAGATAATAGAAACTCATCTTAATTAGAAACAGAAATGATTAAAAATCTCACGCTAGTATTCTTTTGCATTGTATTGTCTTCCTGCCAGACTAAGCCTTCATTGACTCTTAATTATACAAAAGGGGAAGCTTTTGGAACCACATTTTCTGTTCAATTTATAGATAAACACGAAATCGATATTTCTAAATCATATGATAGTATCATACAGATTATTAATGCTTCGATGTCTACATATCAGAGTGATTCTGATATCTCAGAAATTAATAAAGGAGATACTACAATAGTGGTTGATGATCATTTTAGAAATGTATTTACTACTTCAAAAGAGATTTACAAAGAAACCGATGGTGCTTTTGATCCTACAATCGGGGTTTTGGTTAATGCCTGGGATTTTGGTCCTAAGGGTAAAATAATGACGCTAGATAGTGTCAAAATAGATAGTTTATTAGTAGCTGTTGGTTTGGATAAGGTGCATCTCAAAAATAATAAGATTGTAAAAGAATATTCTGAAACCTTTCTTGATTTTAATGCGTTGGCAAAAGGATATGCAGTTGATGTGTTTGCTGAATTTTTAGAAGGTAAAGGAATTGAGAACTACCTGGTAGAAATAGGAGGCGAAATCAGAGGGAAGGGAAGTCAGGTGATCAAAAAAAAACCTTGGAAAATTGGTGTAGAAGACCCTAATTTTGATGAAACTCAATCGTATAGTAAGATTATCTCTTTACAAAATGAAGCTATGGCTACTTCTGGTAGTTATCGTAAATTTAAATTAGATGAAGAAGGAAATCGCTATGCTCATATTATAGATGCCAGTACAGGGTATCCTCATAAATCAAATCTTTTGAGTGTTTCTATATTGACAAAAACTTGTATGGAAGCAGATGCTTATGCTACAGCATTCATGTCCATGGGGTTACAGGAGTCTAAAGAATTCTTAAAAACGCATCAAGATCTTAAAGTGTTCTTCATATATGAAGATGCTCAGAAAAAAATAAATACGCTTTCTGTTAATGGATTTCCATAAGAATGTGATCCATAGAAATATTGATTCACACGCAGGAAAGTATTTCTGATATAATAAAGTTTAATTCCTTTATATTTTTTATTTTAAAATACTTTATAGATATTTTAGCCAAAAATCAATCACACGTAAAGATTTAATTTTCAGCTTTATGTGTGCTTAATTTTTAATTAGGACTGCATGTAGCCCAAACAAACGATCTACTATTTACAGATTTTCTTCCTTTAAAAAAAGCGTACCCTTTTTTTAAAGGATACGCATTACTCAAAGCATAATATGCTGTCTCTACTCTAAATGTTAGCCATCATTACCTGTTAATGTGTAACTACCAACAATCAAATCATGGTCTTCAGAGGTATTTGATTTTTCATGAGCATTGTAAAGAGCAATTGATGCTTCATATTGTTTGTGCCCTTTAGGTAATCTCCAATACATATCAATATGAACAGAAGCATTAGCTGGCAACATATTGCCAGTTGCGTCCTCCATACTAACAATTAATTCACCTTTATAATTTGCTGGTAAATCCACAGCAAATTCATAATTAGCAGAATGTTTATTTACAAAGAGCGTTCCAGAGTCTAAAGCTATTGATTTATCAGCGCTTTTAAGGCTGATTTTTGACCCTTCCGGAACATTTTGACATTGTACTTTAAATACAAATTTTTCATTTGAATCATCTTGATTATAAAACGAAAGCGTATTTTCGACTCCTTGTTGTGGATTGACATTTTTCCATGCACCTGCTCCATTGTGTGTAATCCAAGTACTAGAATTCCAATTACTATCTGCATTTTTTGGATTACTAAAATAATCAGTTGTAACCGTTGCAATAAGACAAACATGGTCTGTAGATGTAGGGTTAAAGAAGAAAGATTCTGAACATCCACGAGTACCTTGAGGCATAGGGCCAGGAACACCAGATAATAAAACTACTTTCCCATCTAAATTAACACCATCAGTTGTTGTCAGTTGAAGCCATGAAGATGGAGGTTGATTGAAACCACCTGTGGTATAATACATATGTACTATAGGCATTATAGGGGTTGAATCACTGTTGCTAAGATCTCCAAAAAAATTAACATTCTGACAGCGAGTGTACACATAGTTTTTACCTACCTGAGGATATTGCCAATAAACAGAGTTCCAATTTTGGATTAATTGTTCTGGTAACAGTTCCGTACTATTGTTACAAACAATGTCAATACTTGCTGTAACACTTCCTGCTACAGGAATTTGTCCAATATCAGAAGTAGTCTTACGGGTTAGGATACCTCTCCATTGCACTAAAGCATTTTTTGCATAGGTATCAGCTAAAGATGCAGGTGAAATAGCAAGAGCACTTTGTAAACTCTTTGAAAGAATGGAATAATCCATTAAATTAATATTCCAGTACTTATTGGCGTAGACACCGCTAAACACGTTAGCGATATCCTGATACGTTAGCGTTGCTACCATTCTGGTATACACTTTATACATTGCCGAAGTATCTGGCATACCTTGTGCATAATATCCAATAGTAGCATCCCACATTTGTTGAATATTGTTAATAGACCCTTCAGTCTCTGTAGTAGCTGAACCGTTAGAGTTTGCTTTTGTTATAGTTATACTCATAATAAGATTGATTTAATTGTTTGTTGTTTACTCTATTAATACGATTTATAACTAAAAATTTCACATATTCATCGTTTCTTTTTCCTTTCTACTTCGTTTAAAAAATAAACCGTAGCTATAGCTATGCTTGATTTTTTTGCCTTGCATAAAGAAAAAATAATTCAATGAATTTATACGAATTTTTTAATCACAAATCGTATAAAAGGCTTTTTGGAATTTTCACCTTTGTAAACAAAAATTGATAGTAGCTACTCAATCGAATAATTTGTTTTTGATTACGTTACAAATATCTAACGATACTTTAGGTTTTGCTAGAGTATAAATACTGCTTTTTAAAAACAGGTGTTTATACTTAACTCATTAGTTCACATCATTTAACAGCTCAAAATTGAGAGATTAATGACCTGAATTATGAAAGAATGTCATGAGTGCTTGATTTTTGTATGTGAGCATACGAATAATAGCTGTAAAAGAAGAGCATAACAAAATAATGTAAGAGCGGATTAATGCTCCAATACAAGTTTTGTACCTTTATCAAAGTGCAATAATAATTCGAAAGAATTGGGAGTTTAAATTCCGCTACTGTGCTTACAAAATACCATTGTGCGAGACATTTGAAGCAACCACTCTGCAGTATATGTGTCTACTATAAAAAGAATATGGATAAAAAAGTACTAATTGGAATTATCATTCTAATCGGAATGATTTCTTGCAATAGCGACGATGACAATGCATCGAAAAGTTTATCAGGAACCTATACAGAAACCCTACCTATAAATGGACGTTCAGAATTAAATTTCGTTAATGAGAATACTGTTATTAAAACGGAATCAGGAAGTGCATTTGGAAATGAATTCACATATGAATTAATAGATAATGTAATAAAACTAACACCGAATTGGGACGACGATACGGCTACTGAATTTGAAATTCAAATTATGAATAGTTCAAAATTTGTGATTGAAAACCTTTACCCAAGTATTCCTGAAACTCCAACTATTTATATGACTTTTCAAAAGTAAAAACTATACTTAATAACAGAATATATAAAAATTGCTAGTTTTAGCTAAGAGTATGTTTAAAAACCCTTCTGCCTGCTGGTCATTACTTTGACAACCTTGACTTTACTTCAAATAAACAACATATCTCGATATGTCGTCGATTTGAAGTGTCGTCAGAACACCAAACTACTGATAATCAGTTTGCATTGTTTTTAAACATGCTCTAAACCAATGTTAGCGACAAGCCTGAAAAAAGAAATATTGAATGATTAAGCGTATTGAATTTCCATCACAAAAAGAGTATCCTATTTATGCAGAAATGTATATGAAATTGGTAAAAAAAGATGGAAGCCTTATTGAGCAATTGAAATCGAGTTTAAAGAGAACAAAAACTTTGATTAATAACGTATCGAATGAAGAACTAGACTATCGATACGAAAAGAATAATACGATTTACGGGTGAGAATTTCGTAAAAATAATGGCAAGGATTTTTCGCTAGATTGATGAATCAAATTAAAGAATAGCCATAGCTATTGTTTCATTTTATGAAGAAAATATAGTAGAAAAAGAATGTCATTAGATGCGAAATTTTTATTCGTAAATCGTATAAATGGTCGATTAAAGAAATTTTAGTTCATATAATTGATGATGAAAGAATCTATGGATATAGAGCACTTTGTTTTGCTAGAAATGATAAAACAAATTTCCCAGGATTTGAACAGGATGAGTATAATTTTAATTCTGATACATCAGAGAGAACCATTGAGAATATTATGGAAGAATATGAAGCTTTACGATTATCAACTATTACACTCTTTAATGGACTTTCTGAAAAATCATTAAAGCGTATGGGAATTGCCAATGGACATCAAGCAAGTGCAAGAGCTTTGGGATATCATATTCTCGGACATGATTTACATCATATTAAAATAATAGAAAATTTATATATAAAGCGTTGAGGAAATAAAGCCAGCAGAAACATAGTGATCATAATAAGCTAAAGTACATATCGAAGGGTTGGTGCATATCATTTTCGGTTAAAAATAAAAAGTCAGGATGGGTTCATTCCAAATTACAATATAACGAACAAACTAAAGACAGAGAATCTCTTCTTCAAAAAACCAACAAAGAAAAACCAAAGAAATTGACTTCTGCTATAGTTTAGAAGGAAATATTTGGGTTCTTCCTAAATTCTCGAACACCGATGCTAATGACTTTATTTAAAAAAAAAAAAATTTTGCTTTCATAATCAAATGTTTACATTTGAAAATAAAGATAATATATCTCATAAAAAAACTACCGGTTGATAAGTATGGGAAACTCAACAATGGTAATTATTCATTGTGGTCTTGTGTCATATCAAGATCAGAGTACAAGTCAATCGGCTATAATTTCAGTGTATTTAATTCGTAAAATCCATTTAGCATGAAAAACTTATTTAGCATTATTATTACATTTCTTGGTTGTTCTTATTTCTTTAATTTATATGGGCAGGATACGACAAGTATTTATGTATCGCCACATCCAGATGATTGGCAGTTGTTTATGAACCCCAATGCATATAATAGTATAAAAAACCCAAATGAAAAAGTAGTGTTTATACATATAACAGCCGGAGATTCGGGTACAGGAATAAGCAGTAATAAATATTTGGCTAGAGAAGAAGGAAGTTTAAGAGCCATTCGATTTATGTCTAATACCTTTACTACAGGCGCCGGTTTGGGTACTAATATGAATGAAACAATAGTAACTATTAATGGACATAATATCCTGAAATATACGTATCGCAATGCAACGGCTTATTTCTTAAGATTACCAGATGGTAGCCCCAATGGATCTGGGTATTTGCAACAAGGATTCAGGAGTGTGCAAAGACTGTATAACGGGATTGTACCAGACATTTCGGCTATAGATACTAGTACACAATATAATTCATTAACAGATCTAAGAAATACACTTAGATCATTAATAGAAGTAGAAGCTACTGATTTAAACGATGTAACATTTAATCTGGCTGATGATGACGATACGATCAATCCTGCTGATCATTCAGATCATATCTATTCTTCAAAGATAATGCAGGATATAGCGAATACTCTTGGGGGGATTACTATAAATTTATATTCAGAGTATGACACAGGCTTGAGAGCGCAAAATGTATTTGATCATGACTATTTGGTAAGTGCAGGTACTTGGGGAGCGACCACTTCTGGGTTATCAGATAACTTGAACTCCAGTACCTGGGATCGAACACATAATAGTTGGATAGGAAAGCAATATTATAGAACAACGGTGTCAACGTCACATTATAATGCCAACATAGCATTAAACAAACCAACAAGCGCTTCGGGTAATGAATTGAATAGTTTAAGTTCAGAAGCAAATGATAATAACTATTCTGTAAATGATAATTACTGGGCAGCAAATCCTTATTCACAATGGTGGCAAGTAGATCTGGAAGATGTGTATGACGTAAACAAAATCGTAGTTATTAATTATTATGATGGTAGTAGATATTATCAATACGATATACAAGCGTCTATTGATGGTATTAATTGGGTAGATATTATTGATTTTAATAATAATATAATACCCGCCAGTAGCCAGGGGAATACTTTTGAATCTTTAGATACCACCGCTCGATATCTGAGAGTCAATATGAACTATAATTCTGCTAATACAGGTGTGCATATTGTAGAGTTTGAAGCTTATGGGGATCTTGCAAATCCAACTGTAGTAGCAAATATAGCATTAAACAAACCAACAAGTGCTTCGGGTAATGAATTGAATAGTTTAAGTTCAGAAGCAAATGATAATAACTATTCTGTAAATGATAATTACTGGGCAGCAAATCCTTATTCACAATGGTGGCAAGTAGATCTGGAAGACGTGTATGACGTAAACAAAATCGTAGTTATTAATTATTATGATGGTAGTAGATATTATCAATATGATATACAAGCATCTATTGATGGTACTAATTGGGTAGATATTATTGATTTTAATAATAATACAATACCCGCCAGTAGCCAGGGGAATACTTTTGAATCTTTAGATACCACCGCTCGATATCTGAGAATCAATATGAACTATAATTCTGCTAATGTAGGAGTGCATATTGTAGAGTTTGAAGCTTATGGAGAAAAACAGTCAACTCCCATAGTAACAACATCTATAAGTAACACTAAAAATATCGAAAACTCAGTCGATTTGAATATCTATCCCAATCCAGTTACTAAAGGAGATGACATAGAGATAGACTTGGATTCTCCTGTAAACGGTACCATTCTGGTAGAAGTTTATGATTTTAATGGAAAATCTATAATTAGCAAGACAAGTATCCAAAATAAAGAAACAAAAATCGTTAGCCTGAATACCAGTGATTTTACAACAGGATTGAATGTTGTTAATATAACCTATAGAGGAGAAACCATAACCAAAAACATATATATAAAATAAACTGACTCCAAGAAAATATACTAAAAATCTGAGTTTCTATTGATCTCAAGCGCGTCAGTTTGAGTGAAATTCTGATAAGGATTTTGTATCACAAGCGTTTTGGGTTAAAAAAACTATTCTTGATGCACTTTTCCTTTGTTAAAGCACTCAAATCAGTGGTTTTATTTTCTACATTAACTGGGAAAATCAGGTTGAAAAATAATAATGTACGTATTCGGCCTTTTGATAGATAATAGTTGAGTTTACTATTGATATTTGTATATGGGAGAGGTTTTTCGTTTGTTGAAAACCTCTCCTTTTTTAGATAGGTTTTATGCCATTTGTTGTTTGGATTTTCTTTTACGAGACATTCAAAAGGATGGTGCTAATCAAAAGCTATACTCTTAATTACTTTACTAGTAAGTAAATAGTCGAACAGGTCCAATATATAAATTCAGAAGATAGACCAGATTTTTTTATATACGATATACTTTTCAGACGATGCCCCACCCCGCCATTATAGAAATGAACGTTCTAATTCATTGTTTATACGGGGAATCCCCTTTTTTCTTAGAGGGTCTTATTAATTTAGAGAATTATTAGAGTAACTATATTCGTTTGTTATGATGAATATTTTACAAGTTTTTCACTGGAAACTGTGTAAAAAAAGTATCAAAAATGGTTTTACTTTGACATCATCAAAAGCATACTATGGATTCATTTAACTATAATGGAAAACAAGCTTATAAAGTATTTTTAGTATCATTTATATTTTTTTTGGATGTAAAACCAAGCAAAAACAAAACAAAGAGAAAGATGATAGTATTCCTTTAGTTCTTATTGAGAAAGAACAAAGTTCACTGCTTATAGAAGGAGATAATATTTGGATAAGAGATAATCCCAAAAAGAGTAAAGTAGTAATGAAACTCAATGAAGGTGATCAATGTGTTATTATTGATACTAGTAAAGTAGATACCATAAGAGGTTATATAGACTATTGGTATCAAATTAAATACAAAGACACAATCGGTTGGGTATTTGGTTCGCAAACCAATATAAAATCAGAGAGTAGTAAAGCAATACAATTGTTTCTGAAACAAAATGGAGAGAAATTAAAATGTAATACCATTGATTACAAACTTATTAATAACAAAAAAGATCATTACTTATCAAGTGTTATACTATTTTCGGGAACTACTAATCTTGATACACTTGATTTTCTAAAAACAACAACTTACAAAGACATAAGAAATCCATCTGTTATAAAGGAAGATTATAATTTTGATGGTTTATGCGACTTTATACTTGTTGATATTTTGAATGCGTCTCATGGTTCAACGGATTGCTACTTCTTTTTTTATGATCTAGAAACAAAAGGGTTTATACGTGATAGGTCTTTACCCATGCAGAACGGAGGTATGCAAATTAATAAGAATAAGAAGGAAATGATAATTTACTGCTCTCCTTATGATTGTAAAGGCTATTACAAATTTATTGATGGAAAAGAAATTCATACACCAGAACCTTGTTCAGATTGCTATTAGTAAACAACCAGCTAACAAATAAGGATTAATTTTTTCAATTATTATAAAAAGTTTACAACTTAATTAATCAAGAAAATGAATATTATAATGACAATAAAGGAAAGAACACAAAATAAAAAGCATTAAAACGACTTTTTATTTGAATCGTTAGCACCAATAAACAGGAATGAAAAAAACTTTGGTTATATTTTTTATATTATTTTTAAGCAAAAGAACTTTTTCTCAATTTGAAAATAAGGGAACACTCAACTCGAATAGTTTTAAAATTTTAGTATACCAAAACCAAAAAGATTTAGATACATTAGGATATGAGTTTAAGCTGAAAAAATCAGAAATTAACTCTAAAAAAGAATCTAAATGGAGTGAAACCAAATTATTAGAATTTGAAAATAAAATTACAGATCTAAAGTCTTTATATAATTTGCCTAGTAATGAATATATTTCTTTTGGAAGCGATTTAAGAGAGTATAGCGAGCAAGAGCCTCTAGAGAAAAGGCTTTCGAAAATTTTATCCTTATTACAAAATCAAGAAATTAATATTGATAATTTTATATCATACGATTTTGGAAAAGGTACCCTGGATAAAATCATCCTAGAGAATAAGTCTTCAAAAATTATATCAGACATCAAAAAGTCATTAATAGAACGATTAAGATATGGAACTACAGTAAACTTTAACTTAATTGCGCCTATTTTATTTTTTGAAAACAGTCCTGATTATTATCAAGCATTACTCCAAATTAAACAAAATATAGGCGATAATGATTTTTTAAAAACAGCCTATTACTTTACAATTGTTCCCGAACTTGCTCGTATTGGAGGGTTAAAATCAATTCCAATAATAGCTAAAACCCTTGAAGATGAATTGAAAACAACAATGAATAAAAGTGGGGTCATGGAAAACTTGATTACTATAATACATAAACTTGAAGAAAGTAATATACCTAAACAAGATTTAGAAAAAGAAATAAATAAATATTTCGGTAAACACATTACAACTCCATATAAAACACCCAAAATAAGGAGTGAACTAAACCTTGAAAAAATTATTTTACTAGCAAAATCTTATAATCTTATATCAGAAAAAGAATTGGATAAAATTAAATATGAAATATTATATTCATATTATCTCAAGAATAGTAGAATAGACAAAGATGAACTTTTAAAAGTTGTTGGAGTCGCGTTTAACTATAATTCTAGCCCTTATGTTGGTTCAGGTCATTTTTTAAACAAATCCGCTGGATATACCAAAATCATGGAAACCTTTATGAGCATTTCTAGATGTGATCTACCATCTTACATTGTTGATAAGCATTTAAGATTTGATGCTAATAAAAACCCTGATTTCGCCTTATTTTTAGGTAATGATTCGGTAGGTTATGTAATAAAATTAAACCCTAACATGCTACTTGATACAAACCATTTAGCTATAAAAAAAATTTTCAACAAGGCTCTTTTAGACATAAAAAGCAAAAAACGATTTACTATAAAAACAGAAGATCATCACAATAATAAAGTGACATATCAAGTGAACGATAACATCAATAGTTTTTTAGAAAAAGTAGATAAACTTAGATGATAACAAAAAATCATTACTGGCACTAACACGGTGTCCTATGTATACCCTTCGGGATATGTATCATACACAAAACGTTAGTGTGCCGCGAAGCTGTGGCAATCCAGTGGGTGCAAATCCCACCAGAGTAATTGGCTATTCATGCTAAAGGAAAGTACACAGTTGTATCTGTGAAGATATTTCTGAAGCTGTGCTGGACAAATAATCAAGCCGTAATGCGCAAGCACGAATCCATAGTAGCTTCGATACGTGTATCTGCAATTAGAAGAGAGTTTTGACATTCATCAGACCCTGTCACTTTCATAGGAGTAACAATCAAAGGAATATAGAAGAGTTGCCGGAGTCATAGGGATGGTGTGATTATAGATGGATTAGTACAGAAGGAGGAAAGATCATGTAGATTAGGGATTGGCAATCCTAAACACGATGATATAAGTAGGACATAGAAAAGTATGTACGTCAGAAAACACTTTCAAAAATGCAATGAAGAACTCTATAGGCAGGTCATATAAGGGAAAAATTCACGCACGGTTTGATGAAGAAGGTATTGAGAGTTCTAAAATATTAATATCTTTAACCAGATAATAATAGAGGGAATTATCAGTTTTTACTATACTCTGAAAGCTCAAAAAATCCAATATGCCAATAGAAAATATTCCTGAAATTTACATCGGAAACACAGCCAAAAGTAAAGACATTTTTGTGTATGATTTTAAAATGACCAATGATGTGGTAAAAAGTAAGGTTAATTTAAGCATGAATATGTTTAGCTTTCTTCAAGTAGGAAAAAAGCAAGTGCATTTTGCTAATACTTCTAAGGCTGTAAATAGTGAGCAGTCATTACTATTAAAAAAAGGAAACTGGCTATGGACAGAATTATTGGATACTGAAGCTATTTACTATTGCAAACTGTTCTTTTTTTCAGAAAAAAAACTAACCGATTTTTTAAGTAAATACATTAAAAATGCTAAGCCACTCCAAGAAAAAGTACCGTGTTTTGTTATAGAGAACGACGAATATATTACTTCGTTTATAAGCTCTTTATCCTCTAAATCTTTTGAAGATAGTAGGTATTGCAATGCAATATTAGCTCTAAAGTTTGAAGAAATATTACTTTACCTATTAGATAAATATGGTAGTGAGTTTGAGCATTATTTGCACGCTCTGATATCTAAAGAAGTTTCTCCCTTCAAAAGTATTGTAGAAGATAATGTGTACTCCAATTTAAAACTAGAAGAAATTGCTTTTTTATGCAATATGAGTCTAGCTACATTTAAAAGACATTTTAAAATCGAATATAAAGAAGCACCCGGAAAGTGGTTAAAAGATAGGCGTCTGCAAAAAGCAAAAGAGCTCCTGCAAATTGGCAACCTAAAAGCATCAGATATCTACTTAGACATCGGTTATAACAACCTGTCTAACTTTAGTATTGCCTTCAAAAACAAGTTCGGAATTAGTCCGACAGATATTTTAAAAAAAACATCAGACACTATCACTTTTTAGCACTTAAGTAATTAATGTTTGGTGAGCACTCAAAAAGGGTTATTTTGAGCTATTTTCATAAGTTATTGAGCCATATCAATAAATAAAAAACCATGCACCGCCTGTACATTTGTATCCTAATTACAACGCTTGTTTTATCAAGCGATAGTAAAAAAAAATAAAACACAGTAAATATGGCAAATGTAACTAAACCCGAATTTAAAGAGAAGTATGATAACTTTATCGGAGGTAAATTCGTTGCCCCTACAAAAGGGCAATATTTTGAAAACATATCTCCTGTAAATGGTAAAGTATTTACACAAGCAGCAAGATCTACTCAAGAAGATATAGATCTTGCATTGGATGCAGCACATGAAGCTTTTCCGGCATGGAGTACTTCTTCTGCGACAGAACGTAGTAATGTGTTATTAAAAATTGCTCAGGTTATGGAGGATAACTTAGAGTATTTAGCAACTTTAGAAACGATAGATAATGGCAAACCAATTCGTGAAACTCGTGCAGCAGATATCCCGTATTGTATAGATCACTTCCGTTATTTTGCAGGTGTTATACGGGCAGATGAAGGCAGTATATCAGAACACGACAAAGACACTATTAGTATTGTATTACACGAGCCAATTGGTGTTGTTGGAGAAATAATTCCCTGGAATTTTCCAATGCTAATGGTCGCCTGGAAAATTGCACCAGCATTAGCAGCAGGCTGTACAGCTGTTGTTAAACCAGCAGAACAAACACCAACAAGTGTTATGATCTTAATGGAGCTAATTGGAGACATTTTACCAGCAGGTGTATTAAACATTGTAACTGGTTTTGGTAAAGAAGCCGGAGCCGCTTTGGCAACGTCCAAACGTATTGCAAAACTATCATTTACGGGATCTACAGACACTGGACGTACAGTATTACATAATGCAGCAGAAAATATTATTCCCGTAACAATGGAACTAGGTGGTAAATCTCCTAACATTTTCTTTCCGTCTGTAGCAGATCAAGACGATGAGTTCTTTAGTAAAGCTATAGAAGGAGCTTTAATGTTTGCCTTAAACCAAGGTGAAATCTGTACTTGTCCTTCTCGTATTTTAGTGCACGAAGATATAGCAGATCGTTTTGTAGAAAAAATGAAAGAACGTTTGAAACTAATTAAGCAAGGTGACCCATTAGATCCGGAAACTATGATTGGTTCTCAGGTATCTAAAGCGCAATACGAAAAAATACTTAACTACATCAAAATTGGTAAAGAAGAAGGTGCAGCTGTATTAGCTGGTGGTGATGCTGGTAGCTATGAAGGTGAATTATCCGATGGTTACTACGTACAACCAACGGTTTTACAGGGTGATAACAAAATGCGTGTTTTCCAAGAAGAAATTTTTGGTCCTGTTGTAGCACTAACAACATTTAGCTCTACAGAAGAAGCCATTGCTATTGCTAATGATACACCTTACGGATTAGGTGCCGGTGTCTGGTCTAGAGATGCTCACGAGTTATATCAGGTACCACGTGCTATACAGGCAGGTAGAGTTTGGGTAAACCAATACAATACATATCCTGCACACGCTCCTTTTGGTGGTGTTAAGGAATCTGGTTTTGGTCGTGAAAACCACAAAATGGCTTTGGATCACTATCGTGTTGTAAAAAATATGTTAATCTCCTATGACAAAAAGCCAATGGGCTTCTTTTAATTGGAACTAATACGATTTATAACTAAAAATTTCGCATATTCATCGTTTCTTTTTCCTTTCTACTTCGTTTAAAAAATAAACCGTAGCTATAGCTATACTTGATTTTTTTGCCTTGCATAAAGAAAAAATAATTCAATGAATTTATACGAATTTTTTAATCACAAATCGTATAACAATTAAATTTCAAAACAAAACCATTTCTCAAATAAGGTTAGCTACAGAGATCATTTCTTTTTTCTTTCACCTTAATTAAAAAATGATTTGATTCAGTTTATGGTGATTTCATCTAAGAACAGATATAAAACCCCGGACTATTCTGGGGTTTTTGTTTAAACCTAAGGCCTTAATCACAACCGAATAAAACATACACATCCCGTAAAATCATGTTATCCTTTCGGATACATAAGCATGATTGCAATTATACGTACTCTTATTGGTTGATTACTCCTTTTGAAGGTACATTAAAATCTTTACTCGATAATCGAGATTTAAATGCTCTGAGGCTTGCCTCAAAATCAAAATGTTTTTTTCAATAAATGCCTCGTGAGCGTGCCCCGAAGTAGTTACTGCTTTTAGAGTTGTTCTATTCAATGACATTCCAAAAAAAGTAACAATGGCTCCTATTAATAAGGTTTTTGGTGCTTAACCCAATGTTTAGGGCTTTAATTAAGTCCGTCAAATCTTTTTGGTTTACGACTTCGTTTTTAGTTACTATTTTGGTAGTCGTAGTCTTTCGGTAGGCTTTATAATGAAAAGACAAAAAAAAACAGCTAAGCTCTTGATTAAAAGCATACTAATTTTAATTCCCTGACTAGTCAAGAAATAGCTGAACAGTTTCAATATATAAATTCAAATGATAAATAGATTTTTTAAGGTACCATGTACTTTTCAGAAGATGGCACTGCCACCCCTACTATAGAAATGATTGTATAAATCATTGTTTATACGGATAATTCTCTTTTATTAGTAGGTTTTATTAATTTAGAGAATTATTAGGGTAACTATATTCAATGTTAGCGTGCATTTGAAAAAGGTAATGGATAAAAAAGCAAAATCAATTCTATTTAAAACTTATTGGAGCTCCCAAGGTTGGAAACGTGAGTATGAAACCGATCCTATAGACTTTGAATATGCTAAATCCAAAGGGTTAATGTTTGACCAAGTTTCATTCTCAATGAATGAGATTAAATCCAATCTGAAAAGTTTGTTAAGTCAAATCGAAGAAAAGAAAATAACTAAAGGATTTTTATCAAGTTTGAGTAATAAAAGACTCGATTGGCGTTCTGCTCTTGCAAGTTATTTTAATGCCAAAACTTATACTTGAAGGCAAAAGAGAATTTTATCGTCCTGAAATTTTTAAGTACGAAAATGAAGATCTTAATGTTCTAAATTTTGAGCGTATAAAATGGAGTGGAGTTAGACATTCAGACTTGCTCTACAATTATCTTGATTTAAAGCTATTTGAACAAGAAAATATTTCTGAACCAACCGAATCAGACATTCAGACTTTTAAAGATATTTTAAAATGCATAAATGATTCAGAACCTGGAGAATATCCAGGAAAGCTAAGAGATAGACTAAAAGATGTAATGAAAGGAAGTAAAAATGAACGACATACAATAATGGAAATTCTTGGTTGTTCTGAAATTCTGGAACCTAAAAGTTATGATAGACCTACAACAGGAAGACACGATTGGGTTTTTGTTGAGTATTGGAGAGGAGAAGATAAGTTCAATAATAAAAATAGTTAATGAATACTTTGGACAGTATCTGAAATAAAAAACGGCACAATAATAAATCATATAGTTATCCTTAAACCATATTCCGATTTTCCAAAAGGGACAGATATTTGGAAGTAAAAATACGATTTTGATTTTTAAGGATTGTTAGTAGTCAGTGAGATAGTATTTGATCTTCCAAAACAATTTGGAGTTTTCAAAATAAGTAGATCAAAAGGTAAATTGAATGGAGGCGCTTATGGTGTTATAATACAGAAAGAGAATGATACTTGGAAGATTGTGGATATAATTTTACATACGATTTCATAAAAACGTGCTATTACAAAAAATACTGGATAGTTAAATCCTTTCCAACTTTCAGAAAAAAAGAAGCTGACTTTTGAGACAGCTTCTTTATGAAAAAGTTAAATAATAAAAATTCTGACTTTAAAAGTTACTAACAAATATATCCATCTTCGAATGATACAAAACAACAAACTTTAACACCATCTACAAATATAAATGAACCATCTCCACCACAGAAATTTCCTAGTCCAATTCCTCCGTTAATGTCTTGTTGTTCATTTTTAGATAATTTTTGAGATCCTTTTAAATTTAATAATGAGTTTTTCATAATTGTGTACTTTGAGTTAATAAATATTTAGAAAAAATTAATAATTGTAATATCCAACACTCTTAATCCCTTATTGTGTTTTACAGAACCAAAACTAAATAACTTGTAATATTTACATTACCCTGTTTTCAGTGATATTTATCAAATATATCTACGAGTTTCTAGATGTAAAGAAAAACCAATAAAGAGAATATCAATTAGGCAAAGTTTTATGATTATATGTATTATCCACCCAATACCGAGGAGAGTTAAAGGTATTAAACATTATAGTGACCGATTTATAGTATTTTCTTAATACTGATGTTAGCAATATAAATCCCATCTATGAATTATACTAACTGCGAATAGGTTAAAACTAGAATACTAGTCTTCTCTATATCCTACTTCTTAGAATCCGATGGATATAGAGTTTTCGTTTTACTCGATAATCGAGATTTAAATGCTCCGAGGCTTGCCTCGAGGTAGTTTACGCCCTTTTTCTGACATCCAAAAACTAAATATCAACTAAACAATATTTACTTTATTGAAGTCATTTAGACTTTTTGTTTAAGAATTTTTTCAATGCAATTACAATGAATGTGATATAGTTTAGGGTTTCCCAGCAGCTTTTGGAAGTGTCGAACCTGTTGAGTAGAGAACGATAGCTGTCCATCCAGACATTGGTTCGCTCTATGGCATATCTCAGATTGTATAATTCTTGATCAAAGTACTCTTTGATCTGTACACAACCGAAAGGCTTGTGAGTAGAAACCCATTACTAATCATAGTGTACCGAGCAAGCAACAAACGCCGAAATATTTGTTGTAAACTATATTAAAGATGGTGGAACCGATCCACTAATGTCTCTTTATTTAGCAATGTAAATAATCATTTTATTACTGTAGCTACATATTTTGTCAGTGTAGATGGTCATTTTACTATAGTAGATGCATATTTTGTCAGTGTAGATGGTCATTTTATTATAGTAGATGCATATTTTGTCATTGTAGATAGTCATTTTATTACGGTAGCTATATATTTTCTCAGTGTAGATGGTCATTTTATTACGGTAGTTGCAAATTTTGACAGGTAATTCTATATTGGATGGTATAAGGTGTTGGATAGCGGGAAAATACAACTATATAGAAATAATTTGCTCAAAAGTTTTATCCTAACCATATTTTGGATATTTTCACTTCACCAATGATATAACAGGCATATGCTATGGCTTTTCTTGCAAAACTATTTATCCAGACCGAAGAACGAAATGTACTGGATGCCAAATTTGTATATAATCAGTTGGTGTATGATAATGGTCGTCCGCATCCGTATATACAGAATGGTAAAATTAACCTTAGCATAGCCTCCACTGGTAATGACTAGCTCTTTTATGACGGGATGTTTTCTGACTATCTGATGTATAACGGATGTATTCGTTTTTATAAAAGGGGATGGGTTTAGCAAGCTTTTTGATAATTATCCGGATAAGTTTCAGCCTTACAAATAAGTCAAATAATGTTGGTTTTGGTACAGACGTTTCTGATAACGAAAAAAATATTAGTGAATTTATTTCTGAAACGGGAAACTACGAAATTGAAATAAATACACAAAGTAATGGTATTTTAATAAAAGATATAGAAATAGCAGATAGTAGAATTACTTTGGTGTTTAATAAAAAGATTTTGATTTTGAATTAAGGAGAGTTAATGATGAAGGAAATCAACTAAATAATACAGCTACGGATAATTTAGCAGAAACTTTTGTATCTACTGATAATATTAGAGTTTTATTTTTTCAATTGGAAAATTCTGACTTACAAAATGATGGTAATTCCTTCGCAGATATTATTTGGGAGGTTGAAGGAGAGACAGATAATGATGGAACTATAACAGAACAAAATAATGGGGGAGAGGATGTTTATGAATTTATTCCTGCCCCTATAAATAGACCTAACCAGACGGGAAATGGGTCTAGACAACCTAATACTCCAATAATACGATTTATAACTAAAAATTTCGCATATTCATCGTTTCTTTTTCCTTTCTACTTCGTTTAAAAAATAAACCGTAGCTATAGCTATGTTTGATTTTTTTGCCTTGCATAAAGAAAAAATAATTCAATGAATTTATACGAATTTTTTAATCACAAATCGTATAAAAAAACAATTGCATTTTCAAAAAAAGCAAAGTTCCAGAATGGATTTACTAAAAAGCAGACTATTTATATAGAACCAGGAAAAAAAACGTATAGCCATGACCTGTATATATTGACAAGTTATCAAACTGCTAGCGCAGGAGAAACATTTGATTTGGCATCTCAGAATGTACCAAATTCAAAAAGAATTGGCTCAAATACCGAAGGAATTTTATCTGATATTCTTTCAAAAAAACTACCAAATGGCTGGGAATATGAACTTTCAAATGAAATCTATGAAGGTTCACATGGAATAAATTATGAACGTAATGGCATCCCGGCAGATTATAATTTAAACTATAGTAGGGATGGAAAAGAATTTTATAATAACTTGCTGCTAGCACTAAAGACAGAAGATAATGCAATTAAAAAAGTAATAGCGCTAACAACAAACGATCTCAAGAAGGAGTAAAGCATTCAATAGAACTTTCTCTACAATCGAATTAATTCATAAAAAAAAGTATAAAAAACAAAGTACTGAATATCTGGACGCTATCAAGAGAAGAAAGATATATGGGATGTAGTAAATTGAGCACAATGAGAATCGATACAACAAAAGAGAAGTTAAAACGATAGCAATGTTAGGAAGAAGTTATAAGTCTTAGTAAGAAATGCGTACCATCACAAGAAAATCTGAAATTAAGGAACTACTGACCAAATGCCTCAAAAGATATCAGGCAGAAGGCATAAACTGTTTAATAACAGAAATCAACCAGGAGATTCTTTCTCATAAAGTTAAGTTTCCTCTTTTAGAATTCTGTGCTGACAAAATATATGAAGTAGTGGCAAAAAACCATCATATTCCTTTTTGTGATAAGATTCAATCCTTAAAAACAGAAGGAGGGAACGTACTACTAGGTATCATTTTACAAAAAGGATTAGAAAAAAACTTCCATCAGTCCATTCATAAAGCAACACAATATATCGCAGAAGCAGATATCTGGTATGTCTGCGACATTATTGGAGAACGTGTATATGGATATTCCTTATTACATCAACCAGACAAAACAATTCCTGAACTAAAAAAACTATCAATGCATCCGGTACATTGGGTTATCCGATCTTTGGGAGCAGGAACGCACTATGCAATAAAAAAAGGATTAGACAAAGAAAACGTAAAAACTATGTTCAAAATCCTCTTATCCAAAGCAGATACAAACAATAAAGAAGTAAAGCAAGGGATAGGATGGGCTGCAAAAACTACTGCAAAGTTTCATCCTGATATCATTGAGCAATATAAGTTTGACATTGAGAATACTAAACAAGTAGCAAACTGGTTTCGCATAAAAATAGAAATTGGCTTGCATAGATATCAGTATGGCAAAGAAAATTGAAGTAAAATCTATTCTCAACAAAACTAAAAAGCGAGACCCATGGTTCCTGGATGATTATACCATAAATTTATATAGTAGTTGTTCTTTTAACTGTTTATACTGTTACATTAGAGGAAGTAAGTACGGAACGAATCTCGAGGACAGTGTATCCGTAAAAACTAATGGGATCGAGATATTAGACAGACAGCTGTTTACTCGTGCCAGAAAAAATCAATACGGAATCATTGTGCTTTCTTCTGCGACAGACCCTTATTTGCAGATAGAGAAGAAATATAAACTGACCAGAGAGGCACTCAAAGTGATAGCAAAACATAAATTTCCGGTACATATACTTACAAAATCAGACTTAATTGAGCGAGATTTTGACTTGTTACATCAAATTAATAAAAATTCAATACTACCAATAGATTTACAAAGCAGGCTGGATAACAGAGGTGTTATTATTTCGTTTTCTTTTTCTACACTCGATGATAAGGTGGCCAGAATATTTGAGAAAGGAGCCACAAAACCCAGTATTAGGCTGCAAGCAGTGCATAAGGCAGTACAAGAAAAATTTCATACCGGAATTAGCTTAATGCCTTTACTACCTTTTATTTCTGATACAACAGAACAGCTAGATTTATTTTTTTCAACATATAAGGCTCATAAGGTGCAGTATATACTTCCCGCTACCCTCACGCTTTTTGGAAACGGTATTGCAGATAGTAAAACATTGATGATGGATGCCATTCGTAAGCATTATCCCGAATTAGAACAACGATATGTAAAGTATTTTAAAAATGGATCACAAATGCCCGCCTATTACAAAATAGCCTTTACAAAAAAGATGAAAGAATTAAGCCTCACCTATGGTATTAAAGATTATATATGAACAAAATGTACCACTTCAGTACTTAAACCGGCTTCTATAGTGATTGATTTTGAATAAGAAATATTCAAAATTGTACTATAGAAGATGAGTTTACTATTTCTATCTTAAAATTACCATTAGAACTTGCTCTTTCTCTACTTATGTATATGCATAAAAATAGATAAGCGCCATGAATTTGATTAATCCAAAGCGCATCAGATTGAGGATGGAATGCGAATAAGAATTTTGTGTCAAACACACATGTCTTGGGTTTAGAAACCTGTTCTACATACATTTTGACGGTTTTTGATCTGCTACATTAATAACTCAGATTAAGAGAATCAAAAGAAACAGTATTGATTATAAAATTAAACTTAAAAAGCTTCGTTGAGGATACAAACCTACAAACCGCATCATGACCCATACTCACCAATTAATAAAGTATTTAGAAACTTTTGGAGAATTATCATCAAAAGATAAAAAGATAATTATTGATCAGACATATTTTCAGAAACTGGAAATTGGAGAAACATTTATTGAAACAGGAAAGACTGCTCATAAAATAGGATTTATCATTGAAGGAGTGTTTAGATATTTCTTTTATGACAGAGAAGGTAATGAAATTACTTCTTTTTTTATGATGGATAATCAATTTGTAACCAATATTATTAGTTTTAATGAACTCACTCCAAGCTCCGGGACTATTATGGCAGAGACTACTTGTTCTGTAATAATAATTGATAGAAATTCCTGGGAGTTGCTATCAGACTCAATCCCTGCCTGGAACAGCATAATTTCTGCAATTAGTAGTAACACGTTACTGGAGAAAACTAATTTTCAGCGTCAAATAATCAATCAAGATGCAAAAAGTGCCTATTTGCAGTTTGTAGAAAAATATCCAACTGTAATACAGCGAGTTCCATTAATCCATATAGCCTCATTTCTTGGGATTACAAAGTTCTCACTAAGTAGAATTCGTAAAAAGATTGTAGCCGAAGAAAGATTAATTGCCAAATGACAACCTGACTTCATAAAACTGAAAATATCTTTGCGCCAAAATAAAGATAGAAATTATGAAGCAAATAAGTTTTTATATGTTGGCATTGATATTAGTAGTATCAGCCTGTAGCGAATCAGAATCAAACGTACCAGATGTTAAAATGATGACCATAAAATCTAGTAAAAAACATTTAGCCAAAGCTCAGATCTATAGATGGTATCAATTGTATGAAAGAGAATTAAGTGATGTACGTATCGATAATACATTAGACATGCTTACAGATGATATCGTGGTGAAATCTGCTGCCGGAGAAGCAAGAGGAAAAGATGAGTACAAAGAACGGTTATCAGCGTTTGAAGGTTGGAAAAATGCACATCACGTGGATAACATAGAAGTACAACTTGGTGATGAAGGTACTATTTTATTAGAAACCGATATTCGCTACCAAAATATACGACCAAATGGAGATAAGTTTAGTTATTCATTGCATTATAATACAAAACTTATTGAAGATGGTCACAATCTACCTGACTTTACATCTATAGAGATACAACCAACCGGAGAAACAAATGAAACATTTGTTGATGCCTATCCAGAGAATAGAACAAAATCATTAATGCATTATTGGTTGGCAAATATGGAGCGATTAGACGGAAATGTAACTCCATTCAAAGAATTACTAGCACCAGGTTTTGAGCTAAATTTCTCAACCAGTACTGCACTTACATCTATTGATGAATTAGAAACTTGGCTGAATGGTGTACCTACGCAGTTAAAAGAGAGCAGTCATATACCAAAAGATTTTTCAGTAAAAACCATTGTAGAAAATGAATACGAAGTAACTGTGTTTTTTGATTGGCAGGGAGTTACAAAAGAAGGAACTAGGCTAAAAGCTACGACAAAACATATCTGGTATGTGGTAGATGATGTTAATGATAGATTTGCCAAAATATTAAAGGCTGATGTAACCCAAATAATACCCATAGAAGAAGTAGAGTAAATATTAGTGCTGTATTATACGATTTATAACTAAAAATTTCGCATATTCATCGTTTCTTTTTCCTTTCTACTTCGTTTAAAAAATAAACCGTAGCTATAGCTATGCTTGATTTTTTTGCCTTGCATAAAGAAAAAATAATTCAATGAATTTATACGAATTTTTTAATCACAAATCGTATTAGTACTGATTAATTGGTTGTGCGATAGTAGGTGAAAACGGTAGTAATTTTAGCGTAGGGCTAAATTACTATCGTTTTTTTACTCGATAATCGAGATTTAAATGCTCCGAGGTAGTTTGCTTATATAAAATCCTTATTGTCAACTGAATAAAATTCAGATGAGAAATAAAAAGAGGTGATTTTATTTCTTGCCGCACTTTTCTTAAAATATATAAGGCAGATTTATTTAGATATACTAAAATCTTCCAGAAGGATGCTTTTACTGTTAGATAAATCTGTAATACTTAAAAATTTGACCTTACCAGCTCCCAGAAATCGATAGCGTATCCCTATCAAGTTTCCGATAGAATTATTGTAGCTGTTGGTATATACTGCTTGTTGATCTATAAAAATAGTTACTTTTTTTTCTTTAATCTGGATGTCAATATCTCTGAAATCAGAAAAATCAATTCCAAAATCGGAAAGATCATGTTCTTTACCACTATAATATACATCATTGAGTATTAAGTTAATATCAGAAACACAACCCGGTATCGAAAACGGAATGACTATGACTCCATTAGTCCCCAATATGACGATTTTTAATTTCTGACAAACAGCCCACTTCTCCCTATAGGCATTACGAATTACTGTTTTTATAGATATATAATCTCCAGAAACATTTTTAAAATCGTTGACTAAATGAAAAGAAGAAACAACAGGTGATTGCTGTGTAGCAATTTCTTCTACAATAGATAAAGGCAT
This sequence comes from Aquimarina sp. RZ0, assembly GCF_008370685.1. GTDB lineage: Bacteria > Bacteroidota > Bacteroidia > Flavobacteriales > Flavobacteriaceae > Aquimarina. Next base: position 57,210 of record NZ_VTZU01000026.1, read on the forward strand.
AGATAGCGTATGAGATCGTATATCATCACTTTGGATGTATTTGGGAACGGGTTCATAATCAACTGTTCCTATCCAGTCATTAGAGCCAATAAATAGATCGTGTTCTTTGATCACTTCTCCATCAACCAGTAATTTAGCATTAAAATAACCAGGAAAATAATAAATACCCGTAGCTTGCCTTTGCTGAGGTTTTATTTTGATGGTTTTAGTAACATCCCAATATTGCTGTATATAAATATTATCCGATTGTAACCGTGGCAGATCAAAATCAAAAATTACAGAATTAGGAAGTCCTTTAGTAATAGGTCTACTGCTAAAAGTTACTTGAGATATATCAATGGTTTCAGTTTTGTTATAAAATCCTGTCATCGAATAAAATGAGATAAATGCAATAGCCATGATTGCTGCAGTAATAAAAATGATTCCAATATGCTGTAATACATTTTTCTCTAACCAGCTAGCTTTTTTTCTGTCATTTTTATTCTTAAAATCCCTCCAGTTCTCATATCCTGCAAATTTAGAAAGCGTATTTAGCGTACTGATACTTGGAGAATTATTATAAGTAACTCTCCCCCAGATACGTTTTAATGTAGTAGCGCTTAATAATATCTGTGTATGTTGCTGAATATGCTCACTTAATTCTATAAACACATCATTGTGCCAGAGATCAGAACTCCCCCAACCTAATTTTTTCTCAATTTCGAGCAGGCATTGCTGTACTAGTTTATGTTCTGGATATGTATTCATGAATAATAGCAAAAGTCATCAAAAATTGTGACTTGAACAACAATGAACGAGATTGAATCAACTTGTTTGTGGTGTGTATAAGATCCTTCAGAGCTTTGTATATAATCAAAAAACAAATATGATGGTTAGATTAATAGTATGGATACTTTTAAGTATATTTTGTTTTCAAAAAATAAATGCTCAAAATAGTATTCCATTAGATACACTACATTGGGAAATAAATGCTCAGTCCTATAAGTTAGAAAATTATAAAGGGAAGGATGCAATTTATATTAAGCAAGGCTTGGCATTTCTAAAAGACACAAAATTTTTAAACGGAACCATTGAGTTCGATGTATATCTTACAGAACAACAGGGATTCCCGGGAATTCGATTTAGGGCTACTGATAGAAATAATATGGAATCTTTTTATATCCGCTCACATTTGTCCGGAAAACCTGATGGTAATCAAGTGGCTCCGGTGATTAATGGAAGTACACCATGGCAATTATATTTTGGTCCAAAATATTCTTTTATCTATAATTACAATTATGATAGATGGACACATATAAAAATAGTTGTCAATGGGCAAAGAGCGCAGGTATATTTAGATAATGCCAGGACAGCTCACCTGTCCTGGAAGTTAATACATGAACCAAAAGAAGGAGAAATTGCCATAGGAGGTGGTGGATCTGCGATGTATTATGCTAATTTTAAAATCAATAAAAATGAAGATCAGATTATAGATTTTAAACCTACAGAAAGAACAGCTATAGAAGGCTTGATTTCAGAATGGGAAATCTCTGATAAATTTGAAGAAAAACGATTAGAAGATCTATCAATCGTAAATGCTCTTATACAATCCAGGAAATGGGGTGAAAAAAAGATAGAAGTAGAAGAAGGTACTGCTGCTAATATTGCTCGGCAGGTAATCCTAAGAGATGTAACTCCAGGGAATACTGTTTTTGCAAAAATCACGGTCGATTCTGATAAAGATCAAATAAAACTCTTTGAGTTTGGATATAGTGATCGAGTGGTAGTTATTTTAAACAATGAAGCTATCTATAGAGGGACGAATAAATGGCGTTCCCGGGATTATCGTTATCTGGGAACCATAGGATTATTTGATGCAGTCTACCTAAATTTTAAAAAGGGAAAAAATACCTTGCTATTAGCAGTGTCTGAAGATTTTGGTGGCTGGCTTGTTACAGGTCGGTTCCCGGATTTAAAAGAAATAAAGGTGGAATAATTCCTATTTAAAAGGAAAAATTCCTAATATCAATTATTTCTTTTAGTTTTGTATTTCAAAAGAAATATAATGTCAGAAAAATTATATTCTGTTATAGATGTAGAAACTACAGGTAAAGGGATACATGGGAATCGAATTACAGAAATTTGTATTGTAATATTACAAGGAAATAAAATAATAGATAAATATACATCTCTGGTGAATCCTGAGTGTAATATTCCACCATTTATTACAGGGCTCACAGGTATTGATAATGACTTGGTAAGAGATGCCCCCAGATTTCATGAAATTGCAGAACAGATTATCAATATGACAACCGGAGCTATTTTTGTAGCACATAATGTGAATTTTGATTATAACGTAATTAAAGAAGAGTTTAGAAACCTTGGCTATTCTTTTGTTCGTAAAAAATTATGTACTGTGCGTTTGTCCAGAAAACTAATTCCGGGAATGCTATCCTATAGCTTAGGAAAGTTGTGTACCTCGCTTAACATACCATTAGAAGATCGACATAGGGCAGAAGGAGATACAGATGCTACCGTAATTTTATTTAAACGTATTCTGGAGTTAGATCCAGATTTTGAACTGATCGATAAGTTTCTTAATGTTCGCTCAAAAGAAGCTACACTACCACCACATTTAAAGATGGCAGATATTGATGCATTGCCAGAAGAGACAGGAATTTATTTGTTTAAAGATCAAAAAGGGGTAGTTATCTATGTTGGCAAGGCTAAGAACATAAGGCAGCGTGTTATAAGCCATTTTTATGATAAAAAAAATAAAGAATTTGCATTGTGTCAGGCAACCTATGCTATCGACTATGAGGTGACTGGAAATGAATTAATAGCCTTATTATTAGAATCAGAAAAAATACAAAAGCACTATCCAAAATTCAATAGTGCGCAAAAAAGACCCGTCGCTCCTTACAAGATCATCTCTTATATAAATAGAAAAGGAGTAATTCATCTGGCAATAGACCGATCAAATGCTGCCAGTTACTCTTTTGATATATTTTATAGTAGAACCGAAGCAATAGAAAAGCTAGAGCAGCTATGTTCTGAATATCAGTTGTGTCCCAGATATTGCAGTTTACAAAGTACAACAGAACGATGCTCGCACTATAAAATTAAGAATTGTAAAGGGATTTGCGAAGGCAAAGAATCAATAGCACTGTACAATATGAGGGTTCATAAGGCACTGGCATTACTCAAAAAAAGTAAGGAAAGTTACTTGATTAGAGAACGGGGAAGAAGTATAGAAGAACAAAGTTTTGTAATGATTCAGGATGGGATCTATAAAGGTTTTGGGTATGTTGATGAGAATGAAAAAATTGTAAGCTTAGAGGATTGCGAGAATTTTTTATACCTGCAAAAACACACCTATCATACTACCAAAATTATAAAAAGCTATCTACGTAAAAACGGCAAAAAAAATATAGTTACAATAAATTCTTATACCTAAGGAACGACTATATAAGTTTCTGTTCTATAAATTATAACAAAAGAATAGCATTTGTTCTTTATAATATTTAGTATTTTGAACGATATTTTAATTTTTTTTATTTATGAAAAATATATTGACAATTGTAATAGGATTGCTAAATTTTGTTCTATATAGCCAGGAAACAATTGATTTTCCTTCTAAAGATGAACTTTTGGTGACGGCAGATGTTTATGAAGCAAAAGATAGTAATCAGTTTATTATCTTATTTCATCAGGCAGGGTGGAGTCGTGGAGAGTATAAGGAGATTGCTCCAAAACTTACTGAGTTGGGATACAATTGTATCGCTATAGATCAGCGATCAGGAGGAGAGGTAAATGGGGTAAAAAATAAAACAAATGCTTTAGCCACAAAGAAAGGAAAATCAACAGAGTTTGTTGATGCCTTCCAGGATATACAAGCAGCCGTAACTTATGTTAAAACAATCTACAAGCCTGAAAAAGTAATTATTTGGGGAAGCTCTTATTCCTCTTCATTAGTGCTGAAATATGCTGGTGATCACCCAGATGAGGTGCAAGCAGTACTGTCTTTTTCTCCAGGCGAATATTTTAAACAAAAAGGATTTATTGCCAAGAGCGCTGCAACTATAAAGATCCCGGTTTTTATTACCTCTGCTCAAAACGAAAAGAAAAACTGGTTAGGAATATATGATGCTATTCCCACAAGTACTAAAAAATCTTTTCTCCCTGCGACAAAAGGGAATCATGGATCCAGAGCGCTATGGGCTAAGTTTTCTGATAATGGTGCATATTGGGATGAAGTACAGAAATTTTTGAAAACTATCTAAACGTATATAAAATTGTATTGCTTTTTGGGTCTTAAGAGAAGATACTATTTGTTATTTAAATTTACCATTACAATAGAAGAAGAACATTTTATTGCAGTGAACTTATCATAATAAGTAGTGCTTTTTAACCGAAAAGTTTGGCTTTTGTACTATAATGAAGCAGGTTTTTTTCGGTATAGCCATGGCTCCAGTTAAAAAACCAACAAAATTAGCGTGCAAAATGTAAATTTTGCAGGTCAAAGCAGTCCTCAAGATGAGCTCAGTAAATCCAAAAGAATACATAATATGAGATAACTTTTTAACCATAAAAGGGACTAAAATAGGTTTTTATGGGTTAGATTGCCGGCTGAAATTTTAATAGCAACTCAAAAATGAAAAATGACGTTTTATTGGCACTTTTTATTATAACTACTGGATACAATTATGCACAACCACCAGGACCTTCAACCGGATTCAGGTGGGTATTGTGGGATCAATACTCTGATGAGTTTAATGGAGCTTCGTTAGATCAAACTAAATGGAGAGACCGTTTTAATGGATGGAATGGAAGTGTGCCTGCAAAATTCGATCCCTCTACCATATCCGTGCAGGGAGGTAATATGCAAATGACTAATAAAAAACTTGCCGTACCTGATGGGCGATATACGATTTGAGGAGGAGCAGTTCAGTCTTTAGAAAAGACATCGAATTTTGGCTATTATGAATGTAAATTCAGAGCCTCAAGGATATCAATGTCTACTACTTTTTGGTTGTCTAATGCAAAAACAAATATTATTGGCCCTACAAATCTAAGCAGTGATTGTGGCAATGATAAATGGAGCTAGGAATTGGATATTGCAGAGAGTATAGGAGGTGATTTTAATAAGCCATGGGCATCCAATTTTAGAACAAAAATGAATTTTAATACACATTATCGTTATGTGGATTGCAATGGGGCTCCAGAAGTATTTTATTCTGCAGGAAACAATGCTGTAGAAGGAAATGGTCAACAGGCCGATGCAAATTTGGTAGGAAGTGAATCCTGGGAGGATTATCATACGTATGGTTGCTATTGGAAAGATACCAAGACCTTTGATTTTTATGTCGATACTAATTTTGCGGGAACTGTTATTGGTAGAATAGATGTGGTAGATACTCCATTTTCTGAGCCAATGGGTATTAATATGGTCACAGAGACATATGATTTTGTTCGCCCTATCCAAGTGATGCCGAACTTGCTGATAATGCTATTAATACCTCATATTACGACTGGATACGTTCGTACAGACTTATTCCTATATTTGATCCGGAACCAAATAGCTCAGGCGGCAGTAATGGTACTGTTAATTTACCTAATGGAGATTTGGAAAATGGCGATTTGAGTGATTGGACAGGATGGGGAGGTACCATTGAGAAGTAAGTAATACGGATGTGTATGCAGGGAACTATGCTGCTCATATAAAGGTGGCTGGAACACATGAAAAAGTAGTGGAACTTGCTACAAATACAACATATGTTTTATCAGCATATGTAAAAGTAACTAGTGGAGAAATTAATCTGGGCATTAAAGAAAATACTACAAGTGGTACCATTATAGAAAGTATTAGACTTACAAATACTGACTATGAGAAGGCGACAGTTACTTTTACAACAGGATCTGAGAGAAATTTGAAGTTTTTCTTGTTTGCTCCACAGGAAACAGATGAGGGGTTTGGAGATAATTTTGAGATTGCTGCAGTAGGAGGAAACCCTGTTTTGGTAAAGCCTGCTGTTTTTATAGAAGATTTTAGTTTTACGAATGACCCGGTATTGAATCCGCAAGGAGATCAATTAACACTCTCCTGTCTTATACTTACAAAGCGAATCTGGATAGAGAAATGCAAGTTCATATCTATAATACGATTTACGAATAAAAATTTCGCATCTAATGACATTCTTTTTCTACTATATTTTCTTCATAAAATGAAACAATAGCTATGGCTATTCTTTAATTTGATTCATCAATCTAGCGAAAAATCCTTGCCATTATTTTTACGAAATTCTCACCCGTAAATCGTATGATTCTGAAATTATAGCATCTGATACGATTTATAACTAAAAATTTCGCATATTCATCGTTTCTTTTTCCTTTCTACTTCGTTTAAAAAATAAACCGTAGCTATAGCTATGCTTGATTTTTTTGCCTTGCATAAAGAAAAAATAATTCAATGAATTTATACGAATTTTTTAATCACAAATCGTATGATGTCAACAATACAGCTATATTATCAAATCCCGAATTTAATAGAGCACAATTTTCTGTAGAATTATATCCAAATCCTGCTACATCTATAGTGCATTTTCAAACAAGGAAAACTATTGGAGATACTTCTGTGAAAATCTATGATATTTTGGGCAAAGATCAAATACATGCGATAATGAATGGAGATCAAATGGATTTGAATATAAGTGAGCTTTCTTCTGGTGTTTATTTTGTCACTTTTCAAAATAAGAATGCTACTTCTACAATAAAGATGATTGTAGAATAATGCCAATTCTGACTTTTTGTTTGAGCAATTTTAAATCGGAAAATGGTATCATGCCTGGGTTATTAATGTAGAAATTTAAAACTGTCAACGGTATTAAATGCAAAACGCTTGTCTTGATACAAAATCCTCATAAGAATTTCACTGGCGTGCCTGGTATTCATTGAGAATGAGGGTAACGGGTTATATATAAGGTAAATACTTTGTTGATAGATATAAGTAAGGCTGATGTGTACACATCAGCCTTATTTTTTTGTGATAAATCTTTCTAGACCTCTTCTTCCATATATGCTTCTATGGGTGTGCAGGTACAAATAAGATTTCTGTCCCCATATGCGTCATCTACACGCCTTACACTAGGCCAGAATTTGTTTTCAGCAATATAAGGTAGTGGATATGCAGCTTGCTCTCTACTATAAGGAAAATCCCAGGTATCAGCTGTCAGCATTGTTAATGTATGCGGCGCATTTTTCATCACATTATTAGGATTATTAGCATGAGTGTTTTCAATTTCCTGTCGTATGCTAATCATTGCATCACAAAAACGATCCAATTCTGCTTTGCTTTCACTTTCTGTGGGTTCGATCATAATCGTTCCTGCAACCGGGAAAGAAACTGTTGGGGCGTGAAATCCATAATCCATTAAACGCTTGGCAATATCAGTTACTTCGATTCCATGAGCTTTAAATGGACGGCAATCTACAATCATTTCGTGTGCAGCTCTACCACGTTCTCCAGAATATAATGTACTATAGTGACCTTCTAATTTTTCTTTTATGTAATTAGCATTAAGAATTGCATATTCTGTAGAAGCTTTAAGGCCCTGCTCACCCAACATGGTGATGTATCCATAAGATATTAAACATACTAATGCGGATCCCCAGGGAGCCGCAGAAATTGGAGTTATTGCCTGATCTCCTCCCGTAGTAATTATAGGATTTCCCGGAAGAAAAGGCACTAATTGCTTTGCTACGCAAATAGGACCAACTCCAGGACCACCTCCACCATGTGGGATGGCAAATGTTTTATGCAGATTGAGATGGCATACATCTGCGCCAATTGCTCCAGGGTTTGTCAGCCCGACCTGAGCATTCATATTGGCTCCATCCATATAAACCTGTCCTCCACGATTATGAATAATCTTAGTAATTTCTTTGATTGCAGACTCATACACTCCGTGGGTAGATGGGTAGGTAACCATCAATGCAGAAAGGTTATCTTTATGCTGTAATGCTTTTTCTCTAAGATCTTCTACATCAATATTTCCTTCTTCTGTTGCCTTTGTAACGACTACTTTCATTCCGGCCATTACGGCTGATGCAGGATTGGTTCCGTGAGCAGATGACGGAATTAGGCAAATATTCCTATGATGATCACCTCTGGATTCGTGGTAAGCACGAATGACCATTAATCCAGCAAATTCTCCTTGCGCTCCAGAGTTGGGTTGCAAAGAAGTTGCAGAAAAACCAGTAATTTCGGTAAGCTGGTCTTCTAGTTTTTTTAGCACTTCCTGATATCCCTGAGTCTGTTTTATTGGAGCAAAGGGATGTATATTAGCCCATTGAGGATTGCTTAGCGGCAACATTTCTGAAGCTGCATTCAATTTCATAGTACAAGACCCTAATGGGATCATAGAATGATTTAATGATAAATCTTTGCGCTCTAATTTTTTAATATAACGCATCAATTCTGTTTCAGAATGATAGATGTTAAATACTTCATTTGTTAAGAATTGAGAATTTCTTTTTATAGTAGCGTCAATAATATCAGAATCCTGAAGTATTGTAATCTTTATAGGGTTTTTTCCAGAAGATTCTGCAAAGATAGAAACAATCTTATTAAGGTCTTTAATCGTGGTTGCTTCATTTAAAGAAATAGAAACTGTATCAGCATTTGGATAATAGAAATTTACCTCACAAGATTCTGCAATCTTTTTGATATCATTTGCATTCGCTTTTATTTGTATCGTATCAAAATAAGCTGTATTCGTTTGTTCAAACCCTAACTGCTCTAAGGAATTTGCCAAAGTCGTAGCAGAGGTATGTATTTTATTTGCAATATATTGTAACCCTTCTGGTCCGTGGTATACAGCATACATTCCTGCCATTACCGCTAATAAAACCTGAGCAGTGCATATATTTGATGTAGCTTTATCACGCTTAATGTGTTGTTCACGTGTTTGTAACGCCATACGTAATGCACGGTCACCGTTGATATCTTGCGTTACTCCAATAATTCTTCCGGGAATATTTCGTTTATAAGCAGAACGTGTCGCAAAATAAGCAGCGTGAGGTCCTCCATATCCCAAAGGTATTCCAAATCTTTGTGTAGTGCCTACAACTACATCGACATCAAAACTACCAGGTGATTTTAATGCAACCAGACTTAAGATATCTGCAGCTACCGCTACTTTGATTTCTGATTGATGCGCTTTTTTTACAAAATCTGCATAATCGTATACTTGTCCTGATACTCCAGGATATTGTAATATAGCTCCATAAAAATCAGTAGAAAAATCAAAAGAATTGTGATCACCTATTACTAATTCTATAGCTAATGGAGTTGCTCTTGTTTTAAGTAAAGAAATTGTTTGTGGTAAAACCTCTTTGGAAACAAAAAACTTATGGATGTTCTTTTTTTTCTGTGTTTTAGATCGCACAGCATACAGCATTGTCATTGCTTCTGCCGCGGCAGTACTTTCATCAAGTAATGAAGCATTTGTAAGTTCCATACCTGTAAGGTCGCAAATCATAGTTTGGTAATTTAGCAATGCTTCTAATCTACCTTGCGCAATTTCTGCCTGATATGGGGTATATGCTGTATACCAACCTGGGTTTTCCAGAATATTACGTTGTATTACTGCTGGTAAATAAGTTTCGTGGTATCCCAGACCGATATATGTTTTGAATACCTTATTTTTAAAGGATAACTCCTGTAGATGCACAGCGTATTCTTGCTCGCTCATAGCCGTATCAAGACATAATGGCTTTTTTAACAAAATATCATCAGGAACAGTTTGATAGATTAACTGATCAAGAGAATCAGCTTTAATAGTGTGCAACATATCACTCAGATCCTTCTCAGAAGGGCCGATATGGCGCAATTTAAAAGAGTCAGTTTTCATAGCAAAAAACAGTTGAAGTTGAAAGCGTAAAAGTACATATTTAATACATAAAAATTTGACATTTAATTAACCCTACCTTCTTAAGTTTTTAACCAACTTTGAATCTTATACGATTTATAACTAAAAATTTCGCATATTCATCGTTTCTTTTTCCTTTCTACTTCGTTTAAAAAATAAACCGTATCTATAGCTATGCTTGATTTTTTTGCCTTGCATAAAGAAAAAATAATTCAATGAATTTATACGAATTTTTTAATCACAAATCGTATTATTAACAGTATAGCCTTAAATTTGTAGTGTGAATATCTTTAAAAAAGCCTTTAGTTTTTATATCAACAGTAGCATTCATGTTGCTTTTGCAATAATGGCACTGATTAAACTAACTTTTTTGAAATTTGAAATATTAGGCGGAGATACGTATATATACTTTAGTTTTGTTGGGGCGATTGTAGGGTATAATTTTGTAAAATATGCGAGTATATCTAAATTGTATCATAGAAAATTGACCAAATCAATGAATGGAGTAAAAGTGCTCACTGGGATTTGCATATTGTTATTCGTGTATTTTGGATATCAGCTTTCTAGAGATACATTAGTGTATATACTCCCTTTTGTTCTGTTAACATTATTCTATGTGATTCCTATTTTTCCAAACAAAAAGAACCTAAGAAGTGTAGCAGGTATTAAAATATTTATCATAGGATTGGTATGGACCGGAGTGACAGTATTAATACCTATTTTGTATAAAGAGGGGATCGTAAGTTTTAATATTATTATAGAAGCTATTCAGCGTTTTTTATTTGTCGTAGTACTCATGTTGCCTTTTGAAATCCGAGATTTACAATATGATGAAGAAACATTAGAAACAATTCCTCAAAAAATCGGTATTACAAAGACAAAGGTCTTCGGGAGTATTATACTGTTAGTTTTTCTACTATTGGCAGTAGTCAAAGATTCACTTTCTGCTACAGAAATTCTCAGTACTGTTGGGGTTACATTAATTAGTTTACTGTTTTTATGGGGAACAGATAAAAAACAATCGGAATACTTTTGTTCCTTTTGGGTCGAAAGTATTCCGATAATGTGGTTGTTTATATTGGTATCGTTACAAAGCCTACTTGGCTAATTTAATTGCTTAAGTAGTTTTTCCTTCATTTCATCTTTTTTAAGTATTGGTATTGTTTGGATATTAGATTTTTTAATTGTTCTCGTAAGTTTTACATTTCTTTTTACATATGCTCTTGTTACTTTACAATAAATCAATCTAAGATTCAGTTTTATCAATTCTAAAAAAGAAGCTTCTCCATACTGATTTTTATCACAGATATGTTTTGCCTGTTCACAGGACACGAATAAACTTTTACTTGTTTTCATTATAATTTAAAATACTTTTATTTTGGGCCCTTTTGTTTGTTACTCTTGTTCTAACATCTTTTTCTTTAATTGTTCTTTCATGGAATCCTTAGCAGATTGGTTCATGCTAATTACCTTAGGATCTTTTACTAATTTGCTTAATTTCGAGTTGTTTGTCGAATATTTCCTACAAGCCTTACAATAAATTAAATGAATACTTAATTTTATTTTTTCCCAAAAAGAAGCTTCCTGATACTCATTTTTGTCGCAAAAGTGATTTGCATCCTCGCAACTTACAAAAATTTTGTTTTCTTTACTCATTTTAATTAAAACCAATTTTTTTCTAAGCACTCAGCCATTGCTGTACGTGCTCTATGAATAATTACCCATAGGTTAGACGCAGTAATATCGAATTCATTACAAATTGCTTCTGTGTCAAACCCTTCTATTGTTTTCATTTTGAAGATACGTGCCTGTTTTTCGGGCAATTTATCGATACAATTATAAATTGCAACCCCTAGTTCTTCGTTTTCTATTTCGTTTTCAGCATTCTGATCAAAGGGGTCGGCAACTCTTTCTTCTAACCAGTCGCCTTCAGTCTCGCCATCATTAACATAGTTAATACGAACTTCTGCTTTTCCTTTATTACTATTTATTTTTCTGTAATGGTCAATAATCTTTCTTTTTAAAATTGAAATTAACCAAGTACGCTCGCTCGCTTCTCCTTTGAAATTTTTCATAGACTTTAACCCAGCAAAGAATGTTTCTTGTACCAGGTCTTGTGCTATTTCCTTATCATCGACTCTTACTATGGTATAATTAAATAAGTAGTCACTGTACTTATCTATCCAAGAGTTGGGGTCTATGGTGTTTGTTGACATATTTTAATAATTGTTGTATTCTTCAAAAATAGGATAAAAAGTTGAATATCAAATATCTTTAAAGAATTGAATAACAAGGAAAAGCAAGATGTAGATGTTATGAATTACGATTTTGATAATTATATTCCGTTTTTGACTTTATATATTTATTTCTGATTGTCATAAATTGGGTAATGTGTTTTTTTAATGCTAAAAAACTGAGAATTTTACCAAAAACACCATATGAGGTTTCATACTCTAGTATATCAATCATCTCAGTATGAATTGTATTGTCATTAAAAACATGTTGATGTTTAAAGGTTTTAAAACGTCCTTTGATCATTTCGTCAACAAAATAAGTTGGATATTTTAGGACCGTAATTTTGCTTTGGTGGGTAAGATATATTCCAAAGTGTTTACCTTTCCAGGTTACAGTTTCATGTAATTCAATTAATCCGGAAGTTCTGCCAGCTATTGCTTTTTCATTCGTATTGATAGCAGAATCCATATGCAGATCTATATTTCTTGCTGCATCAAAAACACTGGTGATGGGTGCATTTATAATAGTAGAAAGTTTAATGATGGTCATATATTATTGTATTAAGTGTAATAATGCAGTTGTTAGATCAGGATATTGGAATCTGAAACCACTATGTTCAAGTTTTTTTGTGATAACATTTCTGCTTTTCAGGACTAGTTCTGTTTCAGTTTGTATGATATGAGCACCAATTTCCAATATTGAACCTCCCAAAGGAATTCCTATAGGTATTTTAATGATTTGCCTTAAACTTTTCATAAGTTTATAATTCGTTGAAGGTTCTGGAGATACAATATTGACAGGCCCCTCTAATTTAATGTTATTGATTATAAAATCAATACTTCTGGCAAAATCAGTCTCATGAATCCAACTAAATTTTTGATTTCCTATCCCTTGTTTTCCTCCAAATCCCATTTTTACTAAAGTAAGTAGTGGTGGTAGAGCGCCTCCATTTTTTCCTAATACAATCGAAGTTCTCAATGCCACTTTTCTGGTTTGAGGTGTTTGTTGAGAAAAGAAAGATTTCTCCCAATTACGAGCAACATTGACAGAAAACCCTGTTCCCATTTCACCTGATAGCTCATCCATTTTTTTGTCTAATGAATGTCTGTAGATGGTAGCAGTTGAAGCGTTGAGCCATGTTTTTGGTGGATTCTTGGCTTGTGCAATGGCTTTTCCTAATATTTCTGTGGATGCAATCCTGGAAGAAAGAATAAGTTTTTTATTTTTGTTGTTATATCTACAATCAACGGATTTTCCGGTCATATTAATAAGTACATCTGCATCGTTTATTTCATTTTTCCAGTCTCCTAAGGTTTTAGCATCCCAGTGTATGTATCTAAGGTTTTTAGTAATTCTGGTTTCTCCGCGAGTTAGGATCACAATCGTATCAACTTCATTCTGGAAATGACGGATTAAAATCTTTCCTAAAAACCCTGTGCCTGCAGCAATAACTATTTTTTTCATCCTTTTTATCTTTTTTATTTTTTGGCTGTGATTAGATAATATCCAAAACTCTTCTTGTGCAATCCAGACAATAGCGCAAATAAAGAACCTTTCAGATTTTTCCAGCTATGTGGTTTTAATAATTCTTTCCTGAACAATTTTTTTAGAATAAAATGGGTAATAGCAAAAGGGATGTGGAGTACAGAAGGCGCAACGCTCCAGGAGATATCTTCAATACGTATATCTTTAAAACCAATTTCTTCTAAAGTTTTTTTGATGCCCTGTATGTTTCCCAGACCTTCCAGACTCCATCCTTTGCACAATTGATTATAGCAATAGTTGCTACTAGGGCATAGTTGAGAAGGGTCTTTTTTGAGAAAAGCATCCGCAATTACAAATTTGGCAGTAGGTTTTAGAATTCTATAGGCTTCTCTCAATGATTGTTTATTATGACCAGAATGGCATAAACTTTCTATGGCGTATGCACCATCCATACTATTAGAGAAAAATGAAGTATTACAGTAATTCTCTTCTAATAATAGCCCGTTTATATTTCGTAACCTCTCATTACCTTTCAGAACTTGAAAAGGAGAGAGGCTCACTCCTATAATATGGATATAAGGATATTTTCTCAGACCATACCTCATGGTTCCACCGATACCACATCCTAAATCTGCAATTACAGCATTTTTTTTGTCAAAAGATAATCGACAAAAAACCTGATTGTTTAATTCATTAAGCATAGTGTCTCTTTTAAAAAAAGAAGTTTTGAAAGGAATATAATAACCAAAATGCATATTGAAATCCTTGCTCCAGAATTCATAATCTTCTGTTGCTTCATTGTATAAGTCAATTAGGTTTTCGTCATTAGATTTCTGAAACCTAATGTTATTTTCTAGAGGAAGTATGTTATTCATAGCTAAACAATTTAATTACAGGTTAAAAAAACCAATGCAGTTATGGATTAATAATAATAAGTAGGTTATAGCAAATACTCCAAATAGAAGATTCATAAAATAACTACCGATCTTAAAAATCGTTTTTTGAGGTATTTCATACATTGGATAATATGCTACCTGAGTCAAAACCTTACCGATCCAATACAGAGCGATTAGTCCTGTCAAAGCAATGGCAAGAGCAGATTGCTCTTTTAGACCAGAAGCTAGCGTGATAGTAATGAATCCGAACACAAAGTTTAATCCTTGGATGTACCTGCCATATGTTTTGGCAATTTCTTGATTCAAAGGTTTTAATTTTTTCACATCGTTATACCAATCAAATACCTGATGTCTGATATATGGATAAATAAGCGCTGTAAAAATTTGACCAATTCCACTAATGATAATTAGCCACTTAGGTATGTATAGTTGCATTGTGAGTAGTTTTAATTATAAAATGAAGGTTTGATCTCGATTACTTCTTTACATTTTTTAATCCTATATGTGGCATAGACAAAATAAGAAGCAATACACATTGGGATTAGTATAAAAAATATAAACCAGGATGTATTTTCCAGATATAGATCTAAAATTTTATATGTGATCCAATAGGAAATAAATAGTATCCAATACGTCGTTATTAGTTTTTTGGATGTTACATCTAATTTCTTCCAAGAGCTTACAATAGTAAGCGCTAGTATAAACTGAATACAACCAAGAAGGATTTGAGCCAGTAAGCCACCGATGACAGTAGTATATAGTAGTAATGTGAGTATAAAACTCCATTTGTTAATGCTGTGTATTTTTTTCATAATCCTATAATTTTTAAAGTTTCAATAATTTTTGAAATATAATTTTAAAAAGAAAAGGAATCTCTTCCTTTCGTTCTAGGTTTATAATTCTAATTGCTATTTCATAAGTTTGATTAATGTTTTTGTAATCCAATTGGATTCTTGATTTACAATTTTGTTCATCATCGTATCTGCATTATCGGCTAAATCATATAAAGCTTTAGTCTGTTTGATAAGTTCTTCTGTTTTTACGGTACCATCACGTTCAATTCGTGAAACCTCCTTGAGTACTTTGATAACGGGTTTAATTTCTCTTCTGCTTCGCTCTTTGGCTACTTGTTTTGCCAATTCCTGCACATCTTTTTCAGAAACGAAATATTCTTTACGCTCTCCGTGTTTACTTTCTTTGAATACAATACCCCAATCCATTAATTGACGTAAATTCATACTTGTATTCCCTCTGGATATATGAAGTTCTTCCATAATATCTTCCATAGACAAAGGCTCAGGAGAGATCCATAATAATGCATGGATTTGAGCCATTGCCTTATTTATTCCCCACAAAGTGCCTAAGGCTCCCCAGGTGGATATAAACTTATCTTTAGCGTCTGTATAATTCATAAAATGTTGAATATCTTTTTTTGATATGACAAATATAATATAAATATTTTAAACTTTCAATATTTACTGAAAGTTTAAAATTAAATAATTTCATTTTTAGTACAGATGTTATTTCAGTTGTTATTTTATGGAAAAACCATTTGTGTTAAATGTTGATTTTGTGTAAGTTACGCTTCTAATTCAAACTCAATTAAAATGAAAAAATTAAATCTAATTATTTTAGGGGCATTTTTGTGTATGTTCTTAGGAAGTATTCAGGCGCAACAGTTATCAGATATGTTTTATGCAACTATAGAAACTGATGCTGCATTAGAATTAAAAAGAGAGCATCCTGCAGATATCAAAATCATTGATTCTAAAAATGGTTATAGTGTAGCTATGCTTACTGATAATGCAGCTCATGAATTGCATCATAAGGTTTTGGTACATGGACCAGGTTTTATTTATGAGCTATCAGAGAAGAGTGCTCTCCTTGCCTTAGAAGAAGGGCAAATAAAACAGAAAAGAAATACTACTTATGCAATCACTCAAGAACAGCTCGTTCGGCAGAGTTTAAATTTGGTCAATAATTTAAATATAGCTGATCAAATTAAGGAACTGGAAAATTATGGCACCCGATATCATACTACCAATAGTGCCAGACAAGCAGTTTTGGATCTAAAAACAAAATGGGAAGCTTTAGCAGCAGGAAGAAGTGATATCTCTGTTCGGATTGTAAATCATAGTAGTACTGTGATGCCATCTGTAGTGATGACCATGACAGGTACAGAAAAACCTGATGAATTTGTTATTTTGGGAGGTCATGCAGACTCAACTGCTGGAGGTAGTAATAATAATAATGCTCCCGGAGCAGATGATAATGCTTCTGGAATATCAACAATTACCGAAGCCGCCAGAGTATTGTTGGACATGAATTTCAGACCTAAAAGAACTATAGAATTTATGGCATTTGCGGCAGAAGAAGTAGGGTTGCGAGGCTCTAAGGAAATTGCGACAGATTATCGAAATCGAAATGTAGATGTGATTAGTTATATGCAATTAGATATGACAAACTATAAAGGATCTACAAATGATGTCTTTATTTCTACAGATTCTTATAATGATGATACATTAAACGATTTTATGATAGAACTATTGAATTATTATAATGCATCCGGAACTCATAAGATCACTTATGGTACTTCTCAATGTAATTATGGGTGTTCAGATCATTACAGTTGGGCGCAACAAGGATATGATGTAACATTTCCTTTTGAAGCTCGTTTTGGAGAGCATAACCCTAATATTCATACCACGCGTGACACCTTTGATCGTTCACCAACACCCAATGCAACTCACGCTGCAAAATTCTGTAAGCTGGCATTAGAATTTCTTATTGAGATCTCTAATGGCGTGAGTACCGGAGGCGGAGGTGACCAATGTAGTACAAGCATTACTACATTTCCATATCAAGAAGGATTCGAAGGTTCTCTTGGGAGCTGGACTCAATCGTCTGTAGATGATCTTGACTGGACAATTGATGCAAGTGGAACTCCCTCTAATGGAACAGGTCCCTCTAATGCATCAGAAGGTTCTTCCTATTTATATGTCGAAGCTTCTGGGAATGGAACAGGATATCCTGGTAAGAAAGCGATATTAAATTCACCCTGTTTTGACCTTACTAGTATACCTGCGGCATTACTGAGTTTTAAATATCATATGAAAGGAGGTGCTATTGGGAGTTTATCTGTCGAAATAAGCCTGGATAATGGATCAACTTGGGCAAGCCTTTTTCGCAAGACCGGAGCTCAGGGTAACGATTGGAACATAGAAAATATTAACTTAAATCCGTATATTGGATCAGAAATTCAGTTGCGTTTTAATGTTGTTACAGGTGATAGCTGGCAAGGTGATATTGCTATTGATGATCTTGAAATAAAAGAATCAATTGTAGATCCTAATCCGAATGTTTGTGAATCGCTGGATTTTAATAGCCTTACAATTACATCTTTTTCTAACCAGGATTCGACAGGAGATTCTTCAATTGTTAACAATGGAGCTGGGGTATCGTTACAAAATAATTCCTGGAAGTATGTACCATTGAATTATAATGTAACATCATCTACGGTTTTAGAATTTGATTTTAGTAGTACCGCTGAAGGGGAAATTCATGCCATTGGTTTTGAAAATGACAATACATTAACGGCTGATATGTATTTCAAAGTATATGGTACTCAGAATTATGGTATCACCAATTATAATGATTATACACGTGGTACCAAGTCATATACAATCCCGGTAGGAGATTATTATACTGGAGCAATGGATCGTTTGGTACTTGTCAATGATAATGATGCTGGAAGTAATAACAATTCTACTTTTTCTAATATAAAAATTTATGAAGGATCCTGTACGAGATCTGCAGTATCATCAGTAGAGTTCGGGACTAATATCCCTGTAATAGGAAATGAAGACGAGGAAACTTTATCTATGGTCACAATCACTCCCAATCCTACAAGCGATAGCTTTGTACTTGATGTAAGAGGTGATAATAGTAAAGATATTCGTGTCACAATTTATACAATTTTAGGAAAAAAAGCATCACAGTTACAGTTATCAACGGGTGCTAACACGATATCTGCCAAAAGTTTATCATTGAGATCAGGAATATATCTTATCCGTATAGAAAGTGAAGGAGCACAACAAGTTATCAAAAAAATGGTAATTCAATAATTATTTATAAATCATGCAATTCTTAGATGAGATCACCGCAAACTGAATCAAATTATTTTTAGTTCGAAATGTGAAACAAAAAGAAATGATTTAGGTAAGGGATTTCATTTGAGAAATAGTATTAACCGAATACTAATAGGATATGGATAAAGTAAGGTGCTTTTATATAAAATGAAAGCACCTTACTTGTTTGTATTTTTTTTGAAGATAATATAGATTATTTAATCAATCCCGCACGTTTTAATAATGCTTCAGGTTTAGGTTCCTGACCTCTGAAACGTTTATACAGTGACATAGGATTTTCTGTTCCTCCTTTGGATAACACGTGATCCTTAAATTTTGTAGCTACTTCTATATTAAAAATTCCGTTTTCTTTGAAGTATTCAAAAGCATCAGCATCTAGTACCTCTGCCCATTTATAAGAATAATATCCTGCAGAATATCCTCCCTGAAAAATATGCGAAAAAGAAGTACTCATACAATTTACAGCAACATCAGGATATAATGTAGTACTCGCAAATGCCTTCTTTTCATGCTCTTTTACACTTGTTATCATACTTGGATCCTGGGCGTGCCATGACATATCTAATAAACCAAAACTTAATTGGCGTAATGTAGACATCCCTTCCATAAAGGTAGCGGATTCTTTTATTTTCTCTACAAGTTCCATTGGGATCACTTCGCCAGTTTGGTAATGTTTAGCAAATAATTCTAAGGCCTCTTTTTCATAACACCAGTTTTCTAATACCTGACTAGGTAATTCTACAAAATCCCAGTATACATTAGTTCCAGACAGTCCGGGATATGTTGTATTGGCGAGCATTCCGTGTAATGCATGTCCAAATTCATGAAACAAAGTAGTTACTTCATTAAATGTTAATAAGGAAGGTTTGCTGGGAGTAGGTTTAGTAAAGTTGCAGACAATAGAAATATGTGGCCGTATATTATTTCCTTCTTTAATCATCTGTGGCTTATAAGAAGTCATCCAAGCACCATTTCTTTTTCCAGGTCTTGGGTGAAAATCAGCATATAATAACGAAATGAATTCTCCTTGAGAATCAGTTACATTATATGTTTTGACTTCTTCATTATAGGTAGGGATCGCGTCAGTTTCTTCAAATTGTAGACCAAATAAAATGGAAGCAACCTGAAAAACCCCATCAATTACATTTTCTAGTTTAAAATATGGTTTTAGTTTTTCATCATCTAAATTGAATAATTTTTGTTTAAGTTTTTCTGAATAATATGCTCCGTCCCATTTCTGAAGTTTAGTAATACCATCTAATTCTTTCGCAAAATTCTCTAATTGTATAAACTCTCTTTCGGCAGCTGGTTTTGCTTTTTCCGAAATTTCATTTAAAAAAGAAAATACATTTTCTGGTGTTTTTGCCATTCGTTCTTCCAGCACATAATGCGCATGTGAGGAATATCCAAGGATCTGTGCACGTTGATGTCTTAGTTTTGAAATACTAAGCACAATTTTTTGATTATCGTGGATATCTCCATAAAACCCTCTGGATCCGAATGCAAGTGCTAATTTTTTGCGTAGCTCTCTATTATCTGCATACGTCATAAAGGGGATATAACTAGGATAATCCAGTGTAATAATCCATCCTTCTTTTCCTTTGGACTCAGCAAGTGCTCTAGCAGCTTCTTTAGCCCCATCTGGCAGACCACTCAGATCAGACTCATTAGTTAATAACATTTCGAACTTGTTAGTTTCGGCTAGAATATTTTCTCCAAAAGTAAGACTAAGTTGCGATAACTCTTTATCGATAGCCCTAAGTTTATCTTTCTTATCCGCAGGAAGATTGGCTCCGTTTCTTGAAAAAGACTTGTATCTTTTCTCTAAAAGTGTAGATTGCTCTTGCATGAGATTAAGCGTGTCTTTAAGGGAATATACACTTTCTATTTTTTTAAAAAGGTCTTCATTTAAGGCTATATCATTACTATACTCAGAGAGTATAGGAGAAATTTCTTGAGCAATTTCCTGGATTTCATTATTCGTCTCTGCGCTGTTAAGATTGAAGAATATACTCGTTATTCTATCTAATAATTCGCCACCATATTCTAGCTTTTCTATAGTATTTTCGAATGAAGGTATTTCCGGATTTTTTACGATTTCATCTACTTGTTGTTTAGCAATCGTGATCGCATTTTTAATTGCTGGTAAAAAATGAGCAGTTTCTATTTTAGAAAAAGGAGCGATATCAAAAGATTCTAATAAAGGATTATTCATTGTACTAGTGATTTTTATTGTATACGGTATGCAGTTTTATCGAAAAAAAATGTTGTTTGTCGATAATTATACTTTTAATACCAATATGTTTTAAGTAAATCTATTGTAATACACATAGATTTGTAATGGTTTATTAGTATGACTTAAACAAAGACATAAATAGATTATTACTATGGGGTATGGTAGTAATAATGGATCGTTATACATCTTTGCAAAGGTCAAATATATCAAAAGAGCTACAAAAATTGTAGCTCTTTTTATTTTTATTAAAATACCTTTTTATGATGCCTCTGATTTATATCCGTGTTTTTGTGATATCGGTTGCTTCTATTCGTATTTTTTGGTTCTGATTCTTATTGTGGGGAATTCAATAACAGAATAAAAATATGATAATTCTGAGGAATGATTTAATTGCTTTTCTAAAACCACACTTTCTTATAATATTTTTTTTGACAGAAAAAACTTTTAAATTCAATTCATTCTTATCCCAAGTTAATAAAAAATAAAACAGCTTTTTGTAATCATGTGAATATCAATAATAGTACTTTTTGAGGAGTATTAAGTTTTTAAAAACCGCAATTTTTAAGTTGATTTTTCTTTCGGTTTTTTAACAATTTCGGTTTTTTGGGCTTAAAATTGGGTCAAAATTCAGGGTTCTAACTTTTTTTTACTCAAAAAAACAGTTAAATCCCAAGAGGTATGTACTTTTTATCGATTATTTCTGCTTTTTGTCGAAATTGTTAATAAGTTTCCGCAGATATTTTTGCGTAATCAAAGTAAGGTTTTACCTTTGTATCAGGTTTTAAGAGTATGGTCTTACTTTGAATTTTTTGTGTAATATATTTAAGTTGGTTAATAAATATTGTTATATTCTACTGTAAGACCTGATATTGGAAAGAGTCGCTGAGGAGCGACTCTTTTTTTTGTTCTTTATTTTTTAAGGTTATTAGCTCCTTCTATAACTTTTTGTTTTAATCCTTCTTTGTAGATCACTACCTTATCCAGTATAGCTTTGTTTGTCGCTCCTAGGATCTGAGCTGCTAGAATTCCTGCATTAAGGGCACCATCAAGAGCAACTGTCGCTACAGGTACTCCTCCAGGCATTTGTAATATAGAAAGAATAGAATCCCATCCATCAATAGAATTTCTGGATTTTACAGGAACTCCAATGACAGGAAGCGGGGATAATGATGCCACCATCCCAGGAAGATGTGCTGCACCGCCTGCACCAGCGATGATTACGGAGATCCCTCTGCTATGTGCATTGGTTCCATAATCGAATAATTTTTCTGGTGTACGATGAGCAGATACGATATCTGTCTCTACTTCGATATCAAAACTTTGTAATATTTCGATAGCTTTTTCCATGACGGGCATATCACTGGTACTGCCCATTATTATTCCTACTTTGCTCATATTGTATTTTTGTTTCTTATGTATTGAATAATGTAATGTGTATTTAAGAAATCAAATAGAATGTTTTCTCATAACTTATTTACTAATTACCTGGATGGTATCTTTTACTTTCTCTGCAATTATTCTAGCTTCACTAATATTTTCATTGATAATAGTCACGTGTCCCATTTTTCTGAAAGGTCTTGTTTGCTTTTTTCCATATATATGTGGGGTCACACCTTTCATTCTTAAAATAGTCTCGAGGTTTTTGTAGACCACCTCACCTGTATGCCCTTCTGCGCCAACAAGATTAACCATAATACCTCCTAATTTACTGTCTGTAGCACCCAGAGGAAGGTTTAAGATAGCTCTAATATGTTGATCGAATTGATTCGTATAACTAGCCTCTATACTGTAATGTCCACTATTATGAGGCCTTGGGGCTACTTCATTAACAATAATTTCATCATTTTTTGTAAGAAACATTTCTACGGCAAAAACTCCTACGTGCTTAAAAGCAGCAGAGACTGTTTCTGCAACTTTTCTGGCTTTTTTTGCAATTTCCGGATTAATTCTGGCAGGACAAATTACATACTCTACCTGATTAGCTTCAGGATGAAATTCCATTTCTACTACAGGGTACGTTTTTATTTCACCTTTGGGATTACGTACAACGATGACAGCCAGTTCATTTTTGAAATCTATCAATTCTTCTGCAATGCATTCTGTATCAGGGAGTCTGGCGATATCAGCTCCGGTTCTGATGACCGAGACTCCATTGCCATCGTACCCTCCTTGTGTACTTTTCCATACAAAAGGAAGTTTTACCCTATTACTAGTAATTCCTTCTGCTAAATGTGCCTTGTTCGCATATTGCTTAAAATTTGCCGTAGGTATATCCTGTTCTTTATAAAAAAGCTTTTGTTTGCCTTTGTTTTGTATCTTTTGCAAAGTATTAGAATCCGGATAGACTTTTTTACCTTCTTTTTCTAATTGAATAAGTGCTTCGATATTAACCGTTTCAATTTCGAAAGTAAGTACATCTACTTTTTTTCCAAATTGATATACAATATCATAGTCCATAAGATCACCTTGTTGGAAATGATTACAAGCAATTCTACAAGGTGCTTCGGGGTCAGGGTCGAGAACATATGTGCAGATATCATATTTTCTGGTTTCATAGAGCATCATCTTGCCTAATTGTCCACCACCCAAAATACCTAATTTAAATTCTGAAGAAAAATAGTTTGTCATTTTAGAAAAATAAAAAGATCGATAAGCGCAAAAATAATTTTTTCATAAGTAAAAACCACGATATAAGAGTGTAAATGCATTAGATAACTGTATATAAGTATTATTTGTAATCACTATCTTTGCCGCTTTAAAAGAAAAAAGCTATTCAGCCAGGCTCATAATGTGATGATTACTTTACACGATTTACAATTTGTATCATTTATAAGTGAAAAAAAAATCACTGAAGCAATAGATGAAGTGTCTAACAAGCTAAATAAGGATTTAGCTTATGATAGACCATTATTTATTGGGGTGTTAAATGGAGCGTTTATGTTTACATCCGAAGTACTAAAAAGGTTTAGATATGAGTGCGAAGTTAGTTTTGTGAAAATGGCTTCATATGATGGGATTACTACTACATCACAAGTAAAGGAACTTATTGGATTAAAAGAAGATATATCCGGTAGAAGTGTAGTAATTCTGGAAGATATTGTAGATACAGGGACTACTGTTGAGGAGTTGATCAACATACTTAGAGATAAAGGCTGTGCTGCTATACGTATAGGAACCTTGTTTTTTAAACCTGAGGCGTATACCAAAGAAATTACTATTGATTATATAGGGATAAACATCCCAAATCGTTTTATAGTGGGATATGGTTTGGACTATAATGGTCTGGGACGTAATCTTACAGAAGTTTACCAATTAAAAGAAAACAACATGACAAATTTAGTGTTATTTGGACCTCCGGGAGCGGGTAAAGGAACACAGGCTGAAGTATTAAAAGAAAAATATGATCTGGTGCATATTTCTACAGGAGATGTATTTAGATACAATATAAAAAATGCTACAGAATTAGGGACATTGGCAAAATCATATATAGATAAAGGACAATTGGTTCCTGATCAGGTAACGATCAATATGCTTAATGCAGAAGTAGATAAAAATCCAAATGCCAAAGGTTTTATTTTTGATGGGTTTCCCAGAACAGAAGCTCAGGCAGCATCTCTGGCAGCATTATTAGTATCAAAAGGTTCAGAGGTAAGTGCTATGGTTGCCCTGGAGGTTGATGATGAAGTATTGGTGCAACGCTTACTGGAAAGAGGGAAGACCTCTGGACGACCGGATGATGCTAATGAAGGTGTAATTCGTAATCGTATTAAGGTATATTATGACGAGACGGCGATTTTGAAAAATTATTATCAAAAAGAAAATAAATATTTTGGAGTAGATGGAGTAGGTGGTATTAATGAAATTACGGGGCGTCTAAGTAGCGTAATTGATAAGTTATAACCATTTTTTTAAGCTTTAAGCCATTTTTTTTTAAGATACATAGTGTCAGCCGCCCTGGTTCGACCTCATGGACAATAAAATAGATATAGAATTATGACAGAAGGGAATTTTGTAGATTATGTGAAATTACACATTACATCCGGAAATGGAGGTAAAGGATCTGTACATTTACATAGAGAAAAATATATCACTAAAGGTGGTCCTGATGGAGGTGATGGAGGTCGTGGAGGACATGTTATTATAAAGGCAAATCCCAATATGTGGACTTTGTATCACCTTAAGTTCAGGCGTCATTTCAGAGCCGAACACGGCGGACACGGTAGTAAAAACAGAAGTAGTGGGGCTGATGGAACAGATGTATATGTAGATGTACCTTTGGGAACTGTAGTACGAGATACAGAAACTCAGGAAATTCTTCATGAAATTACAGAAGAAGGACAGCAAATTATTATAGCAGAAGGAGGAATGGGAGGTCGAGGAAACTGGCATTTTAAAAACTCAGTGAATCAAACCCCCAGATATGCGCAACCTGGAATTGAAGGTATGCAACAGGATATCACTTTAGAATTAAAAATACTAGCAGATGTAGGCTTAGTAGGTTTTCCGAATGCTGGAAAATCTACATTACTCTCTGTAATAACTTCTGCAAAACCTAAAATTGCAGATTATGAATTTACGACATTAAAACCTAATTTAGGGATTGTAGAATATAGGAATTTTCAGTCATTTGTCATGGCTGATATTCCAGGAATTATCGAGGGAGCAGCAGAAGGTAAAGGTATAGGTCATCGATTCCTTAGGCATATCGAACGTAATTCTACATTATTATTTTTGGTTCCTGCTGATGCACCTGATATTAAAGAGCAGTATGAAATTTTATTAGATGAGCTAAGAAGATACAATCCAGATTTATTAGATAAAGAGCGACTCGTCGCAATTTCAAAATGTGATATGCTGGATGATGAACTTAAAATTGAACTTGCAAATGAATTGGATGAGCAATTAGGTGTGCCTTACCTATTTATTTCTTCTGTAGCGCAACAAGGGTTGTTAGAATTGAAAGATACTCTTTGGCAGATGCTTAACGGTTGATTATGATAAAGAGGTCGTTCTGATGTCGTGTTCTTATAAAAAGTGTGCACCACTTCATTTATATCTTGA
The DNA here is from genome assembly GCF_008370685.1 of Aquimarina sp. RZ0. GTDB lineage: Bacteria > Bacteroidota > Bacteroidia > Flavobacteriales > Flavobacteriaceae > Aquimarina. The sequence continues at coordinate 83,179 of NZ_VTZU01000026.1, forward strand.
GTCTAATAAAACTACATCGTTTTTATTTGATTCTTCAGAATAAAAGTGAACCGCTTTGACTATGCTGGACGTTTATTTTTGTGTAATACGATTCATTTAAGAGTTGGGTATAACAAAAATACTTTATGTTCTGATGAGCAATTCAAATCAGAATTGATACCAAAGTATCAAGAACAAGCTTTTTTTGATATACAATGTATTCTTGATACTTTTTTACATCCGGACGCAGTTTGATATGAGTTAAGAGTAGACTTCTTAGATAAGAAGCTATATTTTTTTGTTAAGTAGGATATCGATTTCCAGATACTGTTCTTTTAACAAGCTTACACCAAAGGCAGCCGCAGCCGCAGAGAATACCGAATAGTCTAAAGGAGCTTTTACACTTAGAGATAGTGTCATTGCTATGCTAAAGATCAATAATAAGAACCCACTTATTGTGGCTGATAGTGATGTCTTAAAACCTATTAGTAAGAAGATCGCTAATATAATTTCTGCTCCCGTAGTAACAGTTCCGATAGCATTGATTAGAGTATTAGGAAACCAGGGGTTAATAACTTGAGTATATTCAATAAAATTATCCCAGCTACCCCAGGCAGACTTTTCTTTTGACCAAAAGCCTAATCGGTCAGCAACAGCAGACAAAAAACCAAAAGCAATACTCGCTCTAAGAAAGAGTTTTATAAAGATTGTTTTCATACCAAAATTGTTTTTAGATTTCTATGATTTTGAAGTTATAGGAGTCATAGAGGTTGCTATACCAATTCTGTTCCAGGAATTAATACAACAAATAGCCATGATGGTATCGGCAACTTTTTCTTGTCCCAATATTTCAATTGCTTTTTGATACACGCACTCAGAGAGACCTTTGTCAGCAATATTTGTAATTTCCTCTGTCATTTCCAGAAGAATCTGCTCCTCAGTAGTAAAAAAAGGAGATTCTCTCCATGTAGATAATGCGTGGATTCGATATTGTTTTTCCCCTTTCTCAATGGCTTCTTTACTATGTATCTGGATGCAATAGGCACAACCATTAATTTGTGATGCTCTGATTTCTATCAATAAAAATTCAAGATCACTAAGCGAGCTCTTTTTGATATTATTATATAGAGTAAATAATGGATTGTATGCTCCGGGATTAATTTTACTAATGTCTATTCTACCTGTTGTCATATCTATGATTATTTGTTTAGAACAAAGTTCAGAATATGAGATAATGAAAAACTTAATCTAGATTAAGAAATCGATAGTATATTTTTTTTTGCTCTTATTTTGCTCAAAAATTCAGGGGTAAAGCCAAGGTAAGAAGCCAACATATATTGAGGGACACGTTGTACAAAATCCCTCATAGACCCCAGAAACTTCAGTACGTAGGCTAACGTAAAATTCGTAATTTACTGGGTATTAACTTTAGCTCTTTGCAAGGCCGTTTTTTAAAGTGTTGCTGCTTTTTTTAGTAAGCACGA
>NZ_VTZU01000256.1 GCF_008370685.1 Aquimarina sp. RZ0
TGGGTGAATCGTTAAGAAAAGGAAAATTAAAAAACCAATAATAATAAAATTTAACTATAATTGCAGTATCTCTCAAAGTGGCACCATTTGACCGAAATAGGTGGCACGGTCACTCCGAAATAGCCATGCTATTTCAAAGTGAAAATGGTATTATTATTATTATAAAAACAATTAAGGAAATGTATACCCTATAAATTAGGTATCAGACTGACAAAAAATGCATTTAAAGGTAAGCTTATGGTCATGTAGATAACGGTAGGCGGCTTATTATATATATTGTAGACTTCTAAATTTCTCCATCAATTCGAACCATTCCTTAATTATTAGAAAATCAGATTAGGAGTTTTTTGGCAATGACTTAGTAGAGTAGAGCCTGATAGCTCTGCCTTATTATTATCTGTTTAAAGATATTAATATTTTAGAACTATCAGTGCCCCCTTCATCAAACCGTACGTGAAGTTTTCCCTCATACGGCTTACCGATAGCGTTCTTCATTGCGCTTTAGAAATTGTTTTCAAGCGAGCATACTTTTCTATATCCAATAGCTTATAACATTTCA
>NZ_VTZU01000257.1 GCF_008370685.1 Aquimarina sp. RZ0
AGGCATTGTCCTAAGTGTCAGGTCCAACAGCGGGAAAAATGGATTCAAGCACGCACAGAACAAGTCTTACCTGTTACTTATTTTCATGTCGTATTTACTTTACCTAGTGAGCTTAACCAATTGTGTTTAAAGTATCCGAAACAACTTTATAACACCCTTTTTAGCGCTTCTTGGAAAACTATTCAAACCTTTTCTAATGACTCTAAATATCTTGGAGCAAAAACCGGTATGATTAGTCTTTTGCACACTTGGGGACAGAATATAAGCTTACATCCTCACCTTCATTGTCTAGTGCCATCTGGAGGTGTAAATAAACAACAGAAATGGAAACAAACTTGCGGAAAAGGAAAATACCTATTTCCTGTAAAAGCCATGAGTAAAGTCTTTAGAGCTATATTTTTGAAGCAGTTAAAACAATTGAAAAACAAAAAGGAAATAGAGCATCTAAACTTACAAAATTTAGTAGACACCTTATTTAATAAATCATGGGTAGTTTATGCCAAGAGTCCTTGCTCAGGAGTAAAAAGTGTACTAG
>NZ_VTZU01000258.1 GCF_008370685.1 Aquimarina sp. RZ0
GTTATAATACCAGTGACCCTACTACTTACCCATATCAGGGAGCAGCAGAGCTATTGTATAATGGAAATATTAGTGAAACCCACTGGAAAACAGCTAATGATAATGGAACCACGAAACGTTCGTATCGTTATCATTATGATGCGTTAAATAGGATTACCAAAGCGTCTTTCTCTTTACCATATTATAGTCTAAATACTGTAGGATATGATAAAAACGGAAATATTTCTGACTTGACCAGATTTGGATTCTTTGATGGTAATGTTGGTAATATAGATGAGCTAACGTACACCTATGATCAGGGCAATAAATTACAAAAGGTAACCGATACCGGAAATGAGGATTTTGGTTTTAAGGATGGTACCAATACCAATAATGACTATGTTTATGACCTGAATGGTAATATGATCATTGATCGTAATAAAGGGATACAGGATATTAGCTATAATCATTTAAATTTACCGACAAGAGTACAGATCAATCACGTAAATACAATTAACTATGTATATGATGCTATAGGTAATAAATTAGAAAAGA
>NZ_VTZU01000259.1 GCF_008370685.1 Aquimarina sp. RZ0
TATGTAATGCGCAAAAATATTGCGTCATTAAGCAAAGTTGCCCACCACTCATATCTAAAAGGATTAGAGAAAACAGGAATTTCTATTAATAAAATACCAAGTATGTATGGTATGAATCGAATTCTTAAAGAAATTGGTTGGGCGGCAGTAGCTGTAGATGGTTTTATTCCCCCCTAATGCTTTTATGGAGTTTCAGGCTTATAATATTCTTGTAATTGCTTCAGACATTAGGCAACTGGAAAATATAGAATATACTCCTGCCCCTGATATCATTCATGAAGCAGCGGGTCATGCTCCTATCATTGCCAACCCTGACTATGCGGAATACCTAAGACGTTTTGGTAAAATTGGATGCAAAGCCATTTCTTCTAAAAAAGATTATGATATGTATGATGCAGTAAGAACGCTTTCTATTCTAAAAGAAGCAGCTGATACTAAACCTGAAGAAATCCAGATCGCAGAAAATCGAATTACAGCAATACAAAATCAGCAATCAGAACC